>CAZTQK010000113.1:0-15405 GCA_964615635.1 uncultured Planctomycetales bacterium
TGTGTTGAACGCAGCTTGAGACCATATGCCTCAAGCTCAACCGGACACTACTGGTCAGTGGTCAGTTGTCAGTTTTCAGTGGCTGCCCAACAGTCGAATGGTTCACCTCAAGCTTTCCTGTCACGGCGACCCGATGAGCCTCGATCAACAACTGCGCGAGGGGGGACTCGAACCCCCACACCTTTCGGTACAGGAACCTAAATCCTGCGCGTCTGCCAGTTCCGCCACTCGCGCGCTCGACAACCAAGTTCCCTCAGGACCTTGCCGAGGTTCTGCATTGCCATGGTTCCGCAGCGCCCTGAATGAATGTCAGTCTACAGCTAGCACGGGCAGCTCTCCACTCATGCTCGGATGCCCAGTTGTCTAATCTGGGAGCCTGCGGTCGAGATTCTCGGGGTAGCCCCACTGCCAAATACGGCCACGAGGCGCGTCAATCGTGGCGATGCGAACACCGGGAGTCGATGCAAGCAGATGGTGTGTCAGGGCATCTTCGCGCCTGGACAGCCCGATCCGCAAACGTGTCCGCGATGCAGAGCGCGGCACACTGGGTCAAGATGCTCATTGGGCGCGACAGTCGAACGTACTCCACGATCGCGTTGTTCGCGTCGGTTCGCGGCTGCATGCGCGCTCTCGCCAGCGAGGACTAGGAGCAACGAAAAATCAGTGAATCCTTTTGATCTGCTTTGATTCTTGATTCTGCGACAGGAATCGCTTCTTTCTGAAGCTGCCGCAGAACTGTGGCCAGCGGGCGAATACCCCCCTAGGATTCCATTGATGTTTCGGCTAGAGCGCAAAACGCTGCTGCATCAGGCGTTAGATTATTACCGGGCTCCGCACAGTATTTGCTCGGATGCGCAAGCGAAGGTTCTGTTGACAGGATCACGTTTCTAACAAGGCCACAGGTTTTCGGAAGCCATGCTCCCGCAGGGGTTTATCTAATATGTCGTTATGGCAAAGAATCTGTGGGAAGTTTTGGAGTTGGGACTTGAAATATGCCTTGGATCTGGGGTAGTATACCCCAGTAACCGCTGTGTGCGGTGCGTTGTGATTTCGGGGCCGGCAGGGGGTGGCGAGCAGCCGAAAGACACCTCCAACGTAGGCGCTCTCTGTCGAGCGCACCGGGGTCCGTCGACAGGGAAGAACGACGGGCAACTGAGTTCGAAGTATCCAAAAAACAGACAGCAACGGAATGCGGGTCGTAAGCATTTTGTGTGCGTGTTTTCTATGAAGACAGCGACAGCGAGGTCGGAGAAGAAGACTCAGGCGGGCACGCTGCTGAGCAGTGACGCGAGTATGATGCGCGCCGCTGGTTTCGTGGCCGACGACATGGCTCGCGAGTCCGATCGTGTCGTTGTCGAGGGGATTGTTCTGGCGGGTGTTCATTCGTGGGGCAATTCAGCACTCGATCGCGTTGCCTGCTGGCCTCTTGTCCCTGTGGCAGGCGAGCCCTTGCTGACGCACACCATCAAGTGGCTGGGTGGAGCCGGCATCCGCAACGTGAGCATCTGTGCCAACAGCGATACGCTCTACGTATCGCGAGCGCTGGGTGATGGTCGCGATTGCGGCGCGGTGCTCGAGTACTATGAAGATCGCTTGCCTCGTGGCCCGGCGGGTTGTATCCGAGATGTCATCATGGACCGGCTTGCCTCGGCCTTCGTTGTCATCGATGCATCCGTGCTTCCCAGGATTGACCTTCAGGCACTGCTGGAAGCTCATGACCGCTCCGGTGCGCTGCTGACCGTGGCATCTGTACGCGGGGGGGGCGACGCCGTCAGCCGGCGGCGACTCCTGCCGGCCGGCGTTTATGTTTGCTCAAGGCGAATTGCCGAATACATCGGGCGGACCGGATACCAGGATGTCAAGGAAAGGCTTGTTCCGCACCTGCATGCCAAAGGCGTTCGCGTGTACACACACATCGTCGGCAGCGAGGTGCTTCCCAGGGTCAGATGCGCGGCTTCGTACCTGACGGTGAACAAGTGGATGATCGAGGCGGTCGTGAGAAATGGCGAAACCGGGCCGGGATACCACAAGCAAGGCGAGGCGCGTATTCACGCGACGGCTCAGGTCGAATCAGATGTCAAATTGGTCGGGCCGGTGCTGATCGGACCGGGCTGCAAAGTCGGGACAAACGCAGTCATTGTCGGCCCGACGTCCGTCGGAGCAGGTTCTCAAGTAGGAGAACTTGCCACCGTCTGTCGTTCTGCTCTCTGGTCTTCATGCAGGATTGGAGTCCGAGCGGTCGTGGATGACTGCGTATTGGCGGACAACGCCGTGATTGATGATGGTGTGATGCAACAGAACGCCGTTTGCGTGGCAACGAGCTGAATGGTTGACCCACACGATGTGTGTTGGCGGTTTCTGTAGGGGATGGTCTCGTGGGAGAGAGGGGGGTTGGGTCAGGGGTTTCGTCCACCTTGGCGGAGATCAGTCGCAGGTTTTCGCGGAGCCTTGGGGATTACCTTCGGCCAGATCACTTCCCTCGCATCTCCGGGCTGAGCTTGTTCAACGGCGTCGACTTGGTTCACGCGGCGAAGAGAAGCCCTCTGCTGACGGCTTTCAGATGCCAGGCATCGGGCCTGTGTTGATTCTCCGGGTGAATCTTGCTTGAAAGCCCCAACGAGGCCTGATTTGCCCTTTCGGGAGGGGAGTTCGCCTTCGACTGGTGCCGTTTGGCTCGATGTGTACGAATGCCTCGACGTGGCTGCGATTGGTGGTGAGTCGGCATCGGGGCATGGGTTCGCCCGTACGCCGGTCTCGCTGCCTGGTCCACCGGCCGACCGGTCCTGCACGACGTGTTGAAGGGTGAGTGTGGTGAGATCGATAGTCCCGCTGATCGTCGATAATCAAATCCACTGTGGAGATGGTTCGCCATTGCTCCCATTGCTCGCAATGCCGCTTGGGGTACACACTGTGTTGGATTACCTGGTCAAGCAGTTGTCCCACGTGAGCGGGGTCGAACCATTAGTCATGCCGTCGTTTGATGCCCCCGCCGGCTACGATAGACAAATCCTGGAGTCTACTCGCTTGCCCGTCCGGTTGACTCGTCAGGACCGGCTCGGCAGTGTTCTCAACAGGTCGGAGGCAGCCGATCATCTTCTTGTGATCAACTCTCGTTATTGGCCGTTCGAAGGCCACGTCGTTGAGCGGCTTATCGCGGGCCTTGATGAGTACCACGGGGCCACTCATCTTGTTTGCCTAAGAGTCGACTTCGAGGAAGTGCAGGAGCGGATTGAGTGCGACTCTGAAGGTTCGGTGCAGTGCATTCAACGCCTTTACAGCCTCATGGAATGGCCCGAAACCGCCGAAAAAGCGATTGCCTGCACCCTCGCACCAGCGCGCGCCATCGCCGGAATTCGTTTCCGGACACTGCCGGAGCTGCGAGCAGGGCTGCTTGCCAGGGGAGGACTCAACCGAGATCTTCCTTTAAACGAGGCGGTTTCTGATCTGAGTTGCCCGCAGGCATTCCTCAGCTTCAGTGATCGTATCACCACGCAGGTGGCAGCCTCCCCGACGGATGGCCGCTTTACCCTGCATTCCACGGGTGTGCTGGTCGGGCACGACTGTCAGATTCACCCTTCCGTTCGGTTCGTGCCGCCCGTTGTCGTTCAAGATGGGACTGTTGTCGAGGAGTCGGCGATGGTGATCGGTCCCACACTTATTGGGCCTCGCTGCCGGATCGGACGGGGGACCACTATCGCTCAGTCCGTGTTGAATAATGGTACGGAGTTGGTTCCCGAGACGGCAGTCCGTCACGAAGTCTGTTCCGGTCAAGTCACGCATGATCACGGTAGTGGCGGGCCGTCGACCAGAACAGTGCCGTTGACGTCTTTGCCAAGTGAATGGCGATGGGCAAGGGAAATGGAGGTCCTGGCGGATAACACCGCCGGTGTAAATAGGACAGTCCAGTCTGCAGCCAAGCGATTGTTGGATATCGCGCTGGCCCTTCCGGCGATGGTGTTGCTGGCCATCCCGATGGCGATTGTAGCTTTCCTGATCAAACTGGACTCGGCTGGCCCGGTGTTCTTCACGCATCGACGCGAAGGGCGAGGTGGAAAGGATTTCTCCTGTCTCAAGTTTCGCACCATGATGGCCGACGCGCACAAGATGCAGCAGAAGCTCTACGAGAAGAACGAACTGGACGGTCCGCAGTTCAAGCTGAAGCAGGACCCGAGAGTCACCCGGATCGGGCGTCTGCTCAGGGTTACGAATATCGATGAACTGCCTCAGTTGTTGAACGTGCTTGCCGGTCACATGAGCCTGGTGGGTCCTCGCCCATCGCCGTTCCGAGAGAATCAGATCTGTGTACCATGGCGTCTGGCAAGGCTTTCCGTTCGCCCGGGCATCACCGGGCTCTGGCAGGTTTGCCGTGACGAGAATCGAACAGAGGGAGATTTCCACGAGTGGATCTTCTTTGACATCAACTACGTGCGGCACTTCTCCATCTGGCTCGACTTGAAGATAATGGCTGCGACGTTTGTCGCTCTGCTTGGCTGGCGTGTTCCTCTCCCCTATCTGATTCCTGCGGACAAGCAGACCGGCAGGGTCGGAGTGGCGACTACCTAGTCTGGAGCCAGCAGAGGCGAGACGACGATATAGGCTGCCGACGAGGTGAACGACGAGATCGGACTCCCGAAGGCGGCTGAAAGAAGGTCAACCGGCGGCCGCTCAGATGAGGCCGAGGTGAAGTTATCGGACGTCTAGTGACGGCTGACGGGGACGGAGTGCGCCCAGATCGTGCCGCCGGTTTCGGAAAACGCGAATACATGGAGCGCGACTAGATTCCGTCTGACCGCCTCGCCCAATGCAGGTCATTGAAACTGAGATTCCCGAGATCAAGATTCTGGTGCCCCGCCGGTTCCAGGATTCACGAGGCGTGTTCTCGGAAACCTATAGCAGGCGTTGCTTCGAGGTGGCGGACATCCGTCTCGATTTCGTGCAGGACAACTGGTCCTTGTCGGCCGAGCGAGGGGTGGTTCGAGGTCTGCACTATCAGATTCCGCCGTTTGCGCAAGACAAGCTCGTGCGGGTTCTGAAAGGTGCGGTTCTTGATGTCGCGGTGGATATCCGCCGGAATTCCCCCACGTTCGGCAAGCACGTGAGTGTGACGCTGAGCGAGCACGAGTGGAATCAACTCCTGGTTCCCGTGGGATTCGCCCATGGTTTCTGCACGTTGGTTCCACACACTGAAGTGGCCTACAAGGTGACCGGCTATTATTCGCCGGAGCATGAGCGAGGAATTGCCTGGAACGATCCGGACCTGGGGATTGTCTGGCCGGTCTGCCCCGACAAGGCGCTGCTATCACCCAAGGACGCCAGAAACCCTCTGCTGCGAGACGTCAAGGATCTGTTCTAGGATGCGGTCTGCGGACCAGGAAGGACAGTTGACATGAAGGGCGTGATTCTTGCCGGCGGACTGGGAACGCGGTTGTCACCGCTGACCCGTGTGACCAACAAGCACCTGCTGCCGGTCTACGACAAGCCCATGATCTACTATCCGATCGAATGCCTGGTCAAGGCCGGCATACAGGACATCATGGTGGTGACCGGTGGAGAGCACGCCGGCGACTTTCTCAAGCTGCTGGGCAACGGCAAGGCTTTCGGGCTTCGCGAACTGCACTACACTTACCAGGAGGGCGAGGGCGGGATTGCCGACGCGCTGCGTCTGGCCGAGGATTTCGTCGATCGTGACAAGATCGTCGTCGTGTTGGGCGACAACATCATCGAGAAGAACATCTGCAAGGCGGTCGGCGGCTTCTTCACGCAGCAGCGAGGCGGAAAGATTCTGCTGAAGGAGGTCGACGATCCGCAGCGGTTCGGAGTTGCCGACATCGAGGGCAACTCGGTTCTCGGGATCGAGGAAAAACCCGCCAAGCCCAAGACGAACTATGCGGTGATCGGCATCTACATGTACGATTCGCAGGTCTTCGAGATCATCAGGACGCTCAAGCCGTCCGGCCGCGGCGAGCTGGAGATCACCGACGTCAACAACGCCTATATCGCGCAGGGGACGATGACATACGAGATTCTGGACGGCTGGTGGACCGACGCCGGCACCTTCGAATCCCTCCATCGGGCCGGTGTTCTCGTCGCCTCCGGCGGAGCGAACCATCTGGATGACCAGGCCGGGGCTCGACCTGTGCTCGCGGCCAGAACGAACTGACGAAATGACGACTTATCTGATCACCGGAGCGGCGGGATTCATCGGCAGCAACTTCGTCAGGCAAGTGCTGGATGAAGATCCGGATGCGCGAGTCGTCGCCTACGACATGCTGACCTATGCCGGCAACCTCGAGAACCTAACCGGTTATCTCGACAATCCTCGTCTGCGGTTTGTTCGAGGCGATATCTGTGATGCGGGAGCGGTCGGGGAGGCGATGTCAGGCGTAGACGTGGTGGTCAACTTCGCCGCCGAGAGCCACGTCGATCGCAGCATTCTCGGCTGCAAGGAGTTCGTCCACACGAACGTGCAGGGCACGCAGGTTCTGCTGGATGAGGCTCGCAACCGCAGGCTGCGGCTGTTCCTGCAGATTTCCACCGACGAGGTGTACGGATCGCTGGGGCCGACCGGCAGGTTCTCGGAGCAGACGCCGCTCCAGCCCAACAGTCCCTACAGTGCGTCGAAGGCGGCCGCCGACATGCTGGCGTGGGCCTATTTCCATACCTATCAGTTGCCGGTGATTATCACTCGCTGCTCGAACAACTACGGGCCGTACCAGTTTCCGGAGAAGCTTATCCCGCTATTCATTACCAACCTGATGGAAGGCAGAAGAGTGCCTGTCTATGGCGACGGTATGAACGTTCGTGATTGGATTCATGTGTCCGATCATTGCCGAGCGGTGCGGCTGGTGATTGACAAAGGGCAGCCGGGCGAAGTGTACAACGTCGGGGGCAACAACGAGCAGAGCAACATGAATATCACGCGCCTCTTGCTGGAGGGGTTGGGCCGCGATAGCTCGATGATCGAGTACGTCGCGGACCGTCCGGGGCATGATCGGCGTTATGCAGTGGATACGAGCAGGATTACGTCTGAATTGGGCTGGAGGCCCCGGGTTGATTTTGTGACGGGCCTGCAGGAAACGATCGATTGGTACCGCCGCAATGAAGCCTGGTGGCGACGAATCAAGAGCGGTGAGTATCTGGAGTATTATAAGAGGCAGTATGGCGGCTGCTGAGTCGATCTGTATCGTTGGTGCCAAGGGAATGCTAGGCACGGAACTTGTTCGGCTTTGCCGCGAAGGCTCGCCGGCGGTTTTTGCTGCGATGCACGCGCTTGATATCGAGCAGATCGATATCAGCGACGCGAAATCCGTGTCGGACGCTTTCAAGCGACTGTGCCCGCGTGTGGTGATCAATGCCGCCGCGTTCACCGACGTAGACGGCTGCGAGAGCCACCAGGAGCAGGCGATGTCTGTAAACGCCGAAGGGCCGGCCAATCTGGCTCGCGCGTGCCGCGAGTCAGGCGCCCGGTTGGTCCACGTCAGTACAGATTACGTGTTCGATGGCTCGAAGACGTCTCCTTGGCTGCCGGGTGACCCGATTCGGCCGCTCAGTGCCTACGGTCGCAGCAAGGCGGCGGGTGACGAGAACATCCGAAGGCTCTTGCCCGATCATGCGATCGTGCGAACCAGTTGGCTGTTTGGGGTTCACGGCAAGAATTTCGTTAAGACCATCCTGCAGCTCAGCATGAATCGCGAGGAAGTGACGGTTGTCACGGATCAGATTGGGCGTCCGACCTACGCTGCGGATCTGGCGGAGGTTCTCCTGCGAATAGCTACGGCCGATTGCGCGGGGACCTATCACTTCGCCAACGCAGGAGAGTGTTCCTGGAACGAGTTCGCCTGCGAAATCATCCGGCTGTCCGGCCGTCGATGTGGGGTGCTCCCCCTGCTGACGTCCGAGCTCAAACGACCGGCGGTTCGACCGGCGTATTCTGTCCTGGATACGGAGAAGATTGAGCGCGACTTGGCAGTCCGGCCTCGCCATTGGAAAGAAGCCCTCGCTGATTGTGTCGGAGTGATCGAACAATCGATACCGGCTTGACAATTGCGGAAGCTCTCCTGACCGGCGGGTGATGAGCGTGTTCGATGTCTTGTAGCGTAAGATCAGCTTCGGTGAGTCTTGGGAAAGGTTACGGGGCTTGGGCCTGGCTCCTCGGGTCGATGCTTGTTGCCTGCCTCCTGTACAGCTATTGGCCGGTCCTGGTGGGGCTCTGGGCCGAGTGGCAGGGCAATCCTGACTACTCCGCGGGGCAGTTGGTTCCCCCGATCATCGTTTATCTGCTGTGGACGCGACGCCGAGAGCTGTCGGCTTTGCCGATCCGCCCCTGCTGGCCGGGACTGCTCGTGATGCTGTTTTCTCAGGTGGTTCGCAGCGCGGGCATTATCCTTTCCTTCGGCTCACTTGAGCACCTGTCTTTGTTCCTTGCCGTTTTCGGGACCGTCCTGTTTGTTCTGGGGTGGTCTCTGACAAGGAAAGTGATATGGATCGTCTTGTTTGTGGCGCTCATGTTTCCGCTGCCTCGCCGGATCCATGGCTTGGTCTCGCTGCCGCTGCAGAGCTTTGCGACGACGTCGGCCGTCTATGGCCTGGAGATCCTGGGCTATCTGGTGGTCCGCGAGGGCAATGTCCTATGGCCCAGCGAGGGGACCAGCGTCGCCATCGCGGAGGCGTGCAGCGGTCTTAGAATGCTGACGGCGTTCGTGATCGTGGCGGCCGCCCTGGCGTTCAAGGTTCGACGGCCCGGCTGGCAGAAGGCCATTCTGGTGTTGTCGAGCGTGCCGGTCGCCATACTGGCGAACACTCTTCGGCTGATTGCCACTGTGATTCTCTACGATAGCGTCAGCAGCGATGTGGCGAACCGGTTCTTCCACGATTTCGCGGGTCTGACCATGATGCCGCTGGCGGTACTGGTCATGATCGGGGAGCTTTGGCTCTTGCGGGTGATTGCCGGGCCACCGGCTGGGACGGCCAGCCGTGATCGCGACGACCGCCGGAGCCGGGTGGGCGGCCGGGCTGCTACCCAGGTTGGCTGAATAGGACCATAGAAACGGGAGAGTGGTTACGACGGGCAGTCTGCCAGTTTGTGTCAGGACAGAAGACACTGGCGGACAAGCCGCTCGACGTGACTCGCGATAAACCGCCAGTGGCACCCCGCAATAGGCCTGGCTGGCTTCTGGTCCTTTCGTGGAGCTATACAGCCGTATGTTATATCGATGGTCGAGCCGGCGAAGCAGCCTTGAGACGTCGAATGCCTTCAGCAGCGGCGATGCCCGCCAGGCCGCTCAAGACATCGGCCAGATCTCCCCAATCAGGTGTGTGGATGTGCGGGAAGCAACGGTTGCACACCAGTTCCAGCAGCTCGCTGGTGAGCAGGACTGCGATGCATACGGCGGCCGCCGCTCGTCTGCCCATCTTCCGGGCGAGAAGCCAGTACGCCAACCCGAGTACGACGAACCTGACGAGCCAGTCCAACGGAATCCCGGCCAGAGTGTGGCTGCTGAACCATCCGAAGAAAGTCTTCACCTTACGGACAACGGTTACCAGAGCGGGAGGCCAGTGAATCATTGTTATCGAGCCCTCACAGACCAACGGCAGATTATAGCCCAGCGTTGCCTACCGCAACGCCGGGGAATGAAGAATGGTGAATGTGGAATTGGAAATGAGGTACTCACTGAGGTGGAATCGTGACAGGGCACTCAAGCCGGCGCGATGAAGCGGTTTCGCCGGGCAGTTCGCGGCAAGGGCTGTGGGCGGTCGCCATTGCGATTGTGGTCCTGTTCTCGTGTGGCCTGGGACAGCGCTATCTGGACCGGATGCTCAGTGAGGCGGATGCCAGACCGATTGTTCTCGATCGCCCGCTGTCGGTGCTGGAGGTTGAATCCTGGCAGGGCATTGATATCCCCTTGGACGAGCGTGTGTTGAAGGTGGCGGGGTGTGACGACTACATCAACAGGCGGTATACTGATCCGCAAACGGGCGAGACCGTCGACCTGTACGTGTCATACGCGGCCAAGCCGGCCAAAATGCTGGGGCATCGTCCTCAGATCTGCTACGAGGTGCACGGGTGGACCCCCAGCGGGTCACATCAAGACCGTTTCGGCCCCGTGGACGGCGTCGAGTACGGCTGTCTCGTTCATCACTTCTTCAAGTCTCGACCCGGAATGGAAGCCGCCGCCGTGGTTCTCAACTACTACGTGTTCAGAGGACGGCATACGACCGATTGGACTGATTTCTGGGGCCCGTCGGCCCGCCTGCCCAACCTGTCCAGGGACCCGAACTACTACGTGGCGCAGGTCCAGATCTCAGCCGGGGCGCATGATCGGAGCGGTCTCAAGCAGGCCGAGGCATCCGTCAAACGATTCGCCTCCGAGACGGTGTTGTCGATCCGGGCCCTGCTGCCCGACACGGGAGGAACTTAGAGCCTGTCCCAGTTGGGTGCCACGGGCAGCTTGTCTGCCCGTGCACTGGCGGGCAAGCCGCCAGTGGCACCCGGGCCAACTGAGCCTACCGAGACAGGCTCTTAAGCCGCGGCTACTGCCGCTTGTGTGTCTGCTGCTCTTGATGTTGGGGGGTCTGTCTACGGAGCATTCGCGTGGAATTGGAGCATGATGTTCGCGCATTCGTGGTGGAGAATTTTCTCCTGGGCAACGGCGACGGTCTGAGCAGCTCGCAATCGCTGCTCGATGCCGGTGTGATTGACTCGACCGGGGTATTGGAGTTGGTCTCGTTCCTGGAGAAGACCTATCAGATCCGGATCGACGACGAAGACCTCGTGCCGGAGAACCTGGACAGCATCTCCAGCATCACACAGTTCGTTCAGCGCAAGCTGGCTGCGCGGGACACTGCGTAGGGGAAGTCGGCAGGCAATGAAGATACTGGTACATGATTTCCTGCGGGACAGCGCTGACCGTCATCCCGACAAGACATTCCTGATCTGCGACAGGCAAGTCCGGTCCTTCGGGCAGGTTGATCACGACAGCGACCGACTGGCCTGTGACCTGCAGCGGGCAGGTATCCGACGTGGTGACCGGGTGGCCGTGTTCATGGAGAACTCGGCCGAACTCGTTGTCTCGGTGTTCGGCATCCTCAAGGCCGGGGCGGTGTTCGTGATCATCAACCCGACCACCAAGGCCAAGAAGCTGGCTTACATCCTGAATGACTGTGGCGTGAAGGCGATCGTCGTTCACCCGGCCCTGGCCCGAGTCGTGGGCTCCGTCTTGTGGGAAGCTCCGTCCGTGTCGACGGTGATCTGGGCGGACCAGCCGGAGGAGGGCGCGCCGGCGGGACGCTTGTTCGCTCAGATCCTCGGCGAGCCGCACGCCGGGCCGACCGATCCAGGGCTCATCGACAACGATCTCTGCACCATCATCTACACCTCCGGCTCGACCGGCGACCCCAAAGGAGTGATGCTGACCCATCGTAACATGGCCAACACGGCATGGGCCATCTCGACGTATCTCGGCAACGTTCCTGAGGACGTCGTGATCTGCGTCCTGCCCCTCTCGTTTGACTACGGCCTCTACCAGGTGATCACCGGGGCGAGGATCGGTTTCTCGGTGGTGATTGAGAAGTCCTTCGCCTACCCGTACCAGATTCTCAAGAGGATGGCTGAGCAGCGCGTGACGGGCTTGCCCGGTGTGCCGACGATCTTTGCCACACTGCTGCAGATGGCGCCTTTCGAGGGCCTGGACCTGTCCTCGCTGCGATATATCTCCAACACCGCGGCGGCTTTTCCGCCGGCGCATATCCGCAGGCTGCAGGAGCTGTTTCCCCAGGCGACGATTTTCTCAATGTACGGCCTGACCGAGTGTACGCGCGTCAGCTACCTGGATCCGGCGAGACTGGACGACAAGATCAGTTCCGTGGGCAAGGCCATGCCCAACGAGGAAGTCTATGTGGTTGGCGAGCACGGTGAGCGAGTCGGCCCGGGCGTGATCGGTGAGCTGGTGATTCGCGGGGCCAACGTGATGCGTGGCTACTGGGGCAAGCCCAAGGAGACCGCCGAACGACTACGGGAAGGGGATATCCCCGGTGAGAAGGTGCTGTACTCGGGTGACCTCTTCCGCATGGACGAAGAGGGCTTTCTTTATTTCGTCGGGCGCAAAGACGACGTGTTCAAGTGCAAGGGCGAGAAGGTCAGCCCGAAAGAGATCGAGAACGTCCTCTATGAAATGGAATCGGTTGCCGAGGCGGCAGTGCTCGGCGTCGAGGACCCCATCGACGGGACGGCCATCAAGGTGCTCGTGGTTCCCCGCAACGGGACGCTGCTGACCGAGCAGCACGTCCGGCAACATTGCCGCGCGAATCTCGAAAACTACATGGTGCCGAAGTTCATCGAAATCCGCGATGTGTTGCCGAAGACAGAATCGGGCAAGATCAAGAAGAGCACGCTAAAGACGGAATAGACGATCCAGGGCCGTGGAAGCCCGTGAAATGCGGGCCAGCGTCGGCGGATGATGATTCAATCGTGTGCGGTATCGCAGGCATCCTGACCAGCCCCGAACAAGGCCCGGTGTCTTTTGAGGAACTGCGGCGTATGGCCGCCGTCCTTCGCCATCGAGGCCCGGACGGCTACGGATTCTATCGCGATGAGCAGGTCGGGCTTGCTCACACCCGGCTCAGCATCATCGATCTGACCGGCGGGGCGCAGCCCATGCAGAACGAGGATGGGTCGGTCTGGATCACATTCAACGGCGAGATCTTCAACTACATCGAGTTGAGGGAGCAGTTGATTGGCCTCGGGCATCAGTTCCGTACGAGCAGCGATACCGAGGTGATCATTCACTGCTACGAGCAGTATGGCGAAGAGGCCTGGATGAAGTTTAACGGCCAGTTTGCCTTCGGACTGTGGGATGCGAAACGGCGCCGACTCTGGCTGGTTCGCGACAGGCTGGGCATTCTGCCTCTGATGTATTCATGTCGGGACGGACGCGTCCTGTTTGCCTCCGAGGCGAAGGCCATTTTCGCCACAGGGCACATGACCCCCCGGTTTCACCCAGCGGCCATCGCTCAGGTGTTCAGCCGGTGGGCGGCCTGTGCTCCGTCAACGGTGTTCGACGGCATTCGCAGTGTGCGTCCGGGTGCGGCCGTGTGTTTCGGTGAGCGAGGGTTGGAAACCGAGCGGTTCTACTGGCAGCCGGACTTCAGCGAGGACGATCAGACTGGCCGGCTATCTCTCGACATCGCCGCCGACATGCTCGAGGAGAAGCTGACACGGGCCGTCAACCTTCGGCTTCGAGCGGACGTTCCGGTCGGGGCATACCTGAGCGGCGGATTGGATTCGTCGGTCATTGCCGCGTTGATCCGGCACGCCGACAGCAGTCCGCTGCAGACGTTCGCGATTCGATTCTGCGATCCGGCCTTCGATGAGACTCCGGAGCAAAGGAGAATGGCCGGCTTGCTGGGCACCCGTCATCACGAGATTCTGTGCGGGGCCAACGAGATCCGCAATGCCCTGCCCGAGGTTGTGTGGCACTGTGAGACGCCCTTGCTGCGGACGGCACCCGCACCCCTGTTTCTCCTTTCACAGTTGGTGCGCGACAACAACATGAAGGTGGTGCTCACCGGTGAAGGGGCCGACGAGTTCCTGGCCGGGTATGACATTTTCAAGGAGGACAAGGTTCGCCGTTTCTGGGCCAGGCATCCCGAGTCGCAGATGAGGCCGGCGATCCTCTCGCGTCTGTACCCGGATGTCGGGCAGCGAGAGCAGCGGAACAACCGGATGTGGCAGCAGTTCTTCGGCCGAGGCCTGACCGAGACCGACCATCCGTTCTACTCTCATCGGGTTCGTTGGCAGAACACAGCCTGGGGGATGAGTTTTCTGGCTCCCGAGTTGCGCGACAGTCTGGCGGGCAATGGCAGCGCGGACGGCGGGTTGGAGAGTCTGCTGCCGGCCCAGTGGCGTCAATGGCGGCCTTTGGCTCGTGCCCAGATGATCGAGATCGCCACGTTTCTGAGCCCCTATTTGCTGTGTTGCCAGGGCGATCGGGTGGCATTGGGGCACGGCGTCGAAGTCCGCTACCCCTTTCTGGATCCCGAGGTGGTTGATTTCTGCACGCGTCTGCCCGGCCGGATGCGGCTTGCCGGACTGATGGACAAGGTGGCCCTCAGAAGGCTGGCGTCACGGCGCCTGCCGCCGGAGATCTGGCAACGCCCGAAGAAACCGTATCGTGCGCCGATGACGCAAGCGTTTTTCGGCCCGCGATGTGATGATTACGTCGATGAACTGCTCTCCGACAAGGCCCTGGCAAGGCTCGGTCTCGTTGATCCGCGGCTTACTGGAAAACTGGTCGAGAAAGCACGGAGGCAGGGGGGCAAGATGTCGGGCGAGCGGGAAGAAATGGCCCTGCTTGGCGTATTGAGCCTGCAGCTCATGGGTTGTTTCTACCTGGAGCATTTCAGCCGACGTGCTGCCGAAGCTCGCGACAGGCTTGGCCAACACAAGCCGACGGTTTGCCACGACGCTGTCGGTTCTGGGATGCGTGCTCGGCGATGATCGGGGCGCTTCCCTTGTGCCCTCCAAAACAGGGCCACACAAATTGGGAAAGTGCTTGCGACGGGTCGTTTGCCTGTGCTGTTTCAGGCGAGAAGACACTGGCGGACGAGCCGCTCGACGTGACTCGCGATAAACCGCCAGTGGTACCCTGGCGGGCAACTTGCTCCGCCGAAATGGTTGTTTCGGCGGCGAAGGCCGGAAGCCGCCAGTGGCACCCTGGCGGTGATCGGGGCGATTGCACAATGGCTTCCACGAGTTCTGTGAGCATGTCAGAATCTGCCGGGCAATGGCGAGGCGTCGAGTCCTTGCAGATTGACTGCGGCAAGGTTGCCGGCCACATCGAGGAATCGATCCGGGAGATGGTCGGTCGCCGGCTGCATCGGCGAGGGGTTGTCGTGGCCGTCAGCGGAGGCGTCGACTCGGCCGTCTGCGCAATGCTGGCGGCTCGCGTCCTGGGACCGCAGCGGGTTCTGGGCCTGTTGCTGCCGGAGAGGGACTCGGCGGCCGACACCACCGCCAAGGGAAGGCTGGTCTGCGAGTTCGCGGGTATCCCCTACGAGATCGAGGATATCGCGCCCGCGCTCGAGGCCCTTGGCTGCTACCGTCGCCGCGACGAGGCGGTTCGCCGTCTGTTCCCTGAGTACGGACCCGGATGGCGAATGAAGATCGCCGTGGCGGAGCACCTGCTGGACCAGGACCGGTTGAACTACTTCAATCTGATTGTCGAGTCTCCGTGCGGTCAGCAGCGGCGCCGACGCATGCCGCTTGACGTCAATCTCCAGGTCGTGGCGGCAAACAACATAAATCAGCGAACGCGCAAACTCCTGAAGTACCACCACGCCAATCGGCTGAACTATGCCGTGCTGGATAGGCCGAACCGACTGGAATACTACCTAGGTTTCTTTGTTAGC
>CAZTQK010000114.1:0-2750 GCA_964615635.1 uncultured Planctomycetales bacterium
ATGGCCGCTTCGACGACTTTGGGCTGCAGGTGTATGCCATAGCTGGCCAGGCCGCCCTCAATCGCCCCAACGACCTGACGGCGGTCCTCCATATAGTCTTCCAGGTCAACCGTCAGACTCTGAGCCTGCTCAGGAGCAAGCGTATCCTGGTGCGGATCGGGGATGGGCGAGGTCTTGAGCAACTGGTCTGCCAGGGTGTACAGCGTGTCGGCCGCGGCTTCGCGAATTGCCCCGGAACGATCGTGCAGCGCGGTGTCGGCAAGATAAGCCGCACGGTAGACGTATCCACGCCTGATAATCTCGAGGACGTTGAGCCGAACCCGGTCGTCCTTGGATTGCGACGCGAGGCGCAGAGCCGGGAAGAGTTCGTCCACATTCTCGACGATCGTCCGGCAGATGGGCTCGTCGAAATCGTGGAAGAGCTCGATGAGGCCCCGCAAGCCGGCCTTCTGCTTGCGGAGCAGCAGCAGATCGACGATTGCCTGGGCGGTCGTCGCACCCACCTCGCGCAGAGCAGTCAGCAGAGCGTAGTCGGCGGCAGGAGCGCCCTCGTTCTTCAGGATCTCCAGGATGTTCGGCCGTTCAGGCATCGCGCGCAATACTCCCGCTGGCCATATCGGCTTGTGAGCAGGGGGCAATGAGGTTGGCAGCCGGTCCGATATCGCCGAGAGCCGATAACAACGGCCGGCAGATGCGGGGACACGAGACTTGTCATCAGGAGACGGCGGACGCGGCCCAGGTGAAACGGGCGTCCTTCGCGGCCCCTTCAAATGCCTGGCGGTAACGGAGAATCAGGACGGCGCCGAACGGCACGCACGCAAACTCCCCTGCAACGACGGCAAAGCCCAGAATACGCGTCACCCATTCGATGATGAGATTGCCGAGATATCCTTGAGGCGCGAGGGGAAGACGCGCCGCTGCCAGGCGCTCGATTATCAAAGGCGCGAGAACACTGCCGAAGTAGCAGGTCATCGTCGGAGCTGCGATGAAACGGCCCGCCTTGCCTCTCGCCCCGAGGCCTATGGTGATTGCAGCCAAGCTGATCCCCAGGAGAAAAACCAGCAGAGCGGCCAGCCAGCATTGCACGCCGCCGCTCAGGCCTGCTACCCACTTCGGGTCGCTGAATCTCAGCAGATCGCCCCGCATCGTTCGCTCGACGGGCACGCCACATTCTGGGCAGCGCCCAGCCAACGGCAGCGTCCGCAGGTTGTAACCGCATTTCAGGCACGGCAGGTCGGTTGCGATCCGGGTGGATTCGCCAAGATGTGCGGGCCCCATGCTGTTCACGCTGCGGATCTCAAAAAGGGTCTCAGCAAGCTCCCGAAGCCAGACGGCGTATCAATCGTCCGGTACTGAGTCGGTTTCCCGGCTCGAGACCCGGGCCTCAAAAGAGGCAAGGCGGAAGGCCCGGCGATAGCGGCTCAACAGCAGAAACGCTGCAACCGCCAGCACAAATCCGCCGAGTCTCAATACCAGGGCCTGCGCTCTGAGCACCGCGAGAATACTTGCGCCGGCGGTTCCCGTCATCGCGCCTGCGGCACCCCATCTTGCCGCAACAACCAGCGTGTGCATCGCCAAGCCAGCCCCCTGAACCAGAACAAGCAGCACGATGAAGGGCCGGGTCCACGCGGCCAGCTTGCGATCGGGAATGCGCAGGGCCAGTTGCCTCATGAGGAGACAGGTGGCCACGAGCGAGATCACATACATCGCATTGGCAACCAGCGAGGAGACCTGCAACAAGGCCACCGGCAGTCTTGTCGGAAGCGACGTCATCACGAAGTAGATCAGAATCCCCCAGCGGGCGATGGTTCTCAACGAAAGCGATCTGTTTTCAGCAGGTTGTCCAGGATCCGGCGAGGCAACTTTCCAGATGCCCACCAGCAGGATCAGGTTCGCGACCAACCGGCCAAGCTGACACACGGCGTAGATCCCCGGAAGGCCGGTCTTGCCCTCGCTGGCTGACTGGACGAGTAGAGGAATGGCCAGGGTCCACGCAACGGTGCTGACCATGCCGGCCAAAACCCCCCACAACAGCCACGTTGTCCCGCCGGCCAGGCTGTTCACCCACTCAGGGTCGCAGTTGCAGAGCGAGTCCTCACCGCTTGACCACGCGACGCTCTCGCCGCACTCAGGGCAGCGGCCGTCTGGTTGCTGTCCGCGCAGGTTGTATCCGCACCGCCGACACGGCAGGTCGGTTGCGATCCGGCCGTATTCGTCGACGTCCGTGATTGGTGCGTCAGTGGGCTGAGAATCGCCGGCCTGGGACATAGTTGCAGCCTCGCTTGCCTTGCAGAGTGCATAGACGACTGACAATAGAAGCTGAAGGAAGCATAACAGTAATCCGGTTCACGTCAATGCGGTCACCGGTGCGAAGGAGCCTCCAGGTTCGGCAAAGCCGGAACACTTCTGCTGATTTGCCAAGGGCCGACGAAGGCGTTTTTCCCGCTGAACCCTGAACCCTCAGTTCTCCTCACGCCTCTGCATTGACCTTCGTTTTGTCGGCGGCTGTCATGCGCTCAAGGTCCGGCGCTTGCGCCCTTGCCAGCGCCGCCTTCACCAGCCCAAGGAACATCGGCTGCGGGCGAAGCGGCCGGCTGTGGACCTCGGGATGTGCCTGGGTGGCGATGAAATAGGGGTGGACGTTCTGCGGCAACTCGAGGATCTGCATGATCGGATAGTCGGGGGCCTTGCCCGAGAACACCATCCCGCCGGCCTCGAGCCGCTCGATGTACTGCGGGTCGACCTCGTAA
>CAZTQK010000114.1:2760-15394 GCA_964615635.1 uncultured Planctomycetales bacterium
ATGCTCGTCACCGAGGCGGAGCTGGTCTGCGCCGCCTGCCGCGAGCCGCTGGAGGCACGGCGGGTCGAACTCGTAACGATGCCGGAATCGCAGGCGGACCTCCGGTGCGCGGTTGAACAGCCGGGCGGCCAGCGTGTTCGGTTTGATCTCCACGTCGCGCCCGCCGAGCCGCATGTTGCCGCCAAGCCCCTCGATCTGCTTCTGCTCGGGCAGAATGTCGATCACCGGATGCGGCGTGTCCGGGGCAATCTCGGTGCTGTTGGCGTCATTCAGGCCGCAGACGTGCCGAGCATACTCGATCACCGCCATCTGGAAGCCGTAGCAGAGCCCCAGATAGGGAATGCCGCTTTCGCGGGCCCGCTTGATGCAGGCGATCTTGCCCTCGGTGCCACGCACGCCGAACCCGCCGGGAACGATAATACCCTGAACGTCGCTGATCGCCCGCGTGGCCTTTTCGGTGTCCAGCTCGGTCGTATCGATCCACTTGATGTTCACGTGGCAATCAGCCGCCGCCCCGGCGTGCTCCAGGGCATGGATGATGCTCGCGTAGCTGTCTCGTACGGACGTGTACTTGCCGATCAAACCGATGGTAACCTCTCGTGACGGCGACTGGATGTGGTTCAGGAAGGCACTCCAGACGGCGAGGGCTTTCTTCTCGCCCTCAGGGTGCAGCCGGCCGCGAATCCTGAGCGTATCGATGACCACCTCGTCCAGCCCTGCTTCGCGAAGCATGTCGGGGATCACGTAGATGCTCGCACAGTCGTGCATCGAGAAGACGTTGGCGATCGGCACGTTGCTGTAAAGAGCGAGCTTCTCCTTGACCTTCTGGCTGACCGGCTCCTTCCCGCGGCAGGCGATGATGTCGGGCTGAATGCCCGTGGCCAGCAAACCCCTGATGCCCAACTGCGCGGCCTTGGATTTCTGCTCGCCCAGCATCGGCGGCGAGATGATGTAGGTGAGGGCGACAAAAGCACACGAGTCGGGCCCTTCCTCGAAGGCCAGCTCACGCATTGCCTCGATGTAGTAGGAGTTCTCCACGTCGCCGACCGTGCCGCCGATCTCGACAAAGACCACGTCGGCATCGGAGGCCACGGCCAGCTCGCGCAGCTTGCTCTTGACCTCGCCGGTGACGTGCGGGATCATCTGAACGTCGCGCCCCAGATAGCTGCCCTGCCGCTCCTTCTCCAGCACCCGCGAGTAGATCTGCCCACTGGTCGCGAAATTCAGCCGACTGAGGTCCTGGTCGAGCATCCGCTCGTAGGTGCCAAGGTCCATGTCCGTTTCCATACCGTCGTCGAGAACGAAGACCTCGCCGTGGCGGTACGGGTTGAGCGTGCCCGAATCGACGTTCAGGTAGCCCTCCAGCTTGATCGGCGCCACCGTCAGGCCCTTGTCCTTGAGGCACTTGGCCAACGAGCTGGAGAATATGCCCTTGCCCAGCCCACTCATGACCGTCCCGAAGACAATGACATACTTGGTCCGGCCGGGCCTGTAGCCGGCGGGCATGGGGGCGTAGAACTCGGTTTCGTCTGAAGTGTAGCCCAAAGAGGAAAGCATCTTCTCCGTTTCAACCGTCTTGGCCTTGCGTTCCGATGTCATGGTCGCCTCCTTGTCGTGTCGCTGATCCTCAAACAGTGTGGGACAGGCTTCCAGCCTGTCATCGAGACCGGCAAGATGCCGGTCCCACACCCGTTGTCACGACGCATTCGCGGGCTCCTCGGTCATCTTCAGCGTGCGGGCGTTCCGCCCATCTGGCCGTGGGCTGCCCGGTATCGCTCCACAAATGCGGCGTACTGCTCGGGTGTATCGACGCCGCTGCTCTCGTGAGGCACGATCGCCAGGGCGATCTTCGCCCCCATGGTCAGGGCTCGCAGTTGTTCGAGCTGCTCGGCTCGCTCCAGTTCCGCCGGCGGCATTTGGGTCAGTCTGACGAGGAAGTCCGGCCGGAATGCATAGATCCCCAGGTGCAGCAGCCAGTTGCCCGGCTGCTCGATCTGCCCTCGGGCGTCGCGCGGATACGGAATGACGCTCCGGCTGAAATACAGGGCGTACCCGTTGGCGTCCAACACGACCTTCACACAAGCCGGGTTGAGCACGTCCTCGGCCCGCTTGAACCGGCAGGCCAGTGAGCCCATGTCGGCCTGCGGCCGCGACTGCATCAGCTCGACCAGCGTGTCGATCGAGCGCGGATCCATCTCCGGCTCATCGCCCTGCACGTTGATGATCAGCTCTGCATCAAGCTTCGATGCCACCTCGGCCACGCGGTCCGTCCCGCTCGGATGGTCCGCCCGGGTCATCATCACTTCGCCCCCGAACGCACGAACCGCCTCAGCGATTCGCAGATCGTCCGTCGCCACCAGCACCCGTTCCACGAGCCGAGCCCCGCGCACGGCTTCATAGACGTGCTGGATCAGCGGCTTGCCGGTCTGATTGGCGAGAGGTTTCCCTGGGAATCGTGTGGACGCGTAACGCGCGGGGATGATCGCGGCTACGGACACCGGGTAGCACTTCCTCTTCTGCAGGCAAGACGTACTCTCATCGGAACAAGGACGAATGATAATGGTCGCGGTATGGTTTGTCAAAGCGGCAAAGTCACAAAACATGCGATCCGTGTGCAAATGCCCCAGGCACCTGTGATTTTCTCGAGTGTCTTGTCAGTGGCGCCCGCGCGCCGTAGGATCACCCCCCATGTCGTGCGGTCAAGGCAGGCTCTGAACCTCCCACCCAACGCGAGGACCGAAAATGTCAGCCGGCTACCCCATTTTCGTGAAACGTGATCTCGACGGTTTCTTCGGTCTGGCAATCGACAATTTGGTACAGTTGCTGCTGATCGTGTCGTTGTGCACGACCGTCTGCGGCATGACAGGGGATGACAGTAAGTTCATCTACCAGTTCATCATGCCCGGGGCAGCGGTTTCGCTGCTCATCGGCAACCTCTTCTATGCCGCCCAGGCTCACTGGGTCGCCCGCCGTGAACGTCGGTCAGACGTCACCGCCCTGCCCTACGGCATCAATACGCCTTCGCTTCTTGTGTACGTCTTCTTCGTGATGAAGCCGGCCTTTGACCGAACCGGCAGCGCCGAATACGCATGGAAGCTGGGTTTGATTGCTTGTCTGGGAAGCGGCTTGATCGAATTCACTGGCGCATTCGTGGCCGAGCGACTCCGCCGCAACACCCCCCGGGCGGCCCTGCTGAGCACGCTGGCGGGTATCGCTATCACCTTTATCGCCATAAAGTTCGCCCTCGAAATCTGGGACCGGCCTCTGGTGGCGATGGTCCCCATGGCCGTGGTCCTGTTGGTCTATTTCTCACAGGTGCGTTTCCCTCTGGGGCTTCCCGGAGGCCTCGTGGCCGTACTGCTTGGGACCGCCTTGGCTTGGGGCTTGGGAAGCGTGGGCGTATCGACGGGCGTACCGGTCAGCGTTCAAGCGGTCCAGGCTGCCTGTGTGGAATCAGGCAAGCACTGGCCTCAGTGGGTCGGACCGGTTGTATGGCAGACAATCCGCAGCGACCCGGCTCAGGTCATCTCGTTGCTGTCAGTCATCATCCCCATGGGGCTCTTCAACGTCATCGGCAGCCTGCAGAACATCGAATCCGCCGAGGCCGGCGGCGACGTCTTTGCCACCGGCCCGTCTTTGGCGGTCAACGGCATCGGAACGATCGCGGCGGCTTGCTTCGGAAGCTGCTTCCCGACAACGATTTACATCGGCCATCCCGGCTGGAAGGCGCTCGGCGCCCGAGCGGGCTACTCGACGCTGAACGGTCTGGTGATGACCGTTCTTTGCCTCACCGGGACGGTAGCCGTGATCAGCAAGATTGTCCCGATGGAGGCGGGCATCGCGATTGTGCTTTGGATCGGCATTGTCATTACCGCTCAGGCCTTCCAGGCCACGCCGGTGCGCCACGCTCCAGCCGTGGCGGTGGGGCTTTTCCCCGCAATCGCAGCATGGGGAGCAACAGTCGCGCTTGGCTCCTTTACTGTGGCGGGCACCGACTACGCCGAAGTGCGGCCGCCTGCCGTGGTTGCCTCCGCTCCGGCTGCAACCTCGGCACCTGCCATGGGGTCGCACCCCACCCCACGCAGAGCAACCGCCCAAGATGTGCTCGAGTCGCCCAACGTGCTCTTCGGACAAGGCACTCAAGTCAGTGGGTTCCTGCTGCACGGCATGAACATCATGGAACGCGGTTACATCTTCACCTGCATGATCGTCGCGGCGATTTCGGCATTTCTGATCGACCGGCGGTTCTTCCACGCGGCCGGTTGGTCGCTGGCTGCTGCCGTGTTGACCTTCCTTGGCTTGATGCACGCGTACCAGATGCAGGGTAACACCGCTGACTACTGGCTGATCGGCACGACCCCCGCCAAAGGGGCTTTTACCTATCACGCCTATCCGGTGGTCATCGGCTATCTTCTGATGGGAGCGGTCTTTCTGATCATGGGTTACCGCCATCGACATGAGCAGGTCGGTGTGGCCAAGACACTCGAGGACGCCCGAGTCGTGACTTCCGAGCACTTGTCCGGCGAGTCCTTCGTGTGACGATGCACGATAAGTCTGTTTCTGACAGTGATTTGACGCGTTCAACGCGAGCGGTTAACCTTTGCCGATTCGGCTTCGCTGTGAACTGGCCGCAGGTCGTGGACGTAAGCACGCCATTGCCCGCGTGGCCGGACGATCTGAGTGGTACCGAGACTGATTGATGGCCTCTAACAAGCCTGTTGCCATGTCCGAGCCCAGGAATGTGCGCGCCGTGTCCCGCCCGGGCCCCGGTCAGCGGTCACCTGCCACCGAGCAGGTCGAGAGCAAGAGTCTTGCGGTTACCGTCAAGGAGACCCTCGAGTCGATCGTCGTGGCATTTATCCTGGCTTTCGTGTTTCGGGCCTTCATCGTCGAGGCTTTTGTCATCCCAACCGGCTCGATGGCCTCCACGCTCTACGGCAAGCAGTTGACCAACACCTGTTCCACGTGCGGCTACGAGTACGCCCTGGGAGTCGGAGACAGCGGGCAGGAAGCCGACAAAGAAAAACGACTCTGCTGTCCGAACTGCCGCGCTTTGTACGACTCTTTCAGTGCCTCAAGGCTTCGGCACGCTGACAGCGGCGATCGCATTCTTGTTCACAAGTGGCCGCTTGATCTGCCCGGCGGCTGGTTCGGGCCGAATCGCTGGGACGTGACCGTTTTCAAGGACCCGGAAGACGGCACGACCAACTTCATCAAGCGACTGGTTGGCAAGCCCGGCGAAGCCCTGGAGATCATAGATGGCGACGTCTACGCCGCCGGAATGGAGAAGCTTCCTGCGGAACTGATCGACCAGTTCGAGCAGCTTCGCAGACTGACTTACCAATACGGCCATGAGGATAGGCAGTCAGGCTCGTTCAACACCCGCGAAAAGATACGCGGGCTCCATGCCGACATCAACAAACGACTTCTGCCTCATCTTGAGATTCAGCGAAAGATCGAGAAGGCACCACGTGCCCAGGAGTCGCTCTGGTTCAATGTGTACAACCATGACTTCCTGCCGAACTACGAGTCGCGGTCTGGTCAGGACAAGCCCTCTGTCGGCTGGAAGCCCGATACGGCCGACGCCGCCGAAGCATGGAAGGACACCAGCCGGCGCACGATCAAGTTTGATTCGGTCAGCGATGAGACCCTCTTTCTGAGGTTCGAGGGGATGGTCGATGACTTCTACGCCTACAACTTCAGCGGCAGCGCGGGCGAAGTCATAGACTTGCCAGGCGGATTGTCGTCATCGGATCGACGTTTGGTGGGAGACGTGCGGCTGAGGTTCAGTTGGGTCATCCGGGCCGGCAGTGGTGATCTGGTCCTCGAGATGAACCGAGACAAGGACAAGTTCATTGCCAGCATCAGCACGGCGGGCAAGGTCAAGCTTGAACTCGAACGTCCGGTTGGCGAATCGGCGGCACGACGAGAAACCATCACAGAAACCGGCCCGATGGATTCATTTGGCCGTGACCAGGCGGTGCAGGTAGAGTTCGTCAACGTGGATTACCGCGTCATGGTCCTGATTGACGGCAAGGTTGTCGCCAAGACCAATGACAAGCAATACCACCCGGTTGTCGAGCGACTTGAGCGATTCTGCCAGCCGACGCCCACCGATGCGATCTGGGGCGGTCACGTCGAACCTACCGTCGTCCGCATCGGCGGGCGGAACATGCAGTGTGACCTGAAGCATCTGGTGCTGGAACGCGACGTATACTATCGTTCGCAACCGCTGTTCGGAGGTCCCCGAAAGGGCGCAAGCTTGCGGCCGCACGACTGGCCCCCCTGGGGAACGGCCGGCCATCCGATTCTCCTGCGTCCCCAGCGCACTCGCGACGGCAAGACGTATGAGGCAGAGTACTTCATGCTTGGAGACAACAGCCCACACAGCAAGGACTCTAGGCTCTGGGACATTGCCGGGAGTCATCTGATTCCTCTGGGGGATGAGTATCAGTTGGGCACCGTGCCCGAGGATCAGTTGATCGGCAAGGCGTTCTTCGTCTACTGGCCGGCGGGATACCGCGCCGCATGGACAGGCGGTATCGGTCTGATACCCAATTTTGGGCGTATGCGATGGATTCGTTGAGGGAGAACCCGCATAGTTATCCACAGGAATGGCGTGAAATTGCCACGACTGTAATTCCTTTTCTCGGATCTGGGCTGTGAGTAAACCTAGTGCCGCTTGCGGGATGATGAGCTGGATTTCGTCTTACAAAACCATATGGGGAAACAAGTTAAACTGATGCCCATTCCTGTATCAAAAACGGACCTCATCGGTTTAGGATCAGGGGACTTGATCGTCTCGTCGGTTTTTCGTCGCGGAGCCTGGCCTTTTCAACAGACTATCCACAGGTGAATGCGGTGAAAAATCGACGGCGGTTTTCGCGAGGCTGTGATGCCTAAAACGAGCAACTTGTTGACAACTATCGATCTGGTCAAACGCTACGGCGCGCGGACCGTTGTGGACCGTGTGAGCTACTCCGTGGGACAGGGCGAGATCGTGGGCCTGCTCGGTCGAAATGGAGCAGGCAAGACCACCAGCTTCCGTATCACGATCGGGATGATCACGCCCGATGGCGGCCAAGTGTTGTTCAATGGCGAGGACTTGGCCAGCCTGCCCATGTACAAGCGGGCTCAGCGGGGTATCGGTTATTTGTCTCAGGAGCCCAGTGTGTTTCAGCGGCTGACGGTCCGCCAGAACCTGCTGGCCATCCTGGAGTGCATGAAGCTTGGCCGACGTGAGCGCACCGCCCGTGCTGACGGGCTGCTTGAGCAGTTCGGCTTGCGGCACCTGGAAGGGCAGTTGGCCCGCAATCTGTCCGGCGGAGAGCGACGGCGTCTGGAGATCGCCCGCGCCCTGGTGACCGAGCCCCAACTGATCCTGCTCGACGAGCCGTTCAGCGGCGTCGACCCGATCGCGGTCGAGGGGCTTCAACGGGAGATCGTCCGTCTGCGGGCCGAGCACGGCATCGCCATTCTCCTGACCGACCACAATGTTCGCGAGACGCTTTCGGTCACTGATCGCAGCTACATCATCCACGAGGGCCAGGTTATCGCCGAGGGCACGCCTCGTGACCTGATCAACGATCCCAAAGTCCGCGAAATCTACCTGGGCAGCACCTTCCGCGGTGACGAGTTCGACCAGCCCAGGCACAAGGCCGAAACGACGAGATAGGTCGATCGGCTTTGTCAATACACACGAGCGCCAATCGCCAGGCTCGATCGAACAGGCAGTCACTCGGGAACCGAGCCGACTTCACGTCTTATGCCCCGGTTGTCCGGCGATGTGCTTGCGTTTCTTCTCGGGCGTTTTCGTCGTCAGGCGTGGGCTGGGAGCCAGATCGATGTCGTCGTCATGCTCGGACAGCAACACGTTGCTGCCCGGGTAGTGCTTGTGGATGGCGAACCGGCGGGCAGCGCGATAGTAGCGGGTCATGCGGTTCCAGTCGAAGTACTCGGCGTACGTCTCGACCTGGTTGCGGAGCTGGATGCGCTGCCTGGCCGACATTCGCGTCAGGGCGTACATCCAGTCAGCGACCAGTTCGATGGTTTTGTCGACACTTACGCCGCGACGGCGGGCGATGAAAATGCCGTGCTTGTTGTGTTCGGGGAAGTGGCTCATCACATAGGCCCCGAAGCCGCTGTAGTCGCTGGTGATGGCCGGGATCCCGCGAATCACGCATTCCATCGGCGTGTAACCCCACGGTTCGTAGTATGAAGGGAACACGCCCAAGTTGCAGCCGCGAACGAACTGATCGTACTCCAGGCCGAGAATCGGACTCGTCGAGGTGATGAATTCCGGGTGAAAGATCACCTTGACCGGGTCCTCGCACAGGTTGATCAATCCTCGATGCCGCAGGTGACGCAGGATCAGGTCGTCCCCATCGTTGGCCAGGTCATGGGTGACGATCATCGGCGGCGGGCCCTGGCGCCATGCATGCATCATGCGCTTGAGGCGAACGCGGGCAAATTCGTCAAGCAGGTCATCGGTCGTGGGCATGCGACCGGCGGCGACGGTGCGGAACAACTGCTCGCCCATCTCTTCCTTGATCGCATCGCACGTTTCGCGCAGTTCGTTGAACATCGCCTGCCGGTTGAGCGTTTCAACGTTCAACGAACGGTAGACGGCCGGGGCAATGATAAAGGCCACCACCGTCACACCGTTGGGGTTCTCTTTGAGCCGCTGGTTCAGTCGGTGCAGCGCCTCGATAAACACGTCGAACCCCTTGTTGCGGTACTCGTAACGCCCGGCGGTGAAGAAGTAGAGCGTTTTTGTCAGGTCGAACGTGTAGCTGGGGAAGAAATGCCCCATGGTGAATTCGTGGATCAGGGCCTTGTTCTCGCGGTGCAATTCCTGGAACCGATACGGGGCTGCGAACCGCTCCACGTTAAGCCCGTTGGGCAGCAGGATGTCGGCTTTTCGCTCCAGGAATTGCTCTGCCTCCAGGGCGGTGATGCCCGAGACGGTCGTGAACACATCGACGCTGTGGGCGGCCGCCTTCTCGAGCTGGAACCGTGATCCGATGCCGTGCTCGTTGGCGACGGCCTCCCCGTTGATGTGAGACAGATGGTCGTAGAGGTCGACGTTGGCGGCACTGAGGCTCCGGCCCACCAGTGTGGCATGCGTCGTAAAAACTGTCGGCACAGAGACTTGCCGATGCTTGAGGATCGGCAGGGCGGCCGCACTCTGGTATTCATGGAAATGCGCGAGCACGGGCCGGTCTGCTGTTCGCTGGCGAACGATCGACAACAGGTCGGCGACCGCATACCCAAAGGCGACCATGTCGCCCATCTCCCGGTCGCCGTACGGCGTACCGATCCCGATGTCTTTCCAGAAGAAGTACTTCATCTCGTCGGCGCGGGGGGCAAGCGACGAGAAATCCACGAGCAGGACCTGGGGCCGGCCGGTGATCAGCCATCGACCGCAATGAATGACGATGCCCCGTTCTCGCAGGACGCCCAACGCCTCGCCGATGATGCCGGTGGCAGCCTCCGGTTCGAATTCGACTGCGGCCGCAGCCGGCCGATACGGCCCCACAAGCCAGTACCCGTCACCCCAGCGACGGGCCGTCGCCGGGGCCTTGGTGCGAAGAACGGTGTAGATCCCCCCAGCTTGACAACAGACTTCCCAAGCTACCTCGAACAACAAAGGGCGTACCGCCGCTGCAGCACTCTCGGGCGAGGCATCTTGTGCCACCTCGTCGGGTACCGTCTGATCCGGCGCAGATGAGTGATGAACCTCTTGGTCGACCATGCGATAACCTCGGATTGACCCCTTCCCCGCCGAGACGGCCGGGAATGATACGCGCGGAGGGACCGACAGACAAATCTCTCGTCTACGCTTCGACCCAGCTTGGTGCATGGCATTTCGTTTGAAGGGGGAAAGCGACGAGACTTGCCTCGCGGCTGCACCTCGCAGATCCGGCCCACGCGTCGCGTGCTCTGAACCCTGAACCCCGAACCCTCAGGATCATTTCCCGCTGACTTTGGCCAGTCCCTGCTCCAGATCGGCGATGATATCGCCGGGGTCTTCGAGGCCGACGGAGAGGCGAACGAGCTCGTCAATCATGCCGAGTTGATAGCGTTCCTCGCGAGAGACGTTGTAGTAGCTGTTGAGGGCCGGGTGGGTGATCAGCGTCTCCGGGCCGCCGAGGCTTGGGCCCATCAGGCACAGCTTGAGCGAATCGAGGAAAGCCAGCGTTTGTTCCAGGTTGCCGTTGACCTCAAAGGTCACCACAGCGCCGAAGCCCTTCATCTGACGGCGGGCGATGTCGTGGTGCGGGTGGCTGGGCAGCCCCGGGTAGTAGACCCTTTTTACCTGCGGCTGTTTCTCGAGCCACTGTGCCGCGGTCGTGGCCGTGCTGTTCAATCGCTCCATGCGAAGCCCGAACGTTTTTAGGCCGCGGATCAGCAGGTAGCAACTCATCGGGTCCATGACGCCGCCGGTGACCCGCTGCCACTGGTAGATCGGCTCGACCACCGAGGCCTTGCCGGCCACCGAGCCGCCGAGGATGTCGTTGTGGCCGCCGAGATACTTCGTCGTACTCTGGATGACGATGTCGACACCCTGGTCGAGCGGCTGCTGGTTGTAGGGCGTGGCGAAGGTGCTGTCGATAACGCTGAGAACCTTCTTATCACGGGCGATCCGGACGACCTTCTCAACGTCGGCGATGTTGAGGTACGGATTGGTCGGCGATTCGGAGATGATCATGACCGTGTCCTTGCAGACCGCGTCGGCCATGGCATTGTAGTCGCCCATCGGCACGACGCTCGCGCGAATGCCGAACCGCGGCAAAACCGTCCGCACGAAATTGAGCGTCTGCTTGTAGGCGTCGTCGGTGATGACCAGATGCTGCCCCTGGCTGCAGTGTGCGAGGACGGTTCCGCAGACCGCGCTCATGCCGCAGTCAAAAAGGACCGCGCGCTCCGCTCTCTCCAGGGCAGCCAGCTTGCGTTCGGCCGCCTGCCGGGTCGGGTTGCCGTAGCGGCTGTATTCGTAATGCGGCACTTCGGCCTTGCCGAAAGCCAGCATCTCCTTGACGTTCTTGAAGACGAAGGTGCTGCTGTAGGCGATCGGCGTGGTAATTGTGCCGCGCCAACGGTTCTCTCCACAGTGTACCGCATCGGTATCCGGATGCCCGGTCGGGCGCTCGGTGAAGTCGTTCATGGCATCTCCCGAATCACGTCTCATGTCTCCGTCAGCAAGCCATATTCTATGGGGTGTGGCAGCTCGGGACCACGTGTGGTGTCAGTAGCGGAACCTGGCGGCAATCGGCATCCGTCGCCCGAAGCCGAAGGCCCGGGTAGTGACTTTCAGACCCAGTGCGGCCTGTTTGCGCTTGTACTCGGCCGTATCGACCAGGCGGATAACCTTCTGAACGATCTGAGCATCGTGCCCGGCCGCCACGATCTCATCGGCGCTCAATTCCTGGTGGATGTACTTGTCCAGAATGGCGTCGAGCAGGTCATAGGGCGGCAGTGAGTCCTGGTCCGTCTGATCGGGGCGCAGCTCGGCCGACGGCGGTTTCGTGATGGTGTTGTGCGGCACGAGCTCGCGGCCGGCCCTTCGGTTGATGTACTCGGCCAGCTTGTAGATCGTGGTCTTGGGCACGTCACTGATCACCGCCAGCCCGCCGCACATGTCGCCGTATAGCGTGCAGTAACCCACGGCCAACTCGCTCTTGTTGCCCGTGGTCAGCAGCAGGCAGCCGAACTTGTTCGACAGGGCCATCAGCAGCACGCCGCGAATACGGGCCTGGATATTCTCCTCGGTGACGTCCGGCGCACGACCTCCGAAATGCGGCTTGAGGTGCTCTTCAAAGATCTCGTGCATGGCCCCGATCGCGATGACCTTGTAGTGGATGCCGAGGTTGCGAGCCAGAGCTTCCGCGTCGGTGACGCTGTGCTCGCTGCTGTAGCGGGACGGCATCGCAACTCCTGTGACGTTGTCCGGCCCCAGGGCGGCGGCGGCCAGGGCGGCGGTCACCGCCGAGTCGATCCCGCCCGAGAGTCCGAGCACCACGCGCTTGAAACCGCACTTGGCGGTGTAATCCCGCACGCCCAGGACCAGCGCATCGTGCAGCGAGGCGATGTTGTCAGGATAGGGTTCGACGCGAGCACCGGACGGCATGTCGGTGTCGACAATCAGGAGGTCTTCATCAAACGCCTTCGCCTGGGCGGCCACGCGCCCCTGGGCGTCGATCATCATCGATGCCCCATCGAAGATCAGTTCGTCGTTTCCGCCGACCTGATTGACGAAAACAATCGGCAGGTGGTGTTCGCTTGCCTGGTGGCCGAAGAGCCGTTGCCGAAAGGCGTGCTTGTCGCGCCAGAAGGGCGAGGCGCTGGTGTTAATCAGCAGTCTGGCGCCGGCGGCTGCCAACTGCCCGATGGGGTCCTGATGATAGATCCGCCGGCCGATAAGCTGCTCGTCGTTCCAGAGGTCCTCGCAGATGCTCACTCCCAGGCGAATACCGTCGTGCTCGATCAATGACACGCCCGGACCGGGCTCGAAATACCGTTGCGCATCGAATACGGCGGAGTTGGGCCGCAGCTCCTGTTGCCTAACCTCGCGTATCTGAAAGTCGCGACAGTATGCCACGGATTGGCGAAGCTGTCTGCCTTCTGCGGCCCC
>CAZTQK010000115.1:0-15245 GCA_964615635.1 uncultured Planctomycetales bacterium
GAATCGTTGTTCTTCATCGACGATCAACAGGCCGAGGTCCTTGAAGCCGACGTCCTTGCTTAGCAGCCGGTGGGTGCCGATGAGAATGTCCACTTGGCCCTTGCGGGCACGATCGATCGTCTGGGCTTGGTCCTTCTTGGTCTTGAATCGCGACAAGGACTCGACCTCGAACGGGTAGTCCGCCAGCCGTTCGCAGAAGGTGCGCTCATGTTGTTCGGCCAGCACGGTGGTCGGCACGAGGACGGCGACCTGTTTGCCGTATTCGACGGCCTTGAACGCGGCCCGAATGGCCAGCTCAGTCTTGCCATACCCGACGTCTCCGCAGAGCAGGCGATCCATCGGTTGAGGACGGCACATGTCTTTCTTGATGTCGCTGAGGCTGGAGAGCTGGTCTTCGGTTTCAGTGTAGATGAAGCTGCCCTCAAACTCCCGTTGCCAGACCGTGTCGGCCGGGTAGGCGATGCCCGGCTGGCTGGCTCGTGCCGCCTGGATGTGCAGCAGGTCGGCCGCCAGATCACCGACCGATTCCTCGACCCGCTCCTTGGTTTTGGTCCAGCGTGTGCCGCCGAGCTTGCTGAGCGGTGGGGGGGTGGCCCCGATGCCGATGTACTTCTGCACCAGGTCGATCTGGTTGACCGGGACGTGCAGGCGGGCGCTGTCGGCGAATTCGAGTGTCAGGTACTCCTCTTGCTTCTCCGAGTCGCCCTTGCGCATCGTCCGCATGCCGTGGAATCGTGCGATACCGTGTACGACGTGGACGACGTAATCGCCGGAGTTCAGGTCGAGCCATGATTCCACCGGCCGGGCCGCGTGCCATCTGCGCATGCGGCGACGCTGCGTGTAGCGGTGGAAGACCTCATGGTGTCCGACGACCGCCAGCCCACCGTCAGGCCAATCGAATCCGTGATGCATGAGCCCGACGGGCAGCGAGAGCCGCGGGGACAAGTCACCGATTGTGTTCTGCCATAGCTCGGTGAAGCGCTCACGCTCCGGGTCGTTGTCGCAGTAGAGCAGGACGTCGCGCTCGGCGGCGAGTCTGGCCAGCTCGCCCAGGGCCTCGGTCGCTTTGGTTTCGAAGCGAGCCAGGCTCTGGACATGGAAGTTGAAACGGTTCTCGATGTCGCCCCCGGCCAGGCGATAGAGGTGCAGTTGGGAGAACGCCCCGGCCCGCTGGAAAACGCGATGAACGGGCATCATTCCCGGCGGGCCATTGAGGCGGCTCCAGAACGTCTTGCCGATCTCCTGGATCTCGACGGGTTCGTCGAACGCAGCAATCGCATCCGCCGGCAGGTACGACAGGAAGCTGGTGATGCTGTCTTCTGAGAAAAAGGTGTCAGGATGATTTTTGCTGGCCTCCCGGCCCGGTCGCGGGCTTTGGACTGTGCGGGAAGAATCGTCCTGAGACCCTTTTGCTGTTGTGCGAGAAAAATCATCCTGACACCTTTTTGTTGAGACGGCGGCGATTTGGACGGTGTCGAATTCGGTGTCGGATCGCTGGGTGCTGACGTCAAAGCGGCGGATGGACTCGACCTGGTTGCCGAAGAAATCGATGCGATAGGGATCGGTCTCGGCGGGGGGGAATATGTCCAGGATATCGCCGCGCAGCGAGAAATCGCCCGGAGATTCAACCTGGTCCAGCCGTACGTAGCCGTGGTCGATCAGCCAGCGTGCGATTCGCTGCAGATCGTGCTCCTGGCCGGTCGAAAGGGCGAGCAACTGGGTGGCCAGGGCTTGCGGGGAGGGCACACACTGCATCAGCGCCTGGATCGGAGCAACGATAAACGGCGGGGGCTTCTGATCGCCTTGGGCGGCAGCCTGTAATCTCGCACAAAGTCGAATGCGCTCGGCGTGGATCTCATCGCTGGCGGCCCCCTGGCCCGGGGCGGCCTCAAACGCACTGAGAAGTTCGGGTGTTCGATTGCAGAACAGTTCGAGGTCGTCGCGGATTTCGTCGGCCGGGTCCAGATGAGCGGTGACGTACAGAAGGGGGCGGTTCAGCTCGATGGCCAGCGCGCCGGCCAGAATGGGCGCAAACGATCCCCACAGCCCGTCCGCAGAGACCACCCCCCCCTGCACGCCGCCGGGCAACCTCTTTCGGTCACCTGCCGCGACGGCCGGAGGGCTCAACTCACGGATCCGGGCCACCAAGGCACGGAATGTGCCGTCGCCGGAGATCCGATCGACGACATTAACCACAATACTATTTTATCGGTCACACCTGTCTTCGGCTATATCGACTTGATCACAACGCTCAGTGTTTGTTGTTTGGGCGAGTTGCGGTTAACTTCCCTGCCAACCGTGCCAATCGAGGATGGTGTATTCAAAGGTCCTTTATGTCCACCGATCAGAACAGTCGTCACGAAAACCTTCCTGACGAAGGCATCAATTTGCCCGAGACCATGACCGAATCCGGGGGTACGGGTGCAGCCTATGCCCCTGGCGAGGTTGCTCGCGAGGTCCCGCCGCTCCGCGAAGGCGCGACGCCCGAGGAGAAGGAACTGCACTGGTATCAACATGTCTACCAGGGCGAGCACGTCAAACAGTTGACCCTTCGCGCGGTCCTGATGGGCGGAATCCTCGGCATGTTCATGTCCATCTCGAACCTCTACACAACCCTGAGACTCGGCTGGTCCTTCGGTGTGGCCATCACGGCCTGTGTCCTGTCCTACGTGATCTGGAACACAATCCGCGCCATTTCGGGCAATCGATTGAGCGAGATGACCATCCTCGAGAACAACTGCATGCAGTCCACGGCCTCCGCCGCCGGCATGTCCACCGGCGGGACCTTGGCCACGGCGGTCGGTTCCCTGTTGCTGATGAGCGGCGCACATCTGCCCTGGACCACTCTGGTGGCGTTCACGTTTCTGACCGCAGCGCTCGGTGTGTTCATGGCGATTCCGCTCAAGCGACAGATGATCAACATCGAGCAGCTTCCGTTCCCCAGCGGCATGGCCGCTGCCGAGACGTTGCGCAGCCTGCACACTCGCGGGGCTGAGGCCGTCAGGAAAGCCTATTCACTGATCATCGCCCTGGGCTGCGGCGCAACCACGGGCTTCTTCCGGGGCCCCGAGGGGGCCATTGCCACGTTGGACAAGGTCTATCGGTATGTGCACATTCCCGAGTTGCTTGCTTTCGGCGGACTCATCAATCCGATGAACTGGCTCAGACACGGTGCGGCAAAGACCAGTCTTGCCGGCCTGGGCTTTGAGCCGGGTACTCTCATGATTGCCGCCGGCGCATTCGTCGGGACGCGCGTATCGTTCTCGATGCTGGCCGGTTCGATTCTGCTCTACTACGTCACGATGCCGCTGCTCGTCAGCCACGGGGCACTGGTGGCCGTCGCGGGCTCGTCGGACTATGTGCCGGCGGACAGCCTGTCGGCCGGCTCAATCCTGCTCCCGACACGATGGGCCTTGTGGGGCGGGACATCGATCATGGTCTTCTCGAGCCTGATGTCTGTCGGTCTTCAGTGGCGCACTCTGGTGCGGTCGTTCCGGGTGTTCCGGCGTGCGGCCCAGTCGGACGCCGCAGCGGCGGGGCCGGATCTGCATCGCTCATCCGTCGACCTCCAGAAGGCCATGGACGCGATTGAGGTTCCGAGCTCGTGGCTGATCGGCGGACTGATTCCCATCGGCATCGCCATCGTTCTTCTCAACTACTTCGCGTTTCATATGTCCATTTTGCTTGGCGTGATTGCGGTGGCCATGTCGTTCGTCCTGTCGTTGGTTGCCTGCCGAGCAACCGGTGAGACCGACACGACCCCGACCGGGGCCATGGGAAAGGTGACTCAGCTCATCTACGCGATCCTGGCCAAGGGCAATTATGTCGTCAACCTGATGTCGGCCGGTACCACCGCTGCCGCGGCCGGTAGTGCCGCTGATCTGCTTACCGATCTGAAGTCGGGCTATCTGCTGGGCGCCAACCCGCGGAGGCAGTTTCTGGCCCAGTTCTCCGGCATCTTCTTCGGCGTCGCCGCCATTATCCCTGCGTGGTATCTGATGGTGCCCACCGCCGAGAGACTGCATTCGTTCAATCCGCCGGCGGTGTACATGTGGAAGGCAATGGCTGATGCACTCACCCAGGGCCTGCATACCATCCCGATCACCGCACAATGGGCGATTCTCATTGGTGCAGTGCTCGGCATCATTCTGCCCGTGCTTTCGGCGAGGCTGCCCAAGGCGGCCGCGTATCTACCCTCTGCGATGGGGTTGGGTCTGGCGTGGGTGGTGCCTTTCCAGAACAGCCTCTCGTTCGCGATCGGAGCCACTCTCGCCTGGGCCTGGGCCAGAACGTACAAGAAAAGCGCGGGGACCTACACATTCCCCATCGCTGCAGGGCTGATCGCGGGTGAATCCATCATTCTGGCCATGATCGCAATCGCGGCGACGGCAACGCAATTGCTCGGTCGCCAGTAGTCTGCGCCGCAGTTCTTCGCCTTCTCGCACGACGATGTCCGCGTTGTTGCACTGGTTCTGGGTCTGTGAGAGACTCGACGTGGAAAGGCTGCGGTCTCTTCTCGGGGTTCTGAACGGACGGCGACCATTTCAGAACCGCGACCGTTTCAGAACCGCGACCGTGAGGGAGCGGTGTTCTGGTGGTACAACTGCTCTGCGGCCTAGCCTGCCCTCGTCCGCTCATGAGAATCGGTTAAGGGCTCCTCGCTTGCGCTCGGGGTTCTGAACGGGCGGCGACCGTTTCGGAACCGCAACCGTGAGGGAGCGGCGGCGCTCCTTGTGGGCCTTTGGGTTGGCGGTGAACGCGAATGGAAAACAGGCCGCTTCAGCGGTCTTTCCCCAAGGGCAGATAGGCCAGCCGTTTGACGGCTGGTTCGCGGTCGGGCACTCGTTGCTCTCTCCTCATTTCCTCGCATTGAACCCGTTTCAACGGGTTTTCCTGGACAACGTAAGCCTTCTGAAAGGGGCTGGAATCATGGGAAGGAAGAATGGTTGTCGTCGACCAGCAACCGGCCGCAAAACGGCCGGCCTATCAGCCCGCCTTCGGCGGGAAAACCCTCTAAAGAGGGTTAACCATTAACCCTGGGCCGTTTGGCGCGGCCCGCCGATTCTGTTGCCGCTGCCAGTGTTCGATCCTCGGTCCCCGTTCCTCGCTTCTCGTAACAGGGCACCGAGGAGGTTACACTGATACCCGGCTTCAGGCGGAGCGAGTGTTGAACTCTATACCGAAGAAAGGAGACAGGCATGCAAATCAGGAATCGACGAAACTGGCTGGTAGTTGCGACCCTCTTGGGTCTGGTGGCAACCGGTGGATGTGGGATCAGCCCGGTCATCAAGCGGGCCGGCCGCACGGACGCGCAGAAGGAGCAACTGATCAAGCCGGGTATGTTCGGCGACAATGCTCCGGCAGATCGGCTTCGCGGGCGGTTTGATTTCTGGAACGAGGAAGTCATTCGCCAGGATGTGGCCGTCGGCACGGTGTTCATGGGCGACTCGATCACGGAATTGTGGGAACTGGCCGCCTATTTCGCTCCAAGCGACGGGGTCATTCTCAACCGGGGCATTGGCGGAGACATCACGCCGCACATGGCCAAGCGGTTCGATGCCGACGTGATCCAGCTCAAGCCGCGAAATGTCGTGATTCTGGCCGGTACAAATGACGTCGCCCGGGCGCTCAGCGCCAACAAGCCCGAGCAGGAAACCATCAGCGGCGTGATGGCGAATATGGAAGCAATGATCGATGCGGCTCAGAAGGCAGGCATCAACGTCCTGGTCTGCTCGATTCTCCCCACCAATCCCGACACCAAGAACCACGCGGGCAAGGCGCCGGTTCTGCCGAAGATCAACGAGAAGCTGAAAGCGATGTGTGCGGCCAAACGATGTATCTACGTCAACTATGCGTGTCCGATGAAAGACTCGGCCGGCGAGCTGCGCAAGGATCTGGCCCGCGACGGCCTGCATCCGCACTATGCCGGCTACGAGATCATGGCCCGTATTCTCAACGATGCCGCCCGGGCCAACGGCCTGCGATTGTAGTCAGTGGTCGGCCGGGGGGCCGACGCTTCGTACGTGTTCAGCGGGCCGGGGTCTGGCTCCTTTTTGCCTGACGCGGTTTGCAGGGTGACCCGGGGAAGGTCAACGGGGCCCGCTGGCACTATGCCATGCAAGGGAGCCCGCAAAAAGGTGCCTGACCCGCTCTCTTGCGCGCTAAACACGTTCGATGCTTCCGTCGGCCCCCTGGAACACCCGTGAGAAGGGTAGGGCATGGTCGGAGCCGCCGGAGGTGGCGGAGACCATGCTGATTTGAACTGACTCATCCGTCCGGTCCCAGACTCTCGCCCCTTGCCACCGGAGGGCTTGGACTGTAACTTCTCCTGGCGACAGTGGCAGGTTGTCCCCGTCTGACTATCAGGAGCCATCACATGATGCACGCGATCCCGCGCGAATGGATGAGAGTTGTGTTGTCGCCCGTCCTGGCACTTGTTCTGGCGGCAAGTGTCGGATGTCAACAGGACCGAATGCGCACCGGCGGCGTACGCGCGATCTGGGTGACGCGCGGGGACTACAGGAGTGCGGACGACGTTCGCCAGATCATGAAAGACTGCAGTCAGGGGGGCTTCAATACGGTCATATTCCAGGTCCGCGGCAATGCCACCGTATTCTATCCGTCGAAGATCGAGCCCTGGGCCGAACAGTTTGATTTCACGTCGCCCGGCTTCGATCCGCTGGCAGTGGCCTGTCGAGAGGCGCACTGGCGAGGCTTGGAGTTGCACGCTTGGGTGAACGTGCTGCCGGCTTGGCGCGGCACGACACCGCCGACCTGCCCGGACCAGATCTACAACAAGCGGCCCGAGTGGTTCTGGTATGACCAGCGCGGCAACCGTCAGCCGCTCACCACGTTCTACGTCAGCCTCAACCCCTGTTGGCCGGAGGTGCGCGGGTACATCGTGGACGTGTTCCACGAGATCGTCGTCAACTACCCGATCGACGGCTTGCACATGGACTACATCCGTTTCCCGATCGAGCCGCCGGCCATTCCGGCAGGATCGGACATCGACTATCCGCGCGATGCGAGAACGCTCGCGCTGTACAAGCTGGCGACGGGCCTGACCCCAGAGGCGGACGGGGTGTCATGGAACAGGTGGCGGACCGACCAGGTGACGAAGCTCGTTGCTGATATCCGCTCGATGATGCGGAGAACGAGGCCGTCGGCGGCGCTGTCAGCCTCTGTTGGAGCCGACTATGGCGAGAGCCTGAGGTACTTCCGCGACGACCGCCAATGGGTGAGAGAGGGGCTGATCGATGCGGCGTTTCCGATGTGCTACGAGCGGGATCTGGCCGGTTTTGACGAAGGGGTCTCCGAGTGGCTGCCTCTGCGGGACGAAGTAACGGTTGTCCCGGGTTTGTGGTTCGCCCCGCAGATCGAGACCGCCGCGGGCATCGATGTGGTTCGGCAGCAGATTCTCTCCGCGGCGCAGAAGACGGGCAACTACTGCGTGTTCAGTTACGCCTCCATATTCGACGTGCGCGACAACCGGGACCGCTTCGGAGAGGAGAACGCTCCGGTGGTCGACCAGGAAATGCTCAAGCAACGGCGACAGGCGCGTCGCGAGGCCCTGTTGCCGGTCACGCGGCTTGTGGAGGTGAAGCAGCCCGCTCCTTGAAGATGTTCAAATCGAGTCGCAGCCGTGAAGTGAGTCGAGACGCGTTCCGTTGGGGAATTCTGTGATGACCGCGCGAGTTGTTCTTGCGGGCCTCAATGGCCTCCTGCTCAGTCTGCTTGTTCTTGCGACGGGTTGTGCTGCAGCTCGGCAGCCGATTGCGTACGGATCGCCGGATGATGTGCCGCTCTGCCTTGCGCCGGCTCGGCACGCGTCTCCCGAAGCCGGGCTTCTCGTCGGATACCAGTCAGGTCGCCTGCAGAGATTGAGCCTTGCCGCAAATCAACCGAGCGTTGCGTGGCAGGCAAAGGTCGACGGCGGGGTTCTCGCCCTGCTGGAGCTTTCACCACCTGGGTCGGGCCGCCCGGACCTGATCGCGAGCACGGCCACCGGCCATGTTATCTGCTTCCGAGGTGAAGCGACGGAGCCGGCTTGGCACTTCGACTCCACGTGTGAGGTCTCCAGCCTGGCCGAGTTGCCGGACGTTGATGGCGATGGCATGGCGGAGGTTGTTGCCGGCGGGGCTGACCACGCCGTCCATCTGCTGAGCGGAAAGACCGGTCAAGAGATCTGGGGCTGGTTCTTTGCTTCACAGGAAGGCGATACCTACGTGTCCAGGCTGTCGGTCTCCTCGGATCAGGATCGCGACGGGACGCCCGAGGTGGTCGTCTGGCTGTGGAGCGGTGAACTGGCCGTGGTCAGTGGCCGCAGCGGGAATCAAATCTGGCGCAAGAAGATCGGCAGCGGGTACACCGACGCACTCACGACCACGCAGGATCTGGACGGTGACGGTCTGGGCGATCTCCTTGTTGGCGGGAACGACAGCACGCTTCGAGCGTGTTCTTCCCGTGATGGATCGATCCTGTGGTCCGGCCGTGTCGGTCGGCCGATCCGGGACGTCGCAGTGCCCCAATTGTTGCTTTCCCAGGACAGGGGCGGACGAGGGGAGGGGCGAGAGCCCGAAGCCACGCGGCAATCACCGGACGCAGCCGCGTACGTTTGTACCGCGGGGGGCGAGGTTGCTCGCTTCGACCTCAGACCTCAGTCCGGCGTGAGCGTGCCTCGATGGACGGCCAGTCTCGGCGACATCTGTCGCGGCGTGATTGTGACGACGGACGTGGATCGCGACGGCACGCCGGATGTGGCTGCGTGTGCCGAGAACGGTGTGGTCGCAGTGTTCTCGGGGAAAACCGGTCGGTCTCTGTCTTCTTGGCGGGTCGGAGACACCGCCCGGGCGATTTGCCCGGTTCATGCTGACGACATCGAGCACTTGGCCGTCGCGAGTCTTGACGGAATGGTGCATGTGCTGCCGGCCGTCACAGGCGCGTCAGCGGCCGCCACCGTTCGCCCGCCCCTGCGGCGCAACGAGCCAGGACACAACGATCGTCGGCCGTGCGGCGAGGCCGATCTGCCCGCGAAGCCGGCCGATGGTGCGGCTGCTCCCAGGGTCCTTATTCTCCTGTACCACGACATTCTGCCGGAGATGTTCAACCACTACGGGACCTCCGTCGAGAATTTCCGGGCGCACATGGACATGCTGGTCCGCGAGAAATACACCTGCGTCTCGCTCGACCAGATCGCGGACTGGATTGAAGGCAAGGGAGGGATGCCCGATCGGGCGGTGTGCATCACCTTCGACGGCCAGTACCAGGGGCAGTACACATACGCCTACCCGATCCTGCGGGAACGAAAGCTGTTCGCGACGTCGTACATCACGACCGACTGGATTGGTACGGTCAACCACTCAGACTGGCACCAGATTCGCGAGATGGACGCCGCGGGCATCCTGGACGTTCAGAACCACACGATCAACCATCCTTACCTGTCGCGATGCGAACGATCCGAGGTTGTTCTGCAGCTCGAGGGCTGCAACGAGGCCATCCGTAGACATCTCAATGGCAAGATATCGCGCCACCACACATATCCCGCCGGTGCCAACAACGAGCAGGTCCGCAACATCGTGCGCGAGACCGGTTTCCGCACCGCAACGACCATCCGTCCGGGTCCGGTCACCCGCACGCACGACCTCATGGGCCTGCCGCGCTACATGCTCTGCACGCACAAGACCCTAGAGCACTTCAACGCGTGGCTCACCGGAAGCGATGCCCCTCCCGCGCATTGAACAGGACCGCACAAACGGGGAAGCGAGTGCCACGGCCAGTCCGGCGCAGCGAGTCAGGGTTTGGTCTTCAGCAGCACGATCTTCGCGTCGATGTCGGTTGGGATCGGCATCATCACCGCATCCCAGGTTGTCGGGATGGGGATGATGCCCGCCTGAGCAGGCTTCAGTATCGCCCGGCCGGGCTGTGCCCTTTTTATGATGAGCGGCGGAACCGCCGATCGGATTGTGGCACGCCGATACACGACTTGCGGCTTGGCTGCTATGGCGGTGGAACCAAGTCCAACGATCACGGCAAGCCCAAGGAAAGAGCCGAGCCGAACGAGGTGACTGGTCATGATAGCACCTCCTGATCTCATTATATCAGACGCACGGGTGTGGAAAAGGTTCCCATCAGGGCCCCCGAATTGAAGCGGATCGGCCAGCCTGTAGAATGAGCCGCGGCTGGTGCATGGAGATACCTGTTTTGAAGCTGCTGAGCAGAGGGCTATTTCGGCTTGCGGTTGCCCAGGGTTTTGTATTGGTTGCGGCACTTGCTGCCCGCCAGCCTCTGGCTGCGGCCGAGACCAGACCGGCTGACGCGATAGGACGCTCCCTGTTATCATCTGCCACCTCGGCTCCCGCCACCGCTCCTGCTCCGCTCCTTTCCTCTCCAACGATCGAAAGGGTCGCGTTGGCGGTTCCCGGCCGTGTTGGCCCCGCGTTCTACGTGTTGCGCAAACCCGCGGGTTACGGGCCGGGCCAGATGCCGCCGCTCATTATTGCCCTGCACGGCACCGATGACACGGCCGAGCAAATGGTCGACTTCTGGGCCGCCCGGAGCATGCGGATTCGGGCATTGATTGCGGCACCGCAGGGTGTTGGGCCGGGTTGGCGAGACAGCGATACGGTCATCATCCGTGCGATGCTCGCGCACCTGCAGGCGAATGTGGCCTATGATGCGCAGCGGGTGCTGTTGGCGTGCTTCTCGGCCGGCGGGGCGATGAGTCTACAGTTGCTGTACGTGGAGCAGGCTCCGGTGACGGCCGTCGCAGCCCTGGCCAACTATGTCCCCCCCTGGATTACCGACCAGCAGGTCAAGGCCAGGCTGCAGGTGCCGGTGTTCTACGCGGTGGGCATGGCGGACATCAACCACGAGCCGATGCGCGAGGGTCTCCAGCGGCTTCGAGCCGCCGGGGCGAGGATCGATCTGGATCGGCCCCGCATCGGCCATGTGCTCGATAGCGACGTGGCCCAGGAGGCAATGGACTGGTTCTTCGATCGCTGTGCCGATCGTGTGAGCGCGGCTCTTGACCGGATGGCCGCCGCCCGGATCACGGCCGACCTGCCGTCGCTCGATCAAGTATGCCGGCAGAGGGCATGGCACGAGGCATCTCATGTCCGTCGAGCAGAACGATTGATCGAGGAGATCGAGGCTCCCGGCAGGCTCGAACTGGTCAAGGCCCGGGCATTCGTCGCTGAAAGCCGGCCGGCCGATGCCGTCGAGGTCCTTCAGCAGGTGGAAGGCACGTTTGTTGCCGGGCCTTTGTCTCGCGAGGCACAGGATCTCCGTCTGCGTCTGGAGGCTGACCCGGCCGTACGCCGCGAAATCGCCGATCGCCTTGCGAGCCGACGCGCGGAGCAAGCGTTGTCCTTGTACGCAAGCGCCCAGCGGCTGGTCGTGCAGCGTCAGTTTGACGAGGCCGCCGAGCAGTGCCGCCGGGTCATCGATCTTTATGCTGAAACGCCCGGCGCCGAGCGGGCCAGAACGCTTCTTCAACTTCTGGAAAACAGGAAAAAGCAGTGAGCCAACACGATCTTCGCATTCAAACCTTCGTTGAGCCGAATTTCGCCGAGAACGCCTACGTGGTCAGCACCGCATCCGATGATGGAAAGCGGGTTGGTTGGGTGATCGATCCGAGCTTTGCACCGGCGGTCGACAATCTCCTGAAGTACGCCGCGACCGAGCGCGTTACGATCGAGAAGATCCTCCTGACCCACGGTCATGGGGACCACATCGCCGGCGTCGACCAGGTTCACAAAGCCTTCCCCACGGCCCAGGTGGGTATTCACCCGGCTGACAGGCCAATGCTGGCCGACGGGCGCCGAAACCTGTCCGCCATGTTCGGCATTGACCTGACCATCCGGGCCACCGCTGACCTGGACCTGGCCGCCGAGACCACCTTGAATCTTGGACCCCTTTCCTGGCGGGTCCTGGATACCTCAGGGCATTCACCCGGGGGGATTTCACTGTATTGTGCCCAGGCGGGCATTGTCTTCACGGGAGATGCCCTGTTTCCGGGCAGTATCGGGCGAACTGATTTCCCGGGCGCCAACGGCCGGCAACTGATCGCCAACATTCGTCGTCACCTTCTGACCCTGCCCGATGAAACCACCGTCTACGCCGGCCACGGGGAGCCGACGACCATCGGGATTGAACGAAAGTCGAACCCTTTCCTGGCCGAATGATTGGGTAGGCGCTTTGAGCGTGGCGCAGCGGCCCGCGCTGTTTTCGTCGGGACGATGCCGCACATCCGTGGGCGAATCCTGCCGAAAACGCGTTGAAATCCGTTACGCAGCGGGCATAGAATTGAGTGAAGGCACCGCGAAGAGTGGCCACCGCCCAAGGGTGGTGGCGCCAGCCAGAAACCTCTTAAAGTTGCCAAGACGCAGGTGCCGCACTCGATGCCCGGAGTTCGATCTCCGGGTGGTCGGCCGTTTGCGGCAAGAGACGCCAGGCTGCCGAGGGGAAAGACTCTCGGAGGACCGGCCATGTCAGGCCATGAGGGCAAGATCGAAACCCGTTGCCCCGCCTGCGACGCGAGGTACCGCGTGCCCGCCTCCAGCATCGGTCACCGGGCCCGCTGTGCCAGGTGCGGCACTTCGTTTCGCGTGGCCCAGATCGCGTCCCAACGCAGACCTGCCGATCCACGCCACCCGCCGACCGAGGACGACATCCTCAGTTGGCTGAACGAGGGTTCCGACGAGGAATTCCTGGCACCGCGGCCCAGAATCATCAGCGGCAGCGATCCGAGCCGTCCCGAGTCTCACGAGGACTCGCCGAGCGATCGAACCGCATCGGCATCAGTGGAGACACACGTCTCGTTCCCCAGCGACGTCATCGATTCGGCGCCCAGAGGTGAGAAGCCCCTCCGCAAGACAGGCTGATCGGCTTGGGTGTATCCCGGCCGTCTGTCCTGCAAATCTGAGCATCATCGTGCTCCTGGCTGACTGGGAACACTGCGGTCAATGGCGGTACCCCCTGTCGGAAAATCGCCTTTTTGCGGGATGTCGGCCTCCTTTGGCGAGGAACCGTCCGCAGAATGGCTTCTCCGACGGTTCGTCACCCCCGCTTGGCTCGTTCCCTCGATTGAGCGCAGCCTCTTGCTGCGATTGTCGTGCAAGTTCGTTGCTGAAGGCCGTTCAAACCACCGATAATGGTGGTGTTCGTCAGGGGTGGGATAGAGGGGCGACAACACAATTGTTAGCGGACAAGAGCTGAGTCATGGTTGCCGACGCGGCTTCGCGCGATTGCGGGCAGCGGTTTGGCGGTGACGGTCTCGTCATCGCCAAGCAGGATCGGCGAGGGAGGACGTCTCAATGTTCACCACGCGTCGTTGTATCTGGTTGAGTGTCACATTGCTGGTTGTGGCCCTGTCAGGCTGCAAAACGAAAACCGTCGATCTGACTCCCGAACCGCCCGACTACTGGAAGCAGTTGCCTCCAGGCGAGATGGCCCTCGTGAAGATCACCGATCCGGCACAGCTCCCCGATTTCAGCGAGGCCTACCACCACCAGACCAATCTCGAATACGCGGCGGCCAACAGCCTCGAGTATCTCAGCAAGGAATCGTCCAAGAAGTATTTCCCATACCTGGATATCACCCATGACCGGGCGATCCGCAGCGTTGAGGCCTTCACGCAGACGCTCAGAGACGCCAGGTCGCCCGAGGACATGGATCGCCTGGTCAAGGAACGGTTTGACGTCTACGTGTCGCGAGGGTGTGATGACAAGGGGACGGTGCTGTTCACCAGCTACTATCGCCCGATCTTCGACGCTCGGCTGAAGCCTGACGCCGAGTTCAAGTATCCGCTGCACAAGAGGCCTCCCGACATCGAGCTGAATGAGGCCACGATGACCTATCAGCGAAAGGGCGGGGGAGCCTACCTGACGCGTCCCGAGATCGAGCATGGGGCGCTGGCCGGCCAGGGGTTGGAGCTGTGCTACCTCCGCGACCGGTTCGAGGCGTACATCGTCACCGTCCAGGGTTCCGGGAAGCTCAAACTCCAGGACGGCTCGTTCCTGGAGATCGGCTATGCCGGCGACAACGGCCATGAGTACACCTCGGTCGGCCAGCAACTCGTCGATCGGGGCATGATCCCGCCCAAGGAACTGTCGCTGCAGGGTCTGATCCGGTTCTTCCAAGAGCATCCGGAAGAGTTGGACCCCAGCCTGGCGGTCAACAAGCGGTACGTGTTCTTCACCCCGCGCCAAGGCGGTCCGTTCGGCAGCCTGAACGTGCCGGTATCGCCGTATCGCTCGCTTGCGACCGACAAACAGGTCTATCCGCGGGCCTGCCCGGCGTACATCCAGACGATTCTCCCGGCCCGCCTGAACGGCGTCGGTGATATTGCCGACCACCGCTACAAGGCCTTCGCGTTTGACCAGGACACCGGCGGTGCGATCCGGGCGGCCGGCCGCGGCGACCTGTTCATCGGCACGGGTCCCGAAGTCGGTGAACTGGCCGGCCGGACCTTCTCCGAAGGCAAGCTCTACTACATCGCGGTGAAGGAATAGCCATCAGACCCTCGCGGGTTGCCGCGCGGACAACATCAGAGAAACGGCCGGGTCTCCGGGTGAGGCCCGGCCGTTTTCTTTTTGGCAGGGCTCGCCGCCGTTCTCCCGCAGCAACGGTGTGCCGAGGGAATCGAATCTGAAGCGGGCGCAGGATTGGCAGCGGTGTTGACCGGCGGGTCCGTGACACTTTAGGCGGCTCTTTCAGAACCCCGAGCGTAAGCGAGGGGCCAGGCCGCAAAGCGGCCAACACCACACGAGGGCCGCTCCCTCACAGTCGCGGTTCTGAAAAAGCCATAGCGCCTCCCGCCTAGACTGTCACGGACCCTTGACCGGCCTGCCAGGACGGCAGACTGGACAAGCGGGCGGCGATGCTGGAAGATTGGCCGGTGCATCCTTGACATTTCAGGCGAGCGTCTGCTCGCGACTGATTCGCTTCGCGAATGCTGAAATGACAAGGGTGATTGGGCCGCAGGATGAACGTGAATTGGACTGGCTGCGGCAATGCGTACGTCGGGGCCGGTCCTATGGAGACGACGCCTGGATCAGGTGAACGGCAGTGAAGCTGGGGCTCGAAAGCAGCCCGCGCCCGGTCGGACGGCCGAAGAAAACGCCGGAGAAGAAGAAAACCGGCTTACGACCCCTTCCCTTTGCTGCCTTCCCCTCGAGGAGATTTTCCACAGTGGACATTCCACGGATCTTCAACATCACCGAAAGTGCTCACCGCATCCATAACCC
>CAZTQK010000116.1:0-15072 GCA_964615635.1 uncultured Planctomycetales bacterium
GTGGCTCGCAATGACTTTATTAGATTTTCCTGCCGCTTATCCCTACGATAACCCCAAGGGGTCAAGGAAACCTGAGCATATCAGAGATTCGCGATAAGCGATTTGACGGCAGTCAAAACGGCGCTCGCATGTCGTATGCAAAGGTCAGCGTCCTGCTTCATGTAAACTTCCCCCGGCGTGAGATCCGGAAGACCATTCGGGTAGCGGGTGGGGATGTAATACCTGTCGAGTGTCACACCCGCCTCGAGGTACACCTTGAGTTGCTGTTTTGCTGCCTTATCCGGCATGTCCTTGATCAGTTTCTGGATTGAATGCCCCCAGGGGTCATGGCCGAGAGCGTACCAGAGGGCTTTGAGTGCTTTTTCACCGCATTGCTGGGCCAGAAAGCAGGCATGGGAGTATTTCTTCAGCGAGCGAAGCCCCCGGGCGGCACCGAGATCCTCCTCAGCGGTCTTCAGCCACCGCAGCGCCTCCTGATGCTGCTTCTCAAGACTCATAGATGACCTGGCCTTCCCTGAGGACACTCTGAATGAACTTCCTGTGAGATATTCTATCCAGCTCTTCAGGCGTGTAGATGAAGACCTCGATGTCCCTGCCCCGGATGGCCTCATACAGATCTCTCAGGATGCCCTCGAACCGGTCAAAATACCGCTTATCCGTATCCTGGATGAGGACAAGATCGACATCGCTCTTCGGCGTTTGCCTTCCCGTAGCGAATGACCCGAACAGGATGGCCTTTTTTATTCCATATTTGCGCAATACAGGCTTTACCCGCTTCGAAATCTGTCGTGCGTTGCTGACCTGCCCGCTCATCGGCCGCTCCAAACAACCAATACCTGAATATCTATAATAAATTCATGCGGATCATGTAAAGAGAAAAGAGTCGGACCTCCTATCCCTTCGGTTTGTCCTCGATCTTGCGGAGGACACGGGCGGGGTTGCCGGCGGCGATGGTGTTTGCGGGGATGTCTTTCGTGACGACGCTGCCTGCGCCGATGATCGCGCCCTCGCCGATGGTGAGGTTCGCGAGGATGGTGCAGCCCGAGCCGATGGATGCGCCCTTCCTGACGCGGGTGTACTCGACCTTCCAGTCGGCCTCGGTCTGGAGCGAGCCGTCGGGGTTTGCGGCCCGCGGGTAGGTGTCGTTGATGAAAGCGACGTTGTGGCCCACGAAGACGTTGTCCTCGATGGTCACACCCTCGCAGATGAAGGTGTGGCTCGAGATCTTGCAGTTGGCGCCCACATGGGCGTTTTTCTGGATCTCGACGAAGGCCCCGATCTTGGTGTTGTCGCCGATCGAGCAGCCGTAGAGGTTGATGAACTTCGAGAACCTGACGTTCTTGCCGAGCTTGACGTCGGGGGCGATGACGACGAAGGGGTTGCCGCTCACAGCTCGACCATCCCGCCGCGGCTGTGCAGCGACCGGATCGCCCCCTCAAGCATGCGCACCACCTCCAGGCCCGCCGCGCCGTCGTTGATGGCCTTGGTGCCGTTGGTGCAGCACTCGATGAAGTACTGGGCCTCGAGCTTGAGGGCCTCGAGCTGGTCCACCTTGGGCGCCCACATGTCGCCCGAGCGGTAGCTCACGAGGAGGTTGTAGACGCCCTCGGCGTTCTTCACCTCCACGCCCTTGTCGTAGATCTTGATCTTCTCGTCGGGCTCGTTGTCGTTCCAGACGAGCATCTTCTTCTCGCCGCCCAGCAGGGTGGTGCGCACCTTGACGGGCGAGAGCCAGTTGACGTTGACGTGGGCGATGACGTTGTCGTCGAAGTAGAAGGTCAGGTAGGCCATGTCCTCCATCCCGGGTTTGACGTGGGCCGAGCCCGTGGCCACCACGGCCTTCGGCTTTCGCCCCAGGACGTAGGACATGATGGCCAGGTCGTGGGGCGCCAGGTCCCAGATCACGTTGACGTCGTGCTGGAAGAGGCCCAGGTTGACCCGCATGGAGTCGTAGTAGTAGATCCTGCCCAGCGTCCCGTCGTCGACGAGCTGCTTCATCTTGCGCACCGCCCCCGTGAAGAGGAAGGTGTGATCCACCATGATGCGCAGCCCCTTCCGCTCGGCCAGGTTGATCAGCTCCTCGGCCTCGGCGACGGTGTAGGTGAAGGGCTTCTCGACGAAGACGTGCTTGCCGGCCTCGAGGGCCTTCTTGGCCAGCTCGAAGTGGGTGAAGACGGGCGTCACGATGGCCACGGCGTCGATGTCCGTCGCGCGAATGAGCTCATCGGCGCTCTTGGTGGTGCGGATGCCCGGGTAGCCCCTCTCGACCTTCTTGAGGGACTCGTCCCGCAGGTCGCTGACGGCCACCACGGCGGCCCCGTCCGCAGTGCTGAAATTGCGGACGATGTTCGGGCCCCAGTAGCCGTAGCCGATGACACCGATGCGCAGCATGGAATCCGCCCGAACTCCCTTGTGTTCCGACTTGACAACGTGAATGGAGGATGCGTGAGACATATAACGGTTACCTTTCCGGGAAGTTTAGTTGCAAACGATGATTTAATAGGCTCCCTTGCCCGCGATGACGGCCCAGGGGGTCTTAAGGAGGATCTTGATGTCCTGCCACAGGGACCATTCGGTGACGTAGCGCAGGTCCATGCGGACCATTTCGTCGAAGGTCGTCCGGCTGCGGCCCATCACCTGCCACAGGCCCGTGATGCCCGGCTTGACGGTCAGCAGCCGCATCCGGTGCCAGACGTCGTAGACATCGGCCTCGTAGGCAACGGGGGGGCGGGGCCCCACGAGCGACATCTCGCCGCGGAGCACGTTGATCAACTGCGGCAGCTCGTCGAGGCTCGTCTTGCGGATGAACCGGCCGACGGGGGTGATGCGGGGGTCGTCGGTGAGCTTGAAGACCGGGGCCTCGCCGTTTTCGGCCTGGCCGCCGTTGGCCTCCTTGTTCTCCCGGATGAGCTTCTCGATATAGACCCTGTGCGGGTTGTCCGCCTGATTGACATACATGGACCGGAACTTGAGAAAGACGAAAGGCTTGCCCCACTGTCCGATGCGCTCCTGCCGGAAGAGCACGGGGCCCTCGGAGGTCCACTTCACGGCGGCGGCAACGGCCAGGAAAACGGGCGAGAACAGGATCAGGGCCAGGAGACTGCCCGCGATGTCCATCAGGCGCTTGAGCTTGCGCGAGAGCCCGTTCTTGCGTTCCCCCTCCAGGATGTCCTTGTAGAGGCTCATGTTGAAGCGGCCGCTGCCGTTTCCCCGGTCGTGGTCCTCGGGGAACACGTGGAAGGCGATCTCGATTTTGGCCAGCTCCTCCGGCTCCAGCTCTCGCGCCAGGGAAAGGAGGACCTTGCCGAAAATCCGCTCCCGCACCTCTTCACGGGCATCTTCGAGCTCGGTGAAGATCACGCCGATGATGAATCCCTTCTTGTACCAGCCCCTCACGTCGGTCTCGCGGATGCCCCCGTCGAGGGCCTTTCCGATGCCGTGGATGACGGCGAGGTTCGGGTGGGGGTTGACAAGCCCCTTGATGTCGATCAGCATGAGGAGGAACGGCTTCTTCGAACGCTGGGTCCGCTTGCGCTCGAGGGAAAGCATGCGGTTGAAATAGTCCTCGTTGTACATGCCCCTGACGCCGTCGAAGACGTCCGCCTTTGCTGTACGCGGTGACGCGAATGTTCCCAGATCCCTCTTGGACTGTTTCACTGCAGACTCCCTATTGCTTGCCCGGGTCTGCGATACAACGACCGCACCCGGAAATTGTGTTCAGGCACAATTCATTTCGCTTCATCACAGAAGCGCCTGCGGCGGGATGCTGTGCCCGCGGCGTCCCGGCCGGGCAGGCTCGCGCCCCCTCGGTTACAAACCGCCACCGATGAGCCGCATACGTTCTGCCGCGGGCGCTGACCGCTTTCGCGCACCGCGACGCCGCGCCGGGTCAGGAACCCACTCGCCCAACCGGCCCAGCCGGGTTGTCCAGCCGTCTCGGTGTTTCATGCCCATGGCCGGCGCCGCTCACTGATTCCATGAAAAAGGGCAGACTTCCTGAATTCTCACCCATGCAGTCTGTATCGCGGATTACCGCGCCTCGCACGGCTCGGCGCGTGATGACATGCATCCTGCCAATCGATCAGCTCCCCCTCTTGAAGAAGCGCCGCATGTCCGCCAGCAGGGAACCGAACCGGGACGTCTCTTCGCCCTGCTCCTTCGAGGTGCTGTAGCCGTACCGGTAGTAGTAGCGGGAGGTGCCGAAGTAACGGGCATTGAGGTCCTTCGATCGCAGTTCCAGGTCATTGAGGACGACGCCCAGGATTTTCTCCGTGTTGATGGTCGAGAGGGCCTGCTTGACGGTTTCCCGGGGCGTCATGCCGGCCCGGACCACCAGGATGATCCCGTCGACGAGCTTGGTCAGCACGCTGGGTTCCGTCGTGGCCAGAAGCGGGGAGGAATCGAAGATGATGTAGCGGTCGCTGTAGCGGTTCTTGAGCTCCTGGACCAGCGCCTCCATCCTCTTCGAACCGATGAGTTCGACGGGGTTGTCCCGCACGGTGCCGCTCGAGAGGACAGTGAGCTTGTCGATCCTGGTCTTCAGCAGCAGATCCGGGATTTCCGCATTTCCCGTCAGGTAGTCGGAGAGACCGTGGCCGTTCTGAAGCCCGAACCAGCGCGAGAGCGCAGGGTTTCTGAGGTCCGCGTCGACGAGCAGGGCATAGGAGTGCAGGTCGTGGGCCAATATGGTGGCCAGGTTGGTCGCCACGAGCGTCTTCCCCTCCCCCTGTGAGGCACTGGTGACCATGATCGTTTTCGGCCGGCACGGCAGGTTCGGCAGGTTCAACGTCAGCAGCTGCGTCCGGAGCTTGCGGAACTGCTCGGACACCACGGAGCCCGGCTCGCGGTATGCCACCAGTTTCTCGTCGAAATCCGGGAACACGACTTCTTCAAGCGGCGGCAGGGAGATCCGCACGGCGGGCCGCGCCGGCTCCGGCTTGCGTTCTGCTGCGTCCGGCGCACCCGCTCCTTCGGGCGCCCGGGTGGAGACAGGCGCCGAGACCGCTGCATATTGCGGCTCGCGGGCCTGATCGGCCGCATCCTCCTTGACGACCGCCACCCCCTGACCCTGGTCGCGTTCCTTTTCGGCTTTTTCGAGAGCCTTGTAGAGCTTGCCCATTCTTTGCGCCTTCAGCAGTTATGAATTTTTCGCCGTGCGTGATGCAAACGAAGTGTCTACCGATTCTGCTCCGCCGCGGCGGAGGGGACCCCCTGCCCGCCCGGAAATCCAGCGGCGCCGGCTGCTTCGGCCGCCTTCTCGCTGCGTTCCAGGGAGGTGATCTCGAGGGCCTTCATGACCTTGCCGCGGAACATATTCTGGGTGCCCTCTCCCGCAAGCGGGCGGTCCCCGAAGCTCAAACCGCCCCACCAGGCGATGAGCGCACCTGCCAGGATCAGGATCACGACGGCCGGCAGGAACACGGCCTTCCACCCCAGGCGTTCGGCCGGGCCCTCCATGTCACGGATGACATCCCGGACGATCTCGCGGCCGATCCGGTGCTTCTCGTAGACGAACCCCGTCATCAGCGAATTGTCGCAGACGACGTTGATGAGCCGGGGGATGCCTTTCGTGTAACGGAAAATCTCCTTCACGGCGCTCTCGTCAAAGAGATCGGTGTTCCTCGCCCCTGCCGCCTTGAGCCGGCGGACGATGTACTCGCCCGTCTCGCGCCTGTTCAGGGGCTTGAGGTTGAAGCGCAGGGAAATCCTCTGCTTGAGCTGCCGGAACTCGCTCCGGGCAAGCGTCTTGTCCAGTTCGGGCTGCCCCAGGAGAATCACCTGCAGGAGCTTGGACTTCGGCGTCTCGAGATTGGTCAGCAGCCGCACCTCCTCGAGCAGCGCGGGCGAGAGCGTCTGGGCCTCGTCGACGATGAGCACCACCCGTTCCTGCCGGGCGTAGCACTCCATGAGGAAGGAGTGAAGCAGGGTCAGGAATTCCCCCTTGGTGGTCAGCCCGTCCGTCTTCAGACCGAAGTCCTGGCAAATGTATTTGAAGAAATCCCGGGTGCCGAGTTTCGGGTTGAAGAGGTGGGCGATCCGCGTGTGGCTGTCGAGCCGGGAGAGGAGCATCTGCACGAGCGTCGTCTTCCCCGTGCCGACCTCGCCCGTGACCACCGTGAACCCCTTCCCCTCGTTCAGGGCGTAGGTCAGGTGGGCAAGGGCCTCCCGGTGGGTCTCGCTCAGGTACAGGTACCGGGGGTCCGGCGTGATCTCGAAAGGCTTTTCTTTCAGCGCGTAGAATTTTCTGTACATGGTCACTGTGCCTTGGCAATGATTCTGGGGATATTGGCAAGAACCCTGAAGCCCAGGGTGGCCTCCACGTCCTCGGGGTCGCGGAAGGAGCGGTCGAGCTGCTCGCGGACGAAGATGCCTCCCAATCCGCAGGCGAGGCCTCCGAAGAGCCCGATGAGGAGCGTCTTCGGGATGTCGGGCTGGACAGGCTTTTCGGGCACCCGGGCCGGGTCGACAACCCGGAACTGTTCGCCCTTCTGGCGGCGCTCGAGGTTTTCGGCCTGCTGGGCCTCCTCGCTTTTCTTCAGAAGCGACTCGTAGAGCTTCTTGGTGTTCTCGTACTCCTGGACGAGCGATGACATCTGCTGCTCCCGCAGGGTGGCCCCCTCGATTCTTGCGCGGTACTGGCTGATCTGGGCCCGCAGCCTCTCGCTTTCTTGCTGGCGCCTCTGGATCTCCATCCCGAGCTCGCGGTACCGCGGGTCGTTGTTGATGTTGAAGACGTCCTTGCGGCGCTCCATCTCCGCGATCTTCCGCTTGAGGGCCACGACATCGGGATGGCGCTCCGTGTACCGGGCCTGCAGCTCCGCGAGCTTCTTGTTCATGTCGTCCAGCTGCGACTCGTAACTCCCCCGTGCCTTGGCATCTGCGGTGCCCTCGCCCCCGGGCTGCACGATGAGCAGCTGGCGGTCCTGGGCGGCCCGGAGACTTTCCTCGTTTCTCTGGTACATCAGCTGCAGCTGTTCGAGCATCTTGATGTTCGTGTCCCTCTGCTCCGGCAGCTGTCCCATGTGCTTGCGCTTGAAGTCGGCCAGCTCCCTTCCCTGCGCCTCGAGGCGCTCCTTGGTGGCCTTCAGCTCGCTCGCCAGGAATTCCGAGGTGCCGACGGCCTGCTGCTCCCGCTGCTTCAGGTTCTCCTCGATGAAGAGCGACGAGAGCCTGTTGGCCACGGCGGCCGCGATGCGGGGGTCCTTCGACGTGTAGTTGATGGCGAAATACCCGGAGGTCTCGGTCGACCGCTTCGGCAGTTCCACCCTGATGTTCTTGCGCATCAGCTCGACGATCTGCTCACGCTGCATCGAACGGGCCTCTTCCTGGTAGAGCTTGAACTCGTCGATGATCGCCTCGAGCCTTGTGCGGCTCATGATCTCCTGGCTGATGGAGTTCAGACGCTCGGCAATGCCGCTCGTCACGGTGGAACGGATGAGTTCCGACGGGACCTTCTGGGGGGTCACCAGGACAAGGGTCGAGGCCATGTACTGCCGGGGCGCGAAGGCGGCCCACAGGCACGCGCCCAGAAATACGGCAATCAGAGGGATCACGAAGTACAGTTTGCGGCGCAGGAAGATTTCCTTGTAGTCTTCAATGTTGTATGACCGTCCGGGATTTATCATTTGTGCTCCAGTGGTTCGAATCCGTTCACGTCCGTCGAGGCGCACCCGGCAGGGTTGTGCGCTGTGCGCGCCGCATTGACATTAAAAGACGTCGTAGCTTGCCGTCAGGGTCAGAAACGCGTGCCACTCGTCGTAGCTCACCGAGGGGATGTTCGAATCGTTCTCCTGGTAGCCTACTCTCGCGCCGACGGTGAGCCAGCGCAGGATCCTGTAGTCCGCCGTGACGTTGGCCGTGTAGATCCAGTCCTGGCGGTCGCTCTGCGCGTAGTCGGCATACTCCGCAATGCCGATCAGCCCCACGCTGAGCCGTTCCGTGAGCCGGTGGTTCACGACGGCCGTCCCCCGGTAATACTGCGTGAAGCCCAGGTTCTCGGCCGAGAAGTTCTCCTCCCGGTAGCCGCTCTCGAGGATCAGGGTATACGTCGTGAGCCTGTCGCGCTGCGTGAGGCTGAGCAGCCCCTTGAACCCGTCCTTGCCTTCGAACCGCGAAGGGTTCTGCCAGTAGTAGCCGGCCTGGGCCGTTCCCCTCAGGGTCGGGCTGAACGCGTAATCGACCCCCACGGTGGGCGCGTTGACCGTGTAGTCGATGCCCGGGTCGTCGTAGTCGCGGAAGAGGAATTCGTGGTCAATGAAGAGCGTCGTCCTGGGGCTCGTGCGATGGTTGTAGCGCGCGTAGGCCCGATGACCCGTGAAGTCCGGGGACCGCTGGAACTCGCCGTCGGTATAGCCGTACTGGAGCACGATCCCGTTGCGCGGGTCGAACCAGTGGGTCAGGCGCGGGCTGATGTAGTTCTCGGTGCTGTCCTCGTATGCGCTGCTGTCGTTTCGCAGGATGTGGTTGCGGTAGTACAGCCCGACCGTGCTGTCCTTTCCGTACCGCCAGTCGGCCGAAGGCTCGAGCACGTTGCGCCAGTACCGCTGCCTGCCTGCAAACGATGTCAGGAAGTAGCCCGTCTCGCCTGCCCCGTAGAGCTGCTGGCGCGGGTCGTCGGAGCGCTGGAGAAAATTCCGCAGGCGGAAGGTCAGGTTCGGATCGGGGTTGTACCGAAGATTGACAAGGCCGTCGTGGCTGACGTAGTTGCGGTCGCTCTCGTGGGCGTAAAAGTTGAACCCCGCGCGGTAATTCAATTCGGCGCCGAGCCGGGCGTCATTGCTGATGAAGGCGATTCCCGGGTAGACGGTGTTGATCCAGTCCTCCTTCTTGCCGGGGCCGTCGGGCAGGAGGTCCACATTGCTCGTGTACCGAGCCTGGACGGTCACGAAGGGCCTGAGCTCGAAGCGCGCCTCGCCGGGCAGCGGCACCGGCCCGGCAGGCCCACTCTCGCCCGTGATGAAGAGCGGTGCGGGCGGCCCCGAGGGGCCTGTTCCCGGCTTCTCGGCGGCGGCGGATCCGCCGGATGAGCCGGCCGCGTCGGGTGCGGACGTCTGACCGGCTGCTTGGGTCGACAGGAAAAGCAGGACAAACAGACACAGCGTCGCGGTCGATCTCATGCGTTTCAAGGGTCCCCCTCCTTTTGAAACTAATAGGTTTGAGTGCTTGTATCCTGTCTCAGAAGTCCATTTACAATGATTGTCCAGCCAGATTCTTGATGAGTCTAACAAAATCGTCATTGCGAGCGAAGCGCGGCAATCCTCCGTTGAGAAAATTTCCTTTGCGAGTTCTCAATCGTAGATCGCCACGTCGGCTGCGCCTCCTCGCGATGACGGTTTTGCATGAAGGACGATCCCGCCCGGATACGTATTGAATGGTTTTCCGGGATGGGACACTAGTTTGGAACGATGATGATATCGCCAGACTTGAGAATGATGTCCTTCTCGTCACCGTCGATGATCTTCTTGTAGTTGGCCCGGATGCGGGTCTCTTTTCCGCCCTCTTTCCGGATGATCGTGATCTTTTTTTTGTCCGCCCAATCGGTGAAGCCTTCGGCCATGACGATGAGCTGCACGAGGGAGGTCTCCGTGCGAAGCCGCATCACGCCCGGCCTTCTGACTTCGCCCTGCACGAAAACCTTGTAGCTGTTGGCCTCGGTGACGATGACGGTGACGTCGGGGGTGTCCACGTATTCCCGAAGCTTTGTCAGCAGGAGTTCTTTCAATTGCAGAGGCGTGAGACCTGCCGCCTTCACGTCGTCGACCAGGGGGATGGAGATCATGCCGTCCATCCGGACCGGGACGGTGCGGGACAGGTTGTCCTCCTTCCAGACATAGATGTAGAGGACATCCTCGGGGCCGATGATGTAGCTTCCGCTGTCGGCTGCCACCGCAGCCTTCTCCTGCTTCTTGATGAGTTCCTCTCTAGCCGGCGTCGGCTTCTTCTCCGCCTTGCCCGCATCGGGGCTCGCCTGCTGGGCAGCGGTGAGAGAAGGAACGGACAGCAGACAAAACGCCAGCAACAACAGACCTGCGATCTGAACCCTTTTCATCCTTTCACTCCCGAGATCAGGTAGACGGGCCGATCCGGCCCCGCAGATAAAGGTTCCCGATGCCGCGAGGCGCACCGATAGCGAGTGGACACTGGTGAGTCATTATATGTAGGCGTATTTCTCAAGGCAATAAATAATTGTAAAAAAAGTTTACGGTTTTCAATTTTTTCACCGCTTCGCCAATAGACAGCATTCTATGCAACCGATTGTGGAAAGCAATACGACGAAAGTATGAATTATTCGTCTGCCCGAAATGCCTAAATTTTCTCTGCTGGATACAGCTTCGCCCCCTCGATTACATATTTTTGAAAAATGAATCGAACCAAACCGATGCAACAGACTTCTCGGCCCCGATCCATACAGCCCTTGAGTTAAGGAAGGGGAGAGGAAAACACCCGGCCAGGAAACGTCTGTTTTGAAAGACTTCCGCAGTGCGATCTTTCAATCGACCGTGCTGAACGGTATCGCCTTCTGAGGCTGCAACTATCATTCCAAATAGGGCATCCCCAAAATTCAATAATCAACAATAATATTAAAGTATTACAACGAAAACGCCAGCTGATGCGGGTTCCAGGGCAAGAAATTTTTTCAATTTGTCGGTATTTTTTACATCAAATTTCTACAATGTATCGAAAATACTGACGATTTATATTTTTCCGCGTTAGTAACGGGGAGAACAAAAAAGAAGGCCGGCTGAAAAAACCGACCTCCTTTTTTTGTAGATTGCCCCTTTACGGCCTTACTTTTTTTGTAGGATTGCCCTCGCCTCCTCGTTTCCCTTGAATTTCGGATCGAGTTCGAGGGCCTTCGTGAGCTCTTTCCGGGCGAGGTCGGCATTGCCGTTCTTGTGATAGGCCATGCCGAGGTGGTAGCGGACCATGGGCTGGTTGGGAAGCTTTTCTGCCGCTTCCTTCAGGTAGACGATGGCCCTTGTGTAGACGTTCTTTCGGTAGTAGACCCACCCCAGGGTGTCGGCCATGTAGGGGTTGTCGGGAAGGGCCTCCTTGGCAGCCTGGGCCAGGGTGAGGGCTTCGTCCAGGTTGGTATTCTCGTCGGCGTAGATGTAGGCCAGATTGTTGGCCGCCGGGGGGAACTTGGGGTTTATCTTCAGGACTTTCTTGTAGTTTTCCTTCGCCAGGTCGTTTTTGTTCTGGCCCTGGTAGATGCCGGCCAGGGCCATGAGGGCCGAAATCGAGTTGGGGTTCTTCTGGAGGGCCGCGTTGAGCTCGCTCAAGGCCTTGTCGGCCATGTTCTGCCTCACGTAGAAGCTGGCAATCGAGACGTAGAGATCGGGCGCGTCGGGGTTGGACTCGATGGATTTGCGGTAGTACTGCTCGGCCGATGCCGTGTCCTTCTTCGTCTCGTAGAGGGCCCCGAGGAGGTTATAGAAGTAGGGGTTGCCGGGTGCGGCCTTGAGCTGGGCCTCGACCCGGTCGATGGCCTTCTGGGTCTCGCCCCGGGCCATATGGGAGTTGACGATGAAGCGCAGGGGCTCGGCTGCCCCCGGCTGCAGCGTCAGGGCCTTCTCGAAGCGGGCGAGGGACTCCTTCTCCTGCTTGCGGGCGAGGTAGACGCGCCCCGACTGAACGTAGGCCGCGGCGTTCTGGGGGTTGATCTTGATGAGTTCCTCGAATGTGCTCCCCGCCCGCCCCCAGTCGCCCTTCACGGCGTAGGCGTTGCCCAGCCCCATCAGCGCGCGGGCGTTCTTCGGATCCTCCTTGAGAACCGCCTGGAGGGTCTCGATGGCCGTCTTGCTGTCGCCCGTCGAAAGCGCGATGTCGGCCAGGACGAGCCGCGGCTCGAGCCACCGGGGGTTGAGATTGACGGCCTCGGTGATCCGGGCCTTGGCCTGCTGCACGTCGCGGTTGCCGAGCTGGGCAAGCCCCAGGTAGTAGTGTCCCGTGGCCGATTTCGGGTTGTCCTTCAGGTAGCCCTGGAGCAGCGTGACGGCCTCGGTGAACTCGTTTTTCGCCACGTGGATCCGGCCCTGGATGATCGTCGCCTCGTGGCTCTTGGGGTTGATCTTCCGGATCTTCTCGAGCGCCTTGGAGGCCTCGTCGATCTTGCGGTCGGCCAGGTAGTGCTCGGCGAGCTTTACCTGGGGCGCGATGCTGTCGGGCTCGCTGTCGGCGGCTTTCCTGTAGCTCTCGAGGGCCTTGTCGCGCTTGTTCCAGGCCATGTAGAAATCGCCCAGGTAGATGAGGGCGGCGGCCTTCTTGGGGGCGACCTCGGCGGCCTGGACGAACTGCTTCTCCGCATCCTCGAGCCGCCTCTGCGCGATGTAGAAGTTCCCGAGGGCAATCCAGGCCGCAGGCTCCTTGCCGGCCATCTTCGTCGTCTCGACGTAGGCCTCCTCCGCCTCCTTCTGCCTGCCCGATCGCGCGTAGAAGCCCGCCAGGGCCAGCCGTGCCTGTAGGGAATTGGGCTCGGCCGCCACGGCGGCCTTGAAGGCCTCCTCGGCCCTGGGCAGGTCCTTGTTCAGGATGTGCAGCCCCGCCAGATGCAGGTGGGTCTCCGCCCTCTTTGGGTCGGCCTCGACGGCCTTTGCGGCTTCGGCGATGGCCGCCGGGAGTTTGCGGTCGCCAAGGTACACCATGCTCATCAGCTGGTGCCCCTGGGCGTTCTTCGGGTCCTTTTCGAGGATCAGCCTTGCCTGCTCGCGGGCCTTCTCGGAATCCCGGGCCATGAGGTAAAGACGGCCCAGCTGCAGGCGGGGCTCGAGGAAATTCGGGTCGAGCTCGACCGCCTTGCTGAATGCCGCATAGGCCTCGCGGGGGTCGCCCGCCCCAAGCTGGGCCATGCCGAGCTTGTGCTGGGCCTTCGCGTCATTGGGGTCGATCTGCAGGACGTTCTTGAATTCGATGACGGCCTCCCGGAACTTGCTTTCCGACAGGTAGGTCTCGCCCTTCTTGAAATGGCTCTCCTTCTTGCTTTCCTTGCTGCAGCCGGCCATGCCCGCCAGAAGGACCATGCTGAGAACCGCCGCGAGGGCCCACGTCCAACGATTGCGATGATGCATCATCTACCTCCGTAATCGGTCTATCCGGCCTGTCGTGACAGACCGTTTTGAGCCATCAGACATGACTTTATACCACTATCGACCCCGAATTGAAACAAAAGACCGGGCCGGCCGGTGAACGGCCGATGCGGCGACCGGCCGGGACGGCGCGCCAGGGCTGATTTTTCCGGGGAAAAGGCCAATTTTTTCTTGACAGTGCGGCCACGATTAATATAAAGCCCATGTTACGTTACAATCGCGGCAACACCCGGGATTTCACTGTTCCGGGTGCCTCATATTCACTCATCCGATGACCAGTTTCCCCGCCCGGCGGGGATATCGATAGGGAACGCAGTCAACCAGAGGCGGGGCCTGCAAGAAAGCGGCCCGCGAGGCAAACCCCATCGATAAACCGGTATCGTGTCCAGGGGCCACAGGAGAGACGGCAATGCCCCTGGCTTCACCCGTTCCCACAAACAGGCACGCACAGCGGAGTTGCGCCCGCGCCGGGCAGGACGGCCCCGAGGGGGGTTTGTCGCGTCGCAATCAGGCCGGAGCAAAGCGTCAGCAGTCAGGGTCTGAGCTTTTCTCATATTCAACCGGAAAGGAGGTGAACAGCCGAATTTCAGGATTTTTTGGGGGAGTCTTTCGTGCTCATCATCATTACTGATCGTGGGGCTCTACGAGTACCGAAAAGGAGGTAACAATGCCACGTCTTCGCACACAGACCAAGAAGGCACAGATCATGTCCCTGGAGGAGGCCTGCAAGGCTTTCATGCACGACGGGGCCATGGTCGCCTGGAGTGGTTTCACGGGCTTCAACCGGAACCCCTTCGCCTTTGCCTGGCAGACGGTACGCCAGGGGGTGAAGAACCTGCACGTCATTGACCGTCACGGGAGTTGCTGCACCTGGCTTCTGAATGCGGCCGGCGCCATCAAGATTTACGAGACGGACTGGATGGGCTGGGGCGAGATGGCCGGTAAGCTGGACGTCAACCTCGAGAGGCGTTACAAGAAGGGGGAGATGATTCTCGAGGACTACTCGCACGGCGCCATGGCCATGCGCTTCCTGGCCGGCGCGATCGGCGCGCCGTTCATTCCCTACAATGCGCCGCTCGGCTCCGACCTTTACAATCCCAAGTACGACGCGCTCGGCAGGGCCGGCATGCGCGACGGCAAGAACGCGAAGATCCCCAAGAAGAAGTTCATCCAGATCGAAGAGCCCTTCTGGGGTGAGGGTGAGACGGTCCTGCTGCCCGCTGCGCGGCCCGAGCTGGCCATCATCCACGTCGCCCAGGCGGGTGACAAGGGCACGGCCCGCTGGCGCGGCGTCGGCACGATCGACAAGGAGATCGCCTACGCGGCCGACAAGGTCGTCATCCTGGCCGAGGAAATCGTTCCCGAGTCTGAAATGAGGAAGCTGCCCGAGGGCAACCAGATCCCCTACTTCGTGGTGGATGCCATCGTGGAATGCCCCTGGGGCGCCTTCCCGAGCTCCGTTCCCTTCTACTACGACTACGACGCGCCCTTCATGCGCGACATGGACAAGGTCTCCCGCAACGTCGAAGACCAGAAGAAATGGCTCGACGAGTGGATCTACGGGCCCAAGAGCTGGGAGGACTTCATCGTGAAACTGGGCGCCAAGCGGCTCCTCGACCTCAAGGCTGACAGCGTCACCGGCTACAGCACGAGGATGATGAGAGGCAAGAAACCGGCACCCAGGATGAAGATGCCTCTGTCCGTCGCCATGAGCGGCTACTAAAGAAAGGGGGGAACACGACTATGGCAAAAACAATGGAACAGTTGATGGAATTGATCGAGAAGATCCCCGATGAGCCGGCGAAGCCGGGCGAGTTCATCCTCCCGGAGCTGATGGCCATCCAGATCGCCCACCAGGTGCGCAACGACGACATCGTGTTCGCGGGCACGGGCCTCCCCATGGTCGGCATCATGACGGCAAACTTCATCAATGCGCCCAACGCGCTGCTGATCTACGAGTCCGGGATCTGCGACGGCAAGACGATGC
>CAZTQK010000117.1:0-15069 GCA_964615635.1 uncultured Planctomycetales bacterium
CCGAGCGGCCAAAGGGAACAGACTGTAAATCTGTCGGCGAAGCCTTCGGAGGTTCGAATCCTCCCCCCACCACCATATTGAAGCCCGCGCCCGCGGGCTTTTTCGCGGCGGGGCCGGTCGCCTCGTTGCCAAGGCCGCCCGGGGAGCGTATCTTGGGCCATTTGCCTCGGCGAATGACACCATGAAGCCGGCCCCTGAGCAGAAGCGCACCGATTACACCGAAGGCTCGATCCTCGGCGCCATCCTCAAAATGGGGCTGCCGTCGATGTTCGGGTTTCTCAGCCAGAGCATTTACACGTTCGCCGACACTTTCTGGGTCGCCCGTCTTCCGCAGAACGAGGCGGGGGTGGCGGCGGTCACGTTTTTCGGCAACATCCTCTGGGTCGTCTTCTCGTTCAACAGCCTGGTCGGGCCGGGATCGGTGGCCGTGATCTCGGGGCGCTACGGCGAGAAATATTTCGACGCGGCGGCGGGGGCGATCAAGGAATCGCTGCTGCTGAAGCTCGTTTTCGGGGCGGTTTTCGGCCTGGCCGGATGGCGGTTCGCTGAGCCGATGCTCCGCCTGGTCGGCGCGGAGGGGGAGGCGCTCGCCATGGGCGTGGCATACGGCCGGATCATGTTCCTCGGTGTGCCCGTCATGTACGCGACCTACACGATCTTCACGGCCATGCGCGGGGTGGCCAATCCGAACATGGCGATGATCCTCATGCTCGGCTCCAACCTGCTCAATATCGGGCTCGACCCGGTGCTCATGTTCGGCTGGTTCGGCCTGCCGGCGATGGGAATCCGGGGGGCGGCGGTTGCCTCGGTCGGGAGTTTCGCGCTCACGCTCCTGGTCGGTCTCGGGCTGTTCTACGGGGGGGCGGCGAATGTCCGGCTCACGCTGCGGGGGCAGACGCGGGTCGGCCTGACCACAATGTGGAGAATCGTGCGAATCGGGATCCCCTCGCTGTTCGGCGAATTGTCGTTCTCCGGTTCGCGCCTGGTCATCACGCCGCTGGTGGCGATTTTCGGCACGGCAGTGGTGGCCGCCTACGGCGTCGGACTGCAGGTGTTCGGATTCGGCATTTCGATGCTTGTCGGGATCGGGCTCGGGTTGTCGTCGCTCATCGGCCACACGGTCGGCTCCGGCAAAACGCAGCGGGCGCGCATCACCGGCGATCGGTCGGTGCTGCTCGGCATGGCTGTGCTGACGCTGTACGGCGCGATCGTCTTTGTCTTCGCCGGGCCGATCATGCGGCTCTTCTTTGATGCTCCCGAGACCGTCGGCCACGGGATAACACTGCTGCGGATATTCGCGCTCTCGTTCCCGGTCTTCGGGGCCTACGAGATGCTGGTGCAGATTCATTCGGGCGTCGGCCTCAACACGCCGGCGATGGTGGTGAGCATGGTCCACGGATGGTTTCTGCAGGTGCTGCCGATCCTCCTGCTGGTCAAGGTATTGGCCCTTCCGCAGGAGGCGATCTGGTGGACCCTGGCCGGCTCGGGAGTGCTGTCGGCCGGGGCCATGTACTGGTATTACCGCAAGGGGAAGTGGCTGACGGTGCAGATCTAGCCGCTGTCCCCGGGGAAAAAGACGCGATGGAATGGTATCTCTATCCGCTGGTGATCGCCGCCGGATTCGGCTGCGGGTTCATCAACACGCTCGCCGGCAGCGGCTCGCTCATCAGTCTCCCGCTGCTGATTTTCCTCGGCCTGCCGGCCAACGTCGCCAACGGCACCAACCGGGTCGCGATCCTCCTGCAGACGGTCGTGGCCGTCGACAGGTTCCGCCGCGACAAGGCGGTCGATCTGCGGCGGGGGTTGCTGCTGGCGCTGCCGGCGATCGCCGGCGCGGTCCTCGGCGCGCAGATCGCCGTCAATCTCAACGAGGACGCGATGGAGACGGTGATCGGCGTCCTCATGGTCGTCATGCTCGGGGTGGTGATTGTCCGCCCCCGCCGCTGGCTTACGGGAAGGCCGGAGATGCTGGGGCGGCGGCCCGGATGGCTGCAGGTGGCGGTCCTTTTCCTCATCGGGATCTACGGCGGCTTCATCCAGGCGGGGGTGGGAATATTCCTGCTGGCCGGGCTGGTGCTGGTCTCGGGGTACGAGTTGGTCGGGGCGAACGCCGTCAAGAACCTGATCGTGCTCGCGTTCACCGCGTTCGCCCTTGTCGTGTTCATCATCAACGGCCAGGTGGCCTGGCTGCCGGGACTGGTGCTGGCGGTCGGCAACATGCTCGGCGCCTGGGTGGCCGCCCGCCTGGCGGTCCGGCGCGGCGCAACCTTCGTGCGATGGATCCTCATCGCCGTCATCGTCGTCTCCGCCGTCGTGCTCCTGGACCTTCTCGCGGCCGTGCGCGGGCTGTTCGGCTAGGTCCGCCGGGCCGCAGTTTTCGATTGAATACCATGCGGGCGGGGGAGTATCATGGGTGTGCGGGCGCCCGGTCGCGAGGGCCTGTGGATCGCCCGACACTCATGCAAGGATGGTCGCGTATGCCGTTCTGTCCCAAGTGCCGTTTCGAGTATGAACCCAACGTCTCGGTTTGCCCCGACTGCGAGGAGAAGCTGGTGGCCGCCCTGCCGCCGCTCGACGAGGGGGAGGACCTGTCGGACGAAACCATGGACTGGGTGCATCTGGGCCGCCTGACCTCGCGCGAGTATGCGCAGATGCTGGCCGGCGTCCTGCAGTCGCGCGGCATCCCGAATGTCATCCGCTCGGGCGTCGGCTTTTTTGGTGTGACCGGCCAAATGGGGGTGTCGTCGTATTCCGCGGCCGGCGGCGGATACTCGGTGTTTGTCCCCGAGGAGTTCGTGGTTGCCGCCGATGTCGAGGCCACCGCGGTTCTCGGCGAGACGTGGAAGAAAGCCCGGCTGGTCGATGTCGAGGGGGCCGAAAGCGCCGACGAGGCGGGCGAGCCTGAAGAGCCCGAGGAGCCCGAAGAGTCCGAAGAGGAGCATTAGCTAACGTCTCAGCCGCCGCTAGGAGCGCGGCCGCCACTGGTACTTCGCCAAATCGAGACAGCCGAATTCATCGGTGACCACTCCTTCGTCGCGCAGCATCGCCTGCTGCATCTCGAATCCTCCGCCCCGCGGGAGTGCGATCCGCCCCTGCGCGTTGATCACCCGGTGCCAGGGGAGACGCTCGGTCCGGCTGGACGTATTCAGCGCCCGCACGACCTGTCGCGCCGCTCGCGGGTTGCCCGCCAGCGCGGCGATCTGACCATAGGTCGCCACCCGCCCCTTGGGAATGCGCTTGAGGGCCGCGATCACCCGTTCGTGAAATGAATCCGCCATTGCTTTGGCCTCCTGGTAGGGGGAAAGGTGACGCTTTCGACGGGGCCGTGTCAAGCGTTCGTATTCCCACGTCTGATCGGATTTGCCGCTTGCCTGAACGGGTAGTCCATAGCTCTGCTGTGCGAACCTAACGTTATTCACTCACGGTCATGTCCACGATGTCCATCGGTGAGGGCACGCCCTGCCGTCCCAAGTAGGGACTACAGCTCGATCATTTGCGGTCGCCGGGGCAAGGGCCCACAGCAGAGCTGTGGGCGACCAGCTCAGGCGGTTGTCGCATGCGGATACCACGGCAACCAGCGACGTTTTGGCTCTTGCGTATGCACCGCAGACCGTATAACTTATTGTTTGGCTATTAATTGCCGGAGTGGTGGAATGGCAGACACCAGGGACTTAAAAAGCGATCAGGACGATTCGGCAGGCGATTGACTCACAAGGCAATGCATTGTTGGCGAACGAATTAGCATGCGGAATCTCGCGTATTGGTTTGTATTGACTTGTATCGATTGTGACCGGCTACAGTCACAAATTGGTCACAGGCCTAAGAGTCCCTCACGATGGAATTATGGCGGTAGATTTCACCGACATCGACGCGCAAGCTATCGTCGACGACATGTGCGCTGAGTTCCGCCAGGTCGACGCACTTTTGGGTTCACCCAAGCATGGCCTGCCGACGAGCGTGCGCCGCTACATCGACTCCAGCCAGAGCCCACCCGTATTCCACATGACGCGGTACTTCCGGAATGTCGCCGCGTTGGATAAGTACGAGGCTTGTATCGAGCGACTGGATCCGTTCTTCATCGCGGTCGAGCATTTCACTGGCAAGGTTCAACTGCGCCGCACGACCGGTGCGGAATTGCCAAAGGCGTACGTAGACACGTTCTTCTGCTTCACGTTGGCGGACTCTTTTAGGTCGTCACTGGATATCTACTCAAAATTCATCGGCTGGTTTTTCGACTTCAAAGGCAAGGAGACCATGGGGTTCAATTACGGAGAGCTGGTGAAACCGCTTAGGCTGCACTCGCAACGATTGGCCGACGAGTGTAACGCGCTACGCAATTCATCGGAGTACGCGTTGCTGAAGTGGATCCGTGATGCCGAGAAACACGAGGGTCACGGGAAGACGATATTCAATCTCAACGAGACCGCGACGTCGTTCAGCTTGGTACTCAGACGGCCAGAGCCCATCGACATGGCCAACCTGGAACTTTCCGCGTACGTTTGCTTACGATCCTTTTTGCACCTTCTGCACACCACGTCGGTGGAACTCGAGCGCTGGCCACTCGGCTATCCATCCACGCGCGACAAAGTCGCGGAGATTGACGACGAAGGATACTTCCGAATACCGAGCGTTGGTCCAAAATCCACGTAAAGGCTATGTCGCAGCATTGAACCCACCCCACGCGCACTTGCCCCTCGCCAAGATGCTGATACCGACCACAAAGACGGCTTGTCCGCTGAGCTAGGCAGCGTACCATAGAGTCACGAAGAAGATGGCTAATGAGGCCAAATTGTGGTCGCGCTTTTACTCCGTAGGTCAGCCAAGAAGAGGTTGGATCCCAGAGAATTAGATCGGTATGCCATACAGACACCAGGGACTTTTACTCTCTTGCGCTCCGATACAGATCGGCGTAACTTGTTGCTGCGAAACATATCTGCCGGAGTGGTGGAATGGCAGACACCAGGGACTTAAAAAGCAATCCAGAAGACTTCACATCTGATTGATCAACAACACAATGGCCAATGCGGCAACAAAGTAGCTTCGGTGAGCTCAAGTGCCACTTTGGATGGCCCTGTATTGATTTGGACAGAAAGCAGCCACAAATCAGTCACAGGCGTCAAACTCTAGGCATATGTCTTTGTCTGCTCACATCGACGACTTTGAGTGTGGAAATGTCCAAGTTCACCTCCTTTCAGCTTGGTTCGTGCACAGAACGGGACTATCTTACCTCCTGTCGTCTTGAGCAGCGTGTCTATGGTGTGTTTGCTGTATCAAGACTTGGTTCAGCCCATTCTTCAGCCGAGCCATATGTCGCCTACTGAGGAGAACCGCTAAACGGCTGTGCCAGAAGTCTTGATGTGAACAGCAGCAGTCGTACGCTTGGTGCTTCGCACATCATCTCGACTTGGTAGAGGTGAAGGCATGCGGGTTGTTAAGGTTGGAACGGATTTGCAGAGGAGTAGCGTTCTTTTGTGGCGACAGAAGGTGGATCAAGCAACGCTACAAGTGATGCGCAATATCGAGAGAACGATTTGCAGCGCAACGTGGCATATGGAAGGTTAATCCTATGGCAGCAGCACTCGGTAAGAACAAGCCAATTCCACTATGGCGGCTGGTCACCGGCAAAGATAGGCCGGAGCAGGCTTTTGCAGAACTCTATGTCCAGTTGAAAAACCAAGTCTTCCAAGTGACGTTTGACAATGAGGGAAGGTTGGATTCGACTCCCAACATACCTGATAGACTGATTGACACTTACATCGCGAAGGAATTCAGGGAGGAGGGTTCGGGCGGAACATTTGGCAAGGCCAAGAATCTTGGGGGTGAATTCATCAACAAGTTGAGAACTCTCTTGGCCAAGAACAAGGAGTCTGAAGATCGTTTAACATACGAGCATGTGTTTACGGAACGCATTCATGCACCTTCAGACTCAAATGTCATATTGGTTGGTGATACAGGTTGCGGGAAGACTCATAAGCTGCGCTACATTTGGAGTAATTACCTCGAACGTTGCAAGGATTGCAGCTTGGACAAAGAATGCCCTTCCTACCCTAATCGCCCGAAATTTTACTTAAGTATTGATCCAAAGCAGCTGAAGAGCCGCGCAGGATTGTTCAAAAATGTGTTCAATGAGGTTGTTGGCGAGTTGCAACAGTCACTTAATGGTTCTTTCGAAGAACGCTACAGAGCCTTCATAGAACACTTGTTTCAGCTGGAAAGGCCCTCCCGGCAGGATTACTTCACTACGATGTTGCGCTATGGACTAGAGAGAGAGCACCCGAAATCCTTCCATCAGATTGCGGATGCAGTTCCCGACGATTCACTAATCGACCTTGTGAAGTTCGTCTTGCATTTCTGTGGATGGCTGAGAGAGCATCGTTGTAAGAACGAGCATCTATGTATGTTTATTGTGTTTGACAACCTGGATGCGTCACCGCAGGAAGTACAGGAGGCAATTGTTACGCTCCTGCTGGACGTAAATCAGAAGCAATACCCACTCATGATTGCTGCCTGCCGTCCAGAGACGTTAATCAACTGGAGATCTCGCAGGAGCACTGGTGATGTTGTTGAGCATATTGGTCCTACAGCTTATGAGGTCGTTCTTGAGCGGCTACGGGTGTACCTTGAGGAGAAAGACAAGGACATGACGCTCTTGGCAGACCGTCTCAAGAACATTCAGAGACCGGATGTGTTTATCAGTAACCTTAATGCCATTTACAGTAGGCTGAAACGACCACATTTCAGGACTTTCTTTGATTCCTACTTTGGCATACAAATCAGGGATGCAGTTGTATTTGCTCAGAGTATCGTAGACATAGCGGCTCAATGGGACGAACGTTACCTGACCGACCAAGTGTTGCGCTCGGATCATTCTCTGGAACGGTACATGCTGAATCCATGGGGTCTTAGGTCAAACAAACCGCACATTGCAAACGTCTTCGGATTCGGTCCTAAATACAAAGATCGCTTAGTTGGAATTAGGGTTCTGCAATATGTATATCAACAGGAGCAATACACCGTAAGAGTGAAGGATGTCTGCAATCACCTCAGCCTTTTCGGGCATGGGAATGAAGACACTCTACGTGCTCTGGGAAAGATGCTTCAGCGAGGGCTACTGTTGACCGTATCCAGAGAGAATTACGAATTGGGACCGTTTGAGGAGTGTCAAGGTGAATTGATCGAGAGGACTGCGACTGGAGACGGATTTCGAAAGAATGCCTTTTCGCTCAGCTACATAAGTACTGTGATGTACTCTACTCTGTGTCGAGATACAAATTATCCGCATTTGCGGGTAAGAAATGTGGGCGACCCAAGATTTGTTGAGACGCTGGCTATTCTTAGAGAGTTTCTCAGAGAGACTTGGCAGATTGAGCGTGTCGAGCTTGAGTCGGTACTCACAGATCCAACCAAGAGGCTCCAATATCTTGAAATATACGATGAAACTACGATATCCTATGAGCTATATATTAGTGTCATTCCTGTTATCGTAGAAATCGGGTTGTTCGAGCAAAGAAAGGGGTATTCCACCTATAAGGATGTTATTGATGGAGCATATGATTACATGAGTGACTTCAATATGGTGACCAATGCCATGAAATCGGAATTGCACATCGGTGCGGACCCGACTGAAGATCACAAGTATGTTCAAGCTGTGAACGACCTTGAGAAGGCTCCGAAAGAGAGTCGAGAGACCATAGAGAGTACTCTAAAGCAGCTGCAAGGGAGGATTTCATCACAAGACCCAGATCTGTGCGCCAAGTGGATTGATGCTCACTTTGATCTGCTTTGGGTGAACAAGCGATTGCGTCTTGACACCTCGACCCTCCTCTCGGGTTTCAGCTCGCAACTCAAACAATGGAACCGCGAGACAAACGGTGTCTTCGCACTAGAGCTAGCACGTGTAGCCTCACTTCAGGGTGAGAAAGATGAGGCCTTTGAATACCTGAAGGTCTCTATCGCAAAGGGAATCGTAACGCAGGACAAAGCGCAAGAAATTGCTGACCTTGAGTCCTTGCATACGGATCCACGTTGGGAAACACTGCTTGCCGCCCATCTGTCAGCAAGGCACGCATAGAATGTGATAGCGGTCCGGACGGCGGCGACCTCAGCACTCTTCATCAACAAACTCTTACTGGGGAGAACGACTGTCCACAATGAGCCTTCAGTTGCTCTTCGCGCAGTCAGACTTGCACTTCGTCGCAACTCCATATGACTTCTGCAGCTTGCGGCCTAGGATAGAAGCTATGCGGTCTTCTGATCTTCCACTGCTATTTCGTGTCTTCCCCATTCCTTCGGAAGACTTGCCCCGCCCTCGATTGTTCGACGAATCTGCAGATAGAAACGTCCAGTTGCATGGCTCGCCCATGGACCAATCATGTAACCTGTACCAAGCGACAGCTCACTTAGCTTGGCAACATGCGATGGAGTTAATTCCCAGCCGAATTCGTCTGACAGGCGCTTCAATTCAGTCCCCCCTCCCAATCTCATGAGAGCCACGTTTTCGCATTCAGACAATATGGCAGGATCTATCTTGTCCGGTCTCTGTGTAGCACACAGAAGAAACAAGCCGTACTTGCGACCTTCAGCAGCAACTCTCCTGAGTGAATCTGCCACCAGTTTCTCGCTACCCGATCTCGGTTGCCTTGGAGCGAGATTGTGTGCTTCGTCGACGACGACGAATGTTGGTACTCGCAGATCCTTCCTGCCATCTCTCTTGTCGATAATCGCCTGTTCCCACTCATGGTAAGCGCGGTCCCAGACCCAATTCAGAAGGTCAAAGGCAAAGACTCCCGCAACCGATTTGCCAGCAAAGGATGGCATATCCAATACAACGAGCTTCTGTTCAGATATCACCGTCTTGTCCACATATCCAGACTCCCGAACAAATCCCAACTTAAGGAGAGCCTGCCATCGGGAGAAGTAGTAGTGAACTACATCATCACTGACCTGCGAGGGTGTCTTGAGCAAGGACTCCACGGCACCGGCGATTCTGAGCTTCAGGTCGGCCTTGGCATGTTCCGTATCGATTTCGTCAGGAGACAGTGTTCTCCCGTAGACTATCTCCATGCCTTTGGCGAGCGTGTCGTTGCTTGCGGCAATCTGCTCCACCATCCTATCTCTTGGGTATGATCTGTATAACAGATCTCGAGTGCCCTGAGGATCGCTGACGACTTGGGAGTAAGTAGTCTGTGCCTCGAAGCAAAGATCGGTCGTCTTTGTCTTCACCAGAGAGCTGAGCCGTTCCAACGACGCAAGAGACCGGACGAACTCATGAATCAATGCCAAATCACCTTGCTGCGTCGTGGGAACGTCTTCGCAAAGAGCCTCAATCGTAATGTCTGGCCAGTAGAGTTGATATGTATTCGTCGCGTCACGTCGGTCGATTGCTCCAGCGTGAAGAATCACTCTGATCTTCTGCTTTGACCATGAATCGCTGAAGATTTCCGGTCCGCGCTCATAAGTTAACTTGCCTTCTTTTGAGGTGTGATCGTACTTCATTCCACCCTTTGTCCAAAGACCAACATCCACTTGATTGCACTGGCGAAAATCCGCGTTTGGATCGAGTATGAGAGCTCGACACTTTGTCTTGTTTATGAGTTCTTCGATGATTCGAGCAAGAAATGTAGATTTTCCAGAACCTGACCCCCCCAAGATGATCGTGTGTCTCTGCATGTCGATTGCCTTCACATTGATCTGAAGGTCAGCCGTGTCTCTCTCCAGCGGGAAGGTCTTGTGCTTGAGTGCCACAGTTGGAACAAAAGCGTGCGAGACCTGCCATCCGACAGCAAGTTCAATCTCCTTCAATTGAGTTTTCTTATTTGGTTTCTTCTTCGCGGCAGATGTGAATCCGTCCATTTTAGTGACTCCTCTGTCTATCTACTCTGTGCGACTCAGGTATGCTGATTATGTTGCGGCAAGTGATAGAGAATCAAGTGCTTTCTCCAATGGCGATCTGGAAATAGCGCCACGTATCTTCGAAGCGCCCGGTCTCACTCACGACAGAACCAGAGCTGCAGCGGATGACAGCAGAAGTCCCCATGCGCAGCAGGATGCCCACCCTCTGGGTGGGTTTCTTCTTGTATCGAAGTGACCGATTTGCGACTGTTTCCTTCCGCAAGCTAGTGGCAGACATTCCTCTGCTAGTCGGTGCGACGCCAGTGGCTTACAGACATCGGCCGCCGCTCACACGGGATAAAAAGTCCCTTGTGCCCATCGAAAACATCACCTAACTTCATGCCGTGTCATTGATTGCCGGAGTGGTGGAAGTGGTAGACACCAGGGACTTAAAATCCCTTGGCCCGTAAGGACCGTGCCGGTTCGAGTCCGGCCTCCGGCACTAACACGATAACCTGCAACCCGGTCCCGCGCTTTAGGTCCGACCGATGAAAAAACACGCAGTTCTCACCATAACCGCACTTCTGTTCGGTCTGGGGACGCCGATCGCCCTCGCTTCTTCCGCCCAGGCCGCCATCGCCCCGCTGACGATGCACCCGGCGGCGGTCCCGTTTTCCTCCGGTTTCCGCCTGCCGCCGCTACCGTTTGAGGTCACGGACACGCTCGTGCTCGAGGCGTGGGTCGTCAATCGGGGAACCGTTCCGGCCACCGGTCTCTATTTCACCGTGCATCTTCCCGCCGGGCTGTCCATGATCGGCGCGCCCGCCGAGTTGGGGAAGAACCCGGTTTTTGGGGAGCGCCTCACCGCCGGATTGGTCGACAGCTGTCGGCCGGCGCACGTGGTTTTCGATGATCCGGCCGGTTCGCCCGACCTGGCGTTGGCGCCGGGGGACAGCCTCCATGTCCGGATGTATCTCCGGGCGGCCCAGGCGGGCGCCTATGCGATCCCCGTCATTGCCGCCGGTTTCATGGCCGGGGCGCAGCCCTGTTTTGCGCTCAACGACCAGTGGCCGGTGGTGGTGACTGCGGTCGGCGCGGGATGCTGCCTGGTGCGGGGGGACGTGGACGGCGGCGGCGGTGTCGCCATTGCGGATCTCACATATCTGATCGCCCTCCTGTTTCGGAACGGGGCGCCGCCGCCCTGCCCGGAGGAAGGGGATGTCGACGGTCAATCCGGGAACGGCGCGTTGACGACGATCTCCGATTTGGCTTATCTGGTCGCCTACCTTTTCAAGAGCGGACCCCCACCCCCTCCCTGCCGGTGACCGGGCGGCTGCTTGTCAATCGGGGCGGGGGGAGGTAGATTCCGGGAGAGTTCGCGTTTCGGCGAAAACCGCCAGGGAGGTTTGTGCCCATGCGAAGTTGTCTGTTGTTGTTTTTGGCGGCGTTCTTGCCGGCGGCCGCGGTCCGCCCGGCCGAGCCGCCCGTCGACTCCATGTCGATCGGCGAGCGGTTCCATTTCCTCACCGGGTTCGGCGATGAGGGTTACCGACAGAAAGAGCCGGCGTGGGGGAAGCTGATTCCTCTGTACAAGTCCTATGAAGGGGCGCCCCGCTACCGGCTTCCCGCACCGCGTCAAGGCGCGCTAACCGTGGATGAGGCGATCCGCACCCGTCGGTCCGAGCGTCGTTTCCGCCCGGACCCGATCCCGCTTCCCGCGCTCGCGGGGCTGCTGGTGTCGGCCGACGGTCTCACGGCGGGCGGGCGCACCGAGCGGAGGGCCGCGCCCTCCGGGGGCGCGCTCTATCCGATCGAGACGTACGTCGTGGTGACCGGCGGGGATTCGCTGCCCGACGGTTTGTACCACTTCCAGGCGGCGGACAGTTCGCTCGCCCTTCTCCAAGAGGGGGATTTCCGCGCGGCGCTGCACGGGGCGGCCCATGAGCAAGAAGCGGTCGGCTCGTCGCCGGTGACCTTTCTGTTCACCGCCCGCTTTGAGCGCTCGACCCAGAAGTACGCCGACCGGGGCTACCGCTATGTCTACATGGAGTGCGGAGCCATTTGCGAGAACCTCTATCTCCAGGCGGCGGCGCTCGGGCTGGGGACGGTCGCCGTGGGTTCGTTCAACGACGATGCGCTCAACCGGTTCCTCGGGGTCGACGGCCGCGCGGAGGCCGCGCTCCTGATGATGCCCGTCGGCTTTCCCGAGTGACGCGCCGAAGCGGGGTCGGGTTGCGCGCGCCCGGGCGGCTTCCGGCCGGAGTCGGCGCGGTCCTCGGGTGCGCCAAATTCTCAAGAAAATCTCTTGATAAACTCCGGCCCGCCCCTATATTTGCCGATCAGAACGGAGGGGCGCCGGTGCGCCTCCGTTGCACCAGATTGCCAAGCCACCGTAGCTCAGCTGGTAGAGCAACTGATTCGTAATCAGTAGGTCACCCGTTCGATTCGGGTCGGTGGCTTTTCTCTTGTCGGGCGGGGTCTCCTGAACGGGAACCCGGCGGAAAGTCCGCCGGTTTACTTCACGACATTTTGCCGCGCGGCTCTCGGTGCCGATCGCGCCAGCGACAACTTCTCGGAGTTTTCGGAGTCGGTATCGTGAAATGGCCCTTGCCCAAACCGAAAGTCACGGAGCAGTCCCCCCGGCTGTTTCAGAACGATCTGGTCGAGATGCTCTCGCGGACCAGTCCCGGCGTCGTCGTGGCGATCTACCTGCCGACGGCGCTGGGGCTGCTGTGGTACAGCGTCGCACGGGGCGGCGTCCCGGTCCCGACGACGGTCCTCGTGGCGGCGGTCGGTGCGGCGGCCTGGACGCTCACCGAGTATTGGCTCCATCGTGCGATCATGCACTGGGTGCCCAACAACGGGTGGGGCGCCCGGATGCATTTCTGGATTCACGGCATTCACCACGAGTGGCCCAAAGATCCGTACCGCCTCGTCATGCCCCCGTCTGTCAGCCTCGTCCTGTTTTTCCTCTTTCTCGCGCTCTGGACGGCGGTGTTCGGCCGTTCCGGCTGGGCGTTCCACGGCGGCTTCACGCTCGGCTACCTTGCGTACGATCTGTCGCACTACTTCTATCATCATCGGAAACCGGAGCGCGAATGGCTGGTGCGCCTGCAGCGGCATCACTTGCGGCACCATTTCCATCCCCGCTATGAAGAGCGCAATTTCGCCATCACGGTGCCGTGGTGGGATCGCATCTTCGGCACCGCCACCCCTGCGGAGCCGAGCGGTCCGGTGCCGGGGGCGGCCCGCGCGAGGTCATCGGCCGCCGAACCGGGCTTGCGGGCCGGCGAGCGTTGACTTCCCCTGCGGTGCGGCCGGCGCGCGGTTGGCCCGCTGAGTGAATCGTCCCCGTGGGCGATGATTCCTCCTTGGATTTGAGTTCCCTCGATCCTATCTTGGCGCAAGGAGTCCGGCCGCCGCCTCGGCGGGGGGGCGGCGAAGAAGAAAGGGAGAACCGCATGTGCGCCGATCACCAGAAGAAGGTCCATACTGACGCGTGGCAGATTGCCCGCCACGTCACGACCCTCGAGTCCTCGATTATCCGGGAAATCCTCAAGATTTCCTCCCGGCCGGGGGTCATCAATTTCGCCGGCGGGCTGCCCGACCCGGCGCTGTTTCCGCTGGAGGACATGAAGTGGGCGATGGCGCAGGCGATCGAGGAGTTCGGCCCGGAGGCCGTGCAGTACTCCCTGTCCGCCGGCATTACGCCCCTGCGCAAACTCATTGCCGAGCGGGCCACCGCGCGCGGCACCAAAACCTCGGCGGAGAATATCCAGATCACGGCGGGCGGCCAGCAGGGGATCGAGCTGGTGGCGCGGGCGTTTATCGAACCGGGAGACTACATTCTCACCGAGAACCCCACCTATGTCGGCGCCCTGCAGGCCTTCAACTACTACCGCGCCCGCTACTGTGCGGCGGAGATGGACGGCGAGGGGATGATCATCGACCGCGTGCGGAAATGCCTCGACCGCTACCGCCCGAAACTAATCTACACGGTGAGCAATTTTCAGAACCCGACCGGCATCACCATGTCCGAGCAGCGCCGGCGGGAACTGCTCGACCTGGCCATGAGCCGCAACATCCCGATCATCGACGACAACCCGTACAGCGATATCCGCTTCACCGGCGCCCCGGTGCCCACGCTCAAGAGTCTCGGCGGCGACGAGGTGGTGGCGCTGCGCACCTTCTCCAAAGTGCTCGCCCCCGGCCTGCGGGTGGGCTGGATAAACGGCCCGGCCGATATCATGGTCCATTTCGAGAAGGTCAAGCAGTGCACCGACCTCCACACCAACACACTCTGCCAGGCGATGATCTACGAGTATGTCAAGGCCGGCAAGCTGGAACCGCACATCGAGAAGATCAAGGCCAACTACGCGGAGAAGCGCAATCTCATGATCCGTACGCTGGCGGAGACCTTCCCTGAGGGAGCGAAGTGGACGGAACCGGAGGGCGGTCTCTTCCTGTGGATCGAACTGCCGCCGCGCATCTCGGCCAAGGATCTGCTCCCCAAAGCGATCGAGGCGAAAGTCGCCTATGTCTACGGCGAGCCGTTCTTCCCCAACGGCGGCGGGGAGAACACCCTGCGTCTCAATTTCGCGACCGCGACTCACGAGGAGATTGTCGAGGGTATCGGCCGGCTGGCCGGGTTGGTGAAGGCCAATATGTGAGACACAGGCCGGTCGGGGGCGCCGGGTTTCTCCTTTTGCCTTTGGCGAATGCCGGACCCCGAGCCAGCGGTCACGGCGACGGATTGAGGCCGCAGCGCCCCGGGCGGAGTCGAACGGGAGGGGGAGCGGTTTTACCGGGCGGCCCGCTGTAAAATCTTGCCCGTCGGTCTCAATTGGCGTAATTACCGCCCATGCAAATACCGTTCGCAAAATACCACGCGCTGCGCAACGACTTCCTGGTGATTGAGGGACCGCTGCGCGGTTCTTTCGCCTCCGATCCCTCCCGCCTGGCGAAAAGCATTTGCGATCGCCGGAGCGGCATCGGGGCGGACGGCATCCTCCTGCTCACCCCGCTCAAGCGGGGAGGGAGGCGCATCGACGTCTACAACGCCGACGGATCCTGGGCGGAGCGATCGGGCAACGGTCTGCGGATTGCCGGCCTGCACGAGTTGCGGCGGAAGAAGGGGAGCCGCCGATGGACTTTCGAGGTGGGCGGCGCGGGCAGCGAGGTGCGTCTTCGGCCGGCGGCGCCCGGCGGCGCGCGAATGAGTGCCGCCGATATGGGGGC
>CAZTQK010000118.1:0-15058 GCA_964615635.1 uncultured Planctomycetales bacterium
CGCCGAAACCAAACCCCGCACTGCCCGGGTTAACACCAAGTCGCGGGAATGCGCCGCGGAATCCCCCAGGGCCAGGTTCAGGAGCGGTCACCCCGGCGCCATACTCACCGTGAAGGTCGATCGTTCCATCTATCGTGACCGAACCATCCACCAACCAGACAACCGGTGCACGCGACGGATGATTCTTGAAGGTGACCGTGACACCCGACGGGATGTTGACGGAAGAGAACTTGAACACGACCGCCCACTTGGTCCGGTCGTAAACGCCGTCGCCGATGCCGTCGCCATCCATGTCACCACCGGGGGATTCCCAGATGATGCCCGGTCCGGACTGAGCCTTGCCCAGGTCGATCTGAATGCTGGCCGTCGGCGCGAACACGCCATCGGTGCCGTGGTTTGAGCCAGGCAACACGATGTCCGCCAAGGCGGGACCCGCAAGCCACGCAACAATGATCGTCAACCCTGTAACATGTCGCATCGTTAGACCTCCTCGACGTAGAGCATGACTGGGGTAGTCGCCTGTTGACTGCCCGCCACCATAGACCACCGCGGGTATCCGCGCACATTCAACTTCGTGGCCGATGACCGAACTGTCTGAAATGGAGGAGCGGTTGAGCTGGTAGCTGCCTTCCCCCGCCGATATCAGAGCCGGTCACTATCTGAGCCTCAGAGCCTTCCCGAGCCCTGGCATGAGACTGACGACCTTTCAGGATACGGGATCTGGCCTTGCTACTCAATCAGATTCCGGGCTATTCCGGTCGATTTGTCACGTTTTGCGAAGTCCCCGGCGTAAGTCACGAGCCAGGCCTAAATAGGACCTGTATGGTGCCATACATTAGCCTATTTCACACATGGCGACGGGCATGGAGCACCTCATAAGCGATCGGAGGAAGCGCCCGGTAATCACGGCTTGCGGCGTTCCTCTCAGTGTTCCAGACTGCCGGGAGAGTTGCGTTGGACGCGTCCCATCGTCCGCGAGGTAGCGGAGGAGAATCTGCGTAGTTGTGAGTCGTCCCTGGCGGTCCGACCGGTTTCATGTCCGCCCTGGTCGCCCCGCGTGCGGTTGCGGCGGGCAACGGCGTGCCAGGAGTACCTGATCACTAACCGTTGCCATGCCGCCGCTGCCCTTGGCGGGTCGAACGGGGGCGGTGGACCATGCGGTGGGTCGTCCCTTCGGGCCGACGCCCTGTGTTGTTCCGCCTTGGTTGACCGGCTCCGGTTGCGACGGAGCAACAGCGTGCCAGGAGTACCTGATCACTGGCTGTTGCCCGGTCCGTCGCGGCCCTTTGCCGCTCAACACCCGGCGGCGTCCTCCTTCTCGGGTTTTTGTTTTCCACCCTCAGCGGGTGAATGAAAAACAAAAACCCTTTTGAAGGAGGAACGCAACATGAGAACAACGTTTGAACTTGGCCAGACCGTCGCTACCACCAACGCCGCCAGTACGCTGGACCCGCGGGACATCACCAAGGCCCTGAACCGTCACAGCACGGGCGATTGGGGCGACGTGAGTCCCGCGGACTGGGCGGAGAACGAACTCTCGCTGCAGGAGGGCTTTCGGCTGTTCTCGGTCTACCATGCCGAGGACGGCACGAAGTTCTGGATCATCACCGAGGCGGACCGCAGCGTCACCACGGTGCTGCTGCCCGAGGACTACTGACCGCGTCCATTCCGGCCGGGGACACCCCCCGGCCTTTTTCACATCATGGGGCAACCCACCCTTCGGGAAATCGGTCAGTCGCCCCTGGCGGGTCGACTGCGTTTGATGTCCGCCCTGGTCGCTCCGCGCACGGTTGCGGCGGGCAACGGCGTGCCAGGAGTACCTGATCACTAACCGTTGCCATGCCGCCGCTGCCCTTGGCGGACCGAACGCGGGCGGCGGGACCATGCGGTGAGTCGTCCCTGCGGGCCGACTCCGTTTGGTATTCGCCTGCGCTGACCGGCTCCGGTTGCGACGAGCAACAGCGTGCCAGGGGTACCTGCTCACTGGCTGTTGCTTGCCGTCGCGGCTCTTCGCCGTCCAGCCTCCGGCGGCTTCCTCCTCATCGGGTTTTTGTTTTTCACCCGAGGCGGGTGAATGAAAAACAAAAACCCTTATTGAGGAGGAAAGCACGATGAAACGAGAACAAGTGAAACAACTCGCGGACGACGCTCTGAACACGCTGGCCGAGGCGCTGGAACAGGGCAAGAGCGAAGCCTTGACCGACTACCTGGCCATGGTGGCAAAGTTCCACCAGTACAGCTTTCGCAACATCATGTTGATTGCGTCGCAGCGGCCCGACGCCTGCCGGGTAGCCGGATTCAACACCTGGCGGAAGCTTGGCCGCTTCGTGAAGAAAGGCGAGAAAGGCATTGTCATCATCGCCCCGATGGTCTTCAAGAAGCAGGATGCCGAGCCGGGCAGCGACGAGGAAGGACGGCGCCTGTTGTTCCGGGCCGCGTACGTGTTCGACGTTTCGCAGACCGACGGCGAGCCGCTGCCCGAGCCCGCCACGGTATCAGGTGATCCGGCCGGCTACGCCGAACGGTTGAAAGCCTTCATTGCTGTTCAAGGTATCCGGCTTGAGTACGCCGACACACTCGACGGCGCGGAAGGCAGATCCCACGGCGGCCGAATTGAACTGCTCAAAGGCCTGACGCCGGCGGCGGAGTTCTCGACCCTGGCCCATGAGCTGGCTCACGAAATGATGCACCATGGCGAGAAGCGAGACGGCAGCACGCGAACCAGCCGGGAAACCGAGGCTGAAGCCGTGGCCTTTGTCGTCTGCCGCTCAATCGGCCTGGAGACTTCGACCGCGGCCCAGGATTACATCCAGTTCCACGACGGCAACACCGAGACACTCGCGGCGGCACTGGACCGAATCCAGCACACGGCCGCGGCGATCATCGAAGCCGTCACCGAGGAGCCGCAGACGGATGCACAGGCCGCCTGAGCGGCCTTCCTGTCTGATCAGACGTGCCCGAGTCGGTCTTGTGCAGGCCGACTCCGGGCGGGGTGCGGTGAACGGTCACTCGCGTGCCCGTTCTCGTTGTTGACTCGCCGATGTTGCCCCGCTTGCGCGATCATGCCGCCCCCAGACACGCCGGCCAAGTGCGCGGATTCGTTACCGTCCGCGCGTTGGCGGCGGTGCAACATTCCGGCGTTCATCCCGTAATGTTACACTTCGGCCGCAGGGCGCCATAACGCAGTAAACACTTCATCAGGAGGGAGTCATGAGTGAGAACAAACCAATTCACGCGATCAGCTACGGGGCCGTGCGGGCCGCGATCTGGCGAAACGATACGGCCAAGGGCATCTTTTACGACGTGTCGTTCGCGCGGAGGTACCGCGACGGCGAAGCGTGGCTCAGCACCCACGTCTTCGGCACGCGCGACCTGCCGATCCTGGCCAAGGCCGCCCTGGACGCCCACACGTGGATTCAGAGCCAGCCCAAGGGAGATACGAACGCGGCCGAGGATCCGGCGGACCTGGATGTTTACGAAGGGCCGCCTTACTGATCGGATCGTGTGACCGAAAGACAGCTCTGGTGTTCAGAGTGCCGATCGCAGCGCAAGCCTCAACATCTGACATTGAGAGAATCGCAGGCGTTCGCCCGCATCGCACCCATCAGAGCTGTTCTTCGATCACACATTCGGTGTGACCCACTATGAAGGCCGAACTGCCGGGTCTGCTCATCCCCGTCAGTCTGGCCGGATATATACCACACAGCCCGCGGTCTTGATCACGAGTCGCGGGCTTCTTTCATTCGCGCCGGCTGGCCGGCCGGTCGGGTACGCTTGGGAGGCGTACGGACGCGATCCTTGTCGGGTTGCGGCGCGTTGTGAGAGGTGGACGGCCCTGGAGGCGCCGTTTCGATGTGAACTCCGCTGCCGTTGGTCATGTTTGACCTCGCTTTCCGTGCGGCTTCCCATGACGACACTGGCTCTGGAGTAATACCGCCGCAGAGTATCCCGAGAGCCCGCACCAAACAGCATCACCAACACGACGATGCCCATATCCAGCAGCCGCTCCGGTCCGATTGCCGCCACAGGCTGAACCAGCCTGGCGACGGCCAGCAAGGTCAGAGCGACGAGGGTGTTCGAGTAGAACTGGTAGTAGCGGTAATGGTCCTCCACGATAGAGCCGAAGGCCCCGAGCTTTTCCTGCAATCTGGATTCGTCCCACGGCGGGCGAACCAGGCCCGTCAGGTGGTGCAGCCTGTCGATCACCGCCCACCGGATGGTGCTGGCCGTCAGCCCGGCCATCACCGACGCGAGCGTCAGGTACAGGAACCCGCCCACGGTCACCCCGGCCGGCTGAGCGGACACTCCTACCAGCCAGGCCTGGACGGTCGGCGAAACCATACCCACGGCCAGCAGCGTCACGAATCCCGGCAGGATATACGCGATCAGCAGGCCCCAATTTCTTCCGGTCACGTCCCTCATGGCCCGGGCCTTCGGTCCGAGCGGCCCAACGAGCCGCACGGACCTGCGAAGCAACACGATGAAGACCGGCACAGGCCGCGGACGCCAGAGGGAACGCTGATGATTATATTCATATTATGTATGACATGCAACCCCAAAAAACGAAGAAGTGCGGTCACTTTCCCTTGCGGGTAGCGGGGAACCGGCCCGGCAGCAGCCAGATGTGCCCCTTCTTGCCCGTCTTGCTGTCCTCGAAGTACAGGTCGACACCGTCCTCAGAAGCCTTGAGCAGATCCTGATAGACTCGAATGGCCTCTCGAATGACCTCGGCGACCGACTCCTTGCCGGTGGCCCGCTGCAGCTCGGCGAGCTGGGCGTGGGTATCCTCGGGCAGCCAGAACGTAAACCGTGTTTTGTCAGTGCCTTTGGACCGCGGGCTCATGCGCCTTCCTCTTGTTCGTAGACTGCGTATACCACACCTTGACGGTTAGCAGGTCGGTGTCCCGACAGTATATCGAGGCCCGCCACCGCGTAGAAGAGCTTCCGCGCACGTGCGGGCGGTGAGACAACTGGGAAACGTCGAGGGCGAGCATTGTTCGCCAGGGCCGGGCCGAGCTTGAGCGGAAAGCGACTCCACGCGATGATTGGGGTAGAGCGCCGCGTGTCGCGGCCTGGCAAGACGGCAAAGGCCGCAGCCCCGGGGTCCAAAGCCTCAGAGAGGGCACGCAGGCATGGTTGTGAAACCAACGACTGTCGAACAACTCCTTCAAACCATCCGCACCGCTTCCGATCCAGAGCGGGCTGCGGCCCTGGACGCTTTGGTGGAAGCGGTCTACGTTCGTCTGCGGGAGTACAAGGATCGCCATTTCCCGCATCGGGACACGACCGGCGAGAACATCTCGGACGTCCTCCAGATGGCGATCAAATCCTTCCTGAGTGACGTCCGCCACGACCGCATTCCCCCGCAACTCAGTTGGGATGCGCTGGCTTTCGGCTACTTCCGCAAGAAGATCCTTGCGACCATGCGGAGATCCGCTTCTCGATCACGTGTTCTTCGCACAGCCGAGAATTCAACCCTTGACCAGAAACCTGCCCCGCCACCCACGGAAGCGGACAGCTCGGAGCCGGCCATCGAAGCGGTGCTGAACATCCTTCCGTCCGGCGATGGTTCGGCGACGGTGTTCCGGGAACTGGTGGTCAACGGCAAGACCCAGAAGCAGGTCAGCGAGTTGCTGGGTCTTTCCGAACGGAGCGTCGGCCAAAAGCGAGCCGCGATCCTCAACCATCTGGTCGATGCGCTGCTGGCCGAGGTCGAGTTGAATCCGCCCGTGCGGGAAGCCCTGCATCTTGTTCTCGACCCGCGCACCCGCGTCCCAGCCGTCAGCCAGGGGCAAGGAAAGCGGTTGAGTGAATTTGAGCGCCGCATCATGGCGGCTGCCGGTGCGGTCGGCGTGGAGGTGTCGGTCATGACGCGACGCGTCAACCAGGCCCTGGAACAACTTGCGGAGCAACTGCATGAACGCGAAACCTGATCCGGTTGAGATGGCCGCCGACGAGTTCCAGCACCTGCTCGCGTCGAGCCATCAGGAAGCCTTGGCCCATGTCTCACGCCTGCTGGACACGTTGCCGCAGGAGCGTCGATACTGGGGCGGCGTGCGTTTGATGGCCGACCACATGGCCGCCGTTTTCGACCGGCTGGGCGTTATCGATCCAAACCTGTACGCGGCATTCGACACCGCGCTCGTTCAGGAAGCGGCCCGGGCAGTCCTTGCTGACATCGAACCCGCCGACGGCCTTGGCCTGCCCGTGTTCCGGCAAGGTCCGCCGCGTTACCTGCTCAGTCGTGCCATGGCCGCGGGCGGATTCGGATCGGTCTGGATGGCGACCGTGAGCGGCCAAGACGCTTCCGTCGCGATCAAGACGCCGTGGGTGCTGACGGAGAATCCGCACTCCTGGGCGGATCGCGTGGCGATGCTGTGCGAGGAGGCGGCAATTCTGACCCGCCTGAAGCATCCCGGCATCGTCGGCTGTATTGAGACGATCGCCGAACCCGGCGAGATCGTTTACCTGGTCACCGAGATACTCCCTGGCGGCACCCTGGCGGCGCATGCCAAGCCCGTGAAACTTCAAACCGCCATCCGATGGACCGCCCAAGTGGCCGACGCCGTGGACCACCTTCGGTCTGAAGCCATCGTGCATCGTGATCTCTCGCTCGGCAATGTCGGTCTGGACGGTGCCGGCAACACCAAGGTTTTCGACTTCGGCTTGGCTGTCGGGGTCGAGCAGCGTGCTGACCATGAAGGTCAGCGCGCCGGTACGCCCGGGTTCATGCCCCCGGAGCAGGTGTTTGGCGTCAGCCGCGAGTTGGGCTGCCGCTCTGATGTCCCCGCCGTCGGCGCCATGCTGTTCGAGATGGTCACCGGGCATTCGCCGTTTCCAGACCGCGCGACTGAGAATGTGGCTGTCGATTGGATGTCCGGCGAGCTTCAGCAGCGGGCCGAGGCACAGACCGTTCCCGAAATCCTTCGCCCCATTCTGAAGCGCTGCTTCGCCTACCATCAGGAGGATCGCTACCCGACCGCGGGCCAACTGGCGGGAGCCCTGCGGGCGCTGGCCGCGTTCACGCCGCTGCAAGCCTGGTGGGCGGGACGCAGTGCGGGAACGGCGTGCGTCTACGCGGAACAGGCCGGCGCAGCCTTCACACAACTCCAGCAGATGCCGGCCGAGAAACTGAATCCCAACTACATCGCCATGGCCTTGCTGCAAGGCGTCGGTGTCATCGAAGAATTCGACCGCATGGGCCGTCTGCTTGCGGCTCTCGCCGTGGAGCTTACGACGCACGGGGAATTGCTGGACCCCCGACGTCGTATTCGCAAGCCGATCACAGCCGAGGAGCTTCGGGTTGTCGCGGCAGAGTTGAGCAAGCTGATTCAGGCTACCGACGAACTCGGCAACGTCGCCCGTCAGGTGGCGGTCGACTCCCCGCAGCCCGCACCCGAACTGTTTGAACTCGCCTGCATGGTTCATTCCCTTCCTGCCCAGGCCGAATGGCCTGACCGGATCGAGGAACTGACCGTCACGGCGGGATTTCCTGAAGCGTTGGCCACGTCGCTGCACAGCGCCTGGACCGACGGCCCCAACCCACTCCAAAACGCGATTGCCGCGTGCGATGCCCACGCCGAAAGCGTGCTCGGCTGATCCCCGTTCGCCCCGCAGCGCGGCCGTAGATCAGCTGCTGATTGGACGTGGCCCTCTCCGTCATCCGGTCCCCATATCTTGTGCCCGGCGATCGGCCGTTGCATTTTCTCGCAATTCTTCCCGTTCGACTTCGGATTTGCGCGCCCCTGCGCAACTTCTTCCTTGAAGCCCGGCATTGGACTTCAGGAGGAAGACCGGATGATCGATTTGACGAAGGAGCAGCTCATCACCTTCAAGGAAGCCACGCGGATTCTCCCGAAGCGGCCGAACGGCCGCCACTTGCATATTTCGGCCATCTATCGCTGGGCTACCAAAGGGACGCGAGGCATCGTCCTCGAATCCCTTAGGCTGGGCGGCCGCTCTTACACCACTATCCAAGCTTTGCAGCGCTATGGCGATCGGCTTGCCTCAGCCGGCAAAGAATCGGTCTCGAACACGCCTCGATTCCGGAGTCGGACCCGAGAAGTTCAGGCCAGAGAAGCCGCCGAGCGCGTCCGCCAGGAACTCGGCCTGCATCCGCCCGAGCGCACTGACTGCAGGGCGGCGCCGTCTCTGCTTCACCCCATACACGACATGCACCTTACGGTGCAAGAGAAATCCGCGCAAGTCGAGGCAACGGCGAAGGTAGACGAGTCTACGGACGGTCAACAGCGGGAGGCGAGGACCGCGTAAACGGCCACGTTGGAGAGGTTTACGGTGTCATCCATGGCAACGGTTTCTTTCAAGCTTGACGATGCTCTGTACGCGGAACTGCAGGAGCTCGCTCGGCAGCGGACCGGACTCAGCGCCAACATTCTGTGTCGTGAGATCATCATCGACCACCTGAAGGATGCTGGCCGCGAACGTGTCTGCAGCGCACTGGCCAAGATCGAGCAGGACCTACAGCAACTGCACAAGGACGCGATCACCGGCACCTACGTGTTGCTGCTGATGGCGGGCAAGCTCACCGACCGCCAAGAAGCCAAGGCATGGATCGCCAAGAATATGCTCGGCCCCGCCCTGGAGGAGAACTGCTGATGATGAAAGTGGCGAAGATATCCAAGCCGACTTACTACCTGCGCGAGCAGTCGGCCGAATACTACCTCGGCGGTGAGTGGCCGGTACGCATTCTCGGGACCGCGGCTGTCGCACTGGGCGTCGCCGACCGCACCACCCGGGAGGGGCTGGCCAATCTTTTCGTGGGCTTGTCGCCCGACGGAACCAAACGCCTTGTGCAGGATCAGCAGTATCGCGACGTCCACCAGGGTTGCGGCAAGGTTCGCCAGAAGAACGTCGGGTGGGACGTAACGTTCAGCCCGGACAAGCTCGTCTCGGTCTATTGGGCCATGGCCGATGAGGCTACACGCCGCAAGATCGAAGCGGCCCTTGAACACGCGGTCGAGAAGGCCATCGGCTATCTGGAGCGAGAGGCCGCGTTCACACGACGCGGCCAGGGTGGCGCCCGGCGTGAACGGGCCAAGCTTCTCGCCGCCACGTTCACGCATCCGGCCAGCAGAGCGGGCGACCCGCAGCTTCACGTCCATGCGGTTGTATTCAACATCGGCCTTCGCCGCGACGGCACCACGGGCACCATCGTCAGCAAGCCGCTCTTTGACCATCAGAAGGTATGCGGCAGCATCTTCCGCACCGAGTTGGCCAACCGACTTCCGCCGCGGATCGCACAGTCGTTGGTAAACGCGGGCCGCGACCGTGAGAGCGATCTTCTCGTGCGGGTATGCGAGCACTTTTCAACGCGATCCCGCGACATCAGGAAGCGGCTGGCTGATCCCAACCATACAGAGAAGGACGCAACCCGAGTTGCTCTGGCCAGCCGCCCACCGAAAGGCCAGGAGCCACCGCTCAAGGTCATGCTGGACCACTGGCGTGCCGAGGTTCGCCAGTTCGGAATCGCACCGGAGGACATTCAGCGCTGGATTGAACGTCCTCTCGCCGTTACACCCACACGTGAGTTCAAGCCCATTCTCGCCCAGGCCGTGCGGACACTCAACGAGGAGCAGGATGTATTTGTCGAGCGTGACATCGTTCAACACGCACTCGACGCTTCCACCGCATCCGGCCTCGATGCGGACCTGGTGATCACCGCCACCCGGGAGCACCTTCGCAACCGCCGCGACTTCATCCCGCTGGCTACGGTCCGACAGCGAGTTGCGGAAGACTTTCGTGAGTCGAGGTACATGAATCGGGCGACGAACAACACGCTCTCGGATATCGAACGAATGATTAGACGACTCTCTCGGGATCGGACTTTCGTCATGCGCAACCACGTGGTCGAAGGATTGATCACGCAGTACAGCACAACCCGCCACCCGGTGCTGGAAAAGATGAAACACCACCGTGCCCAACTCATCCGAGCCGCACGCAGGCAACCAACCCGCCCCGTCGATCGCAACCGCATTCGAGAACAGGCGGCAGTGTGGCTTGATCCACGATGGGCGGTATACCTGCGCGGCCTGCTGCAGGTACCGGGCCGCATCGTGGTGATGAATGATTGGCCGTCCGCACATCGCGATCTGGCCCTCAAGGCCGCCGCCAAGGCTTGGAGCCGGTCGGGCTGGGTCGTGCTGGCCTGCACGCGGCGGCTCAAAGATGCCAAACGGCTGGAAGCCAGCACCGGCATATCCACGGTCAGCCTGCGGCGCTTCGAACTCAAGAGTCGCCCTGGTCTGGTCTTCCAACTCCAATGGCACGCGACGGGACTGGTACGCACCGCCTTCGGAGCACCGGCCGCACGCCTGAGTCCGCCGCCACTTGAACGATCGCAAGTGCTCATCGTCGACCGCGCCGACACGCTCAGGCTGCAGGAGATCAGGATGATCATCGAGGAGTCCGACCGGCACGGGGCTAAGGTCGTGTTGCTGACGACGCCGCGCACCCAATGCCGCCGAGGCGTCAACCCGGCGACCGCGGACCTGCTGAGTCGCTGCGCTGTATCGAGCTGGCGGCATCCGGGCCGCTCGTGGCAGCCCAACCTGGCTGACCGGAGGGCGTCGGCGGAACACCAACGGCCACAGGACTTGGAGAGGTAGCAATACCACGAGGCTGGACTGACACGGAGAGATGCGATGAATAAGAACGTTCATTTTTCGAGTCAGAGCGACGACTGGGCAACCCCCGATGAGTTCTTTCATGAACTCAACAAGGTGTTCCACTTCGACCTTGACGTCTGCGCGTCAGCCACGAATGCCAAGTGCGAGCGATACTTCACGCGGGAAGACGATGCCCTGACGCAGGAATGGAAAGGGACTGTATGGATGAATCCCCCGTACGGGCGCCAGATCGGGGACTTCATGAAGAAGGCGTACGAGGAGTCACTCAAGGGCGCAACCGTCGTATGCCTCGTGCCCAGCCGAACGGATACCGAGTGGTGGCACCGTTATGCGAAGCACGGTCTGTGTGTTTTTCTTCGCAGGAGGTTGAAGTTCGGCGGCTCCACGAACGCCGCCCCCTTCCCCTCTGCGATCGTTATCTTCTTCGGTGGCAGGCTGGGGGAAGCCACAAAGCCGATTGAGGATCTGCTCTGGCCAGACACGGGAAGTCGAAAGGCGCAAGTATGAGCCGTACACATATCGAACAATCCGGTGCAGCAGTCGGTCGCTACCTGATGCTCATGCTGCCGATCATCGTCAGCATCTTCGCGTTCTTCACCGTGATGATGGCATCCATGTCAGTGGTCGCGCCGTCACTCGGCGAATCGTCCCGGGTGTCGTTGGTGTGTGCGGTGTGCGCGAGCGTATGGTTCTCCGTTCCGCTGCTGGGTCTGTTCAACAGGCTCACTATACGCCAGGCCGGCTTCACGACGGTGCTGGTCCCGTGTCTGTTGAGATTCACGTTCAGTCTGCATCTTCCGCTTGTGATGTTCGGCGTCGCACTTATCGCATCATTGCAAGACTGGAATCCGGACTGGGTGTACCCGATTGCATTGATCCTTACCCTGGTCGTCCCGCCGGTCGTCCTGCAATGGCTTTCGAGCGATCCCTACCGCGCCCAGTTTCTGCGCGGAACCCGGACGATCTCCATGCGAACTGCCCGCCAGCGGGCCAGGGTAGCTCGGCGCCCCGGTGAAGCCGTCCTGGACTGGTGCGGCATTCCACTGCCAGACTCGCTCGCGGTCGGCCATTTCCTGCTGGTCGGGGCTCCAGGCTCCGGCAAAACCGTGAGCCTTCGTCTGCTCATGCAGAGCGTGCTGCCCCACATTCACGCGGATACCGACTGGCGAGCACTGATCTACGACGCCAAACAGGACATCCTGCCCATCCTCAGCGGCATGAAGCTCCGGTGCCCGGTGGTCACACTGAACGCACTGGACCATCGCGGGGCCGCCTGGGACATGGCCAGGGATATCGACAGTCACGCCGTCGCCCTGCAGGTGGCCGCCAATCTTATCCCGGAAGAGCAAGGCCACAACGCATTCTTCGTCAAGGCCGCCCGGGATCTGCTGGCGGCTGTCATGGTGGCATCACACCTGTCGCGACCCGGCGGCTGGACGCTGGCCGACGTGGTTCTGACTCTCTCCGACAGGGATCGCGCCAAGCGGTTTCTCCAGCAGCACCCTGAGACAGCGCACATTGCCCGCGAGTATTTCACTCGCGACCCCCGCACGCTGGCCAATATCCAGCAGACGATCACCGCACACATGTCCATGCTGCGGCCCATCGCTGCCGCATGGGCGCGGGCCACGCACCGCATCAGCCTTCACGACTGGTTTGAAGGCGAGTTCATCCTGGTTCTGGGCAACGACGAATCGCTCAGAGGGCCGATCGATGCGCTGAACGCGGCGATCCTTCAAAGACTGTCCCAGATCGCCCTGGCGCAATCCGAGAGTCAACGCAGACGAATGTGGTTCTTCCTGGATGAGCTGAAGGCGGCGGGCAAGCTCGACTGCGTCGCAGAGTTGATGACCAAGGGGCGCTCCAAGGGCGTGCGCTGCTTCATCGCCATCCAGACCATCGAAGGCTTTCGGGATGTATACGGTGACCACAAGGCCGACGACATCACCGGACTATGTACCAACAAGGCATTCCTGAGGACCGATTCTGTCATCACCGCCAAGTGGGCCGCCGAGATCATCGGTGAAGCCGAGTGGCGGGAGTGGCGGCAGACCCGGCAAACCAGTGGTAACGGCTCGTCCACGTCCATGGCCGAACAGATCGTCATTCGCGCTACCATGCTGGCCTGTGAGTTGATGCGATTACTCCTGGCCAATGAACGTCGCTACTTTGGGTACTTCGTCACGCCCGGCATCGGCGTGTACCGGGGTACCGTGCGCATTGCAGGTCGTCTGTGCGGGCTGGGGCGCGTCGCGAATTTCCTGCCCCGGCCGCCGGAGCACCAGTACATCATGGATGACGGCGAAGATACCGCTCCCGGCGAGACCGCCGCGCCCAACGGGGCCACCGAAGCATCTCTCGACGACCTCGCCTCGCCATGGGAAGATGATGGAGATTGGGGCCGTGACTACGGCGAGGTGGCGTAGGCCCGTTCGGAAGGAGCGTCCTGTGAGCAGATTGGACTGGCTCGACGAGATCCCGCTGCCTGAGCGGGCGGACACCGGTGATTCGACGGCATCAACAAGCGTCCCCAGCGTCGCTGTGCCCGAGGTTCAGGCTCGTCCTCAGCCTCTGCCAATCACCATTTCTGAACCGGGCGGCCCCGACATGGACTTGCGGCACCCGCCAGCCGATTCGCCAACGCGGCCATCGCGTTTGGAGAGTGCTTCGGTGATTTTCATGACCCAGGAGGAACATATGCACCCTTACGAGGAGGAGCCTCAATCGCGCTCCTGGACGCCAGTGCAGGTCATTACCCTGTTGGTGGTCCTCGGCATCATTGTTGTTTGGCTTGGCATGATCTTCCAGGACAGTATTCGTGACAAAGCCAAAGGCTGGGCCGAGATTCAGGAAACCAAACGGATCGAGGCTGAACGACAGGTACAGTACACCGCCCTGGAGTCGGACGTCGTCCAGACCATCCGGGGCATCGATGAACGTCTCAACCAACTCAAGCTTGAGACCAATGCTCTGGCAGCAAGAGTGGAGGAGTGTATCGGTGCCCCGCTGAAACATCTGGCACAACATCCCGAAGAACGCCCCAAGTACCTGGACCAAGCCATCTACGACTCACCGACCATCGCAGCCCACTGGGCCGCGGTCAGCAATGCCATCATGGCAGAGTATCCCCCATCGAAGCTTCGCCTTGCACTCGAAGCTGTCCGCACGCGTATCGACACCAAGGAGCTGCTTCCCGCGGATCGCCAGGTGCTGGTGGAACTGTTGACTTACGTTGAGCAGGAAGAGCGTTTTTCACAACAACGATCCCGGAGTGTGGAGGAACTCGTCAGGCTGATGGAGGCCCGGCGTTTTGAGGATGATCTTGAGAGAATAGAAAGGAGCCGCTGAACATGCAGTTGACTCAGAAACAACTGAACCTTGTGGCGACCGGCATGATGAGCGCCTTGTGCTTGGCCATCTGCACCACCACCGTCGCTCAGTCCACGTCCGCCGGGAGGGAACAGGACATCGCCCGGGCCAATGAGCTTCGGCGCCGAATCGAAGCGGAACAACTCCAGCGGATCGAGCGGCTCAAGGACAGCTTTGAGATGAAGATTGCCGAGACCACGCAGCTACTTGCTACGCTGGCCGAAGAAACGGAGAGGTTCCACAAGGAACGGGAAGAACTGCTCACGAACGAGCAGGGCAAGGCGTTCGCCGCGGACGCCATCAGCTTCTTCGCTTTCCTGCAATTGCACGAGAACCCGGTGGTGACACCCGCCGAGGTCAAGCAGAAGCAAGCCGCCGCCCAGTCTCTCCTCCAATCGATCGCGGACGAGCGGAAGGAGAGCAACGTTGGCTACCTGCCTTCGCCGGAAGTGTTTGATGAACTCACCACGATTCAGGCATGGGTCAGAGACCGACTTCCCCGGCTGGAGGTACAGAGAGTGACCTTGAAGACCCGCATCCAAGAAACCCCGAAACTCCAGAATGCCGAAACGGCCAAGACGCTGCAGAAAGCGATTGAAGAGTACCGGTCGAGTCTGCCCAAGCTGCTGGCCGAAGCCCGAATCCTGGGCGAACAGTTGGCACAAGCAGAATCCAGGGAGGTACTGATCGAGGCGGCCCGGCTGGCAAAACTCGAATCAGTGGCCGCGGAGCGCGACCGCATGCTGGAACAAGCCCGCCTTGAAATCGCCCAGCTCAGGCTCGAACACGAAACACAGACACTTCGTGTCAAAGCCCAGAACGAGCGACAGCGCGTTGAGGCCGAGAAACGCTACCAGGACACCCTGGCTGAACGGGAACGCTACCGCAAGGATGCCGACGCGGAACGGCGGGTCCAGGACACGCCATCGGATATCGCCCGTCAGCAGAAACTGGGCCAGGCCCAACGGGAAGAGCAACTCGCCCTGCTCAAGAGCCCTGAAGTACAGGATCTTTTTGGCGGTTGCTTTGCCAAAGGGTACGTG
>CAZTQK010000119.1:0-15058 GCA_964615635.1 uncultured Planctomycetales bacterium
CTTCTCGACCGCCCGCATCAGCGAGAGGTTGCCGTCGCTGACGATCTCGAAGAAGCAGGATGATCGGCCGACGTGCCGGCGCGCGATGCTGACCACGAGGCGCAGATTGGCCCGCAAAATCTCGTTCTTGAGGCGATCGGACTCGGCGAGGAGCGATTCAATCGCATCGAGTTCGCGATCCGCGGCCTTGGTTACATCGAGCTTCTTGCGGAGGCGATCGGCCTTGAACTTGACGTAGTTGTACCGCCGGAACATATCACGTTCCTGCTCGGGCGTGAACAAGGGCTGGCGGTAGAGGTCTTGAAGATAAGGAGGCAGGTCTTTCGGCGGCTGGATGCGCCGGGGGCGAGGTGCCTCGGTACCGTCCCGCCGACCGAGAATAATTCGGTCGGCGCCCGGGGTCTCGAATTCCGCGTTGTACACGAACGGTATTTCGCGCGCTGCCAGACTACGGGCACGGACTTCGCGAACGATCGACCGGACATCGCTTTCCGACCGCCCGGATTGTACCGCCGCCTGTTCCAACGGAGTCCCGGCTGCAACCAGATCGTAGACGGCCATCATTTCGGGCGCGACCAGCGGCTGCTCACCACGGCCAAAAAGGGCCTCTTTCGGATGGGCGTGGTCATATCGACGCAATGTGTAGCGGACGGTTTCCACGGCTCGCCCGACCTGGGCAGCGACCATCTGGGACAGTTCGTGCAAGCGGACGCGTCGCTGATCGAGAATCGAGCGAGCCAAGTCGACGATTCGTTGCTTCTCGTCCTCCGTGAGTTGCTTGAAGGCCGCGCCCCGCTGTACCAGATCCCGATGCCGCGCCACGAAGCGGACGACATTGCGCTCCAGAAACGCCATTCTGACCGTGCCATCCGCATACCTCAGCTTTCGTCCCGGCAGGCCGCGCCGACGCCACCGACAAACCGTCTTGGTGGAGACCTTCAGGCGAGTCGCGAGTTCCTCGGTTGTGTAACACGGGCGGAAAACGCCGGCGGGCAGCACGGGCGAGGAGCTCAACTCCTCTACCATCTGGACAAGGTCTTCAATCAGGCTCTTGCCCTGCATGGTGCGCTGCAGGCCGCCGCGCGGGGTGTACTCGGTGATGTGGTTGCATATGAAGTCGTATGGGTAACTCTTGTCGAGCTCAATGACATCGACAAGATGCTCGATGGCATCGAGTTGTCTGAGACGCAGCCTAACAGGCGATAGCGTGAGCTGATGCGCCAGTTCCGCCATCGGCGCGTGATGGTAGTTGGCCATGGTCCGTCTCCCGGGGCGAAGTCTCGCCCCGACGCTGCCGCCGGGCCAGCCTTGGGCCCGACTCAGGGTCGCCAGCAGAAGCGACCATCCGAGAAGCACCAGCCAGCAAAGGGTCCTTTATCGTTTGCCTGCCGGCGCCCCCGTCGAAGAGGGACCTGCCGTTAACCGCAGATCTCTCCGGCACGCGTCTCTATGTATTATCGTGTTGCCACGTCCAAAAGTCAATCGCGACAACGGGTTATGATTGCGGCAGCGAGAATTCTGGCTCCACCGGGCTTGCAAACATCTTTCGCTAAGGTGCAAGCATCTGTGGATATTGACCTTACGTCGGAAACTGCGCCAGATATCCAATCAATTCCTGCAGAATCGAACTCGGCTGAACGTCAGCCGGCCGTTCCTGCCGCACCATGACTGGAGAGCAGGGGGAAAACACCTTCCTCGCGAGCGACCGAGCTTGGCCATCGGGGGACTGACCGCAAGACTGCAAGACTGGTGGATCGCGTTTTGCACGGCATTTGAAACGAACCGGTTAGTGGCCCGAGCACATTATCGGACGTGGCAAGGAATGCGCATTGATCGCGATCAACCGGTAAAGGCTTCAGGACCGATAAGTAATTAGCTAGAATGAAGATGCGGTTGCCGAGAACGCTCGCACTACTAGGTGTATGCATCTGGCGGTAAAGGTTCGCTCTCTTGCAAGGCAGCAGTTGGTACCGACTCGTTATGCCGGCGCCTGACTCGGTCGACTTAAGGGGCAGAAATGGCTTTCTTCATACCCACTGCGGCAGCCGGTAACGGATTGACGCTCGCCACGTTCGGGAAGTCCGGCGAGATCATGGGCTTCTTCTATCCGCAGATTGACTTTGCGCAGAACATCCGCGAGGCCATGCCGGCGATTCGTCTGCTTGGGCAAAACAACCGCTTCTTGTGGTGCTTCGATGAGTCATGGCGTGTGGCCCAGTCTTTCGAGCCTTCGAGTAATGTGCTGATCACGAGGCTGGCACATCGAGAGATGGATCTGTCGTTGGAAATCACCGACCTGCTTCCGCCTGGCGAGCACGCGTTGTTTCGGCGTGTCGTGATGACCAAAGCAGCGAGCGTCGGACCTGTCCAATTTGTCCACTATTTCAGGTTGGCGATCGGCGACGCGCTGGACCGCAACTGTGTGTTCTATTACCCGGAACAGAACCTGACCGTGCAGTTCCTTCGCGATATTGCGATTGCTCTCAGCGCCACCGAGCCGTTCCGGTGCCGTTGCGGCTCGTACCGCGACGGGGGGCATTCGGAGACCAAGGGTGCCATGGCTGCAGGGGAGTACGGGGATTTTGATCTGTCGATCGGTCGGGTTGATTTCGCAATCGGTTTCGAGCCGGTAGTGGCTGATCGCTGGCAGACTATGCTGGTGTTGGCGGGGGGAGCGAGCCCGGAGACGGCCATGGCCGCCGCCGACCGGTTGGTGCGTGGGCGGTTCGAGGATGTTGTCTCGGCTTGCGACCGGCGAGTTTCTGATGAACTCAGCGCGGCCGGCACGTGCCCGGTGCCCGAACTCGCCGACGCGTTTGACCGCGCGGTCATCTCGCTGCACGACCTGTACAGTCAGTCACAGGGCACGTTCATTGCAGCTCCGGAGTTTGACCCGGGCTTTGAGCTGTCGGGCGGTTACGGATACTGTTGGCCGAGGGACGCGGCCGTCTGCGCACTGGCCGCCCACTACATCGGTTGCAGCGACATGGCCCGCCGGTTTTTTGAATGGTGCGCCCACACCCAGATGACCAGCGGTCACTGGTATCAGCGCTATTGGACCAGCGGCTCGCCGGGGTCGGTCTGGTGCGTTCATGAGAACAAGATTCAACTCGATCAGACTTGCGCGATCCTGCATGCTGCCGGGCAATTTACCCGGATGCTTGGTACTGAAGGCGAGTCTTTTCGCGAGAGTTTCAGACCCATCGCCGTCGCCGCCGCGCGTGCGATCCTGGACTACGTCGGCGAAGACGGTTTGCATCGAACCTCCATCGACCTGTGGGAGAACAGCGTCGGCAGTTTTGCCTACACCCAGGCAGGCGTGATCGCGGCCCTGCGGGAAGCGGATGAGGTTTTCGGCCTGGAACCTTCTCGCACCGGACCGGCCGCGCGCAGTGTGCTGCGAGACAAGCTGATCAAGACCTTCTGGCAGCCCGACCGGCAGCGGTGGCTTCGCCGGATGACTCCGGAGGGGCAGCCCGATGCGACCATGGACTCATCAGCCATGGGTCTTATCTATCCCTGGGCGGTTCTGAATCTGACTGATGTCCAGGATCGTGGATTGGCGATGGCGACGCTAAACGGGATTGCCCAGGACTTGCGGTCGGACGTCAAGGGTGGTGCTGCGATTCTTCGGTTTGCCGGGGAATCCTACATGGGCGGAGGGCCCGGCTGCGTGAACACGCTCTGGCTGGCGCTGTGCCGGCTGATGCTGGCCCGGACGGCCGGTCACATCGAAGAGAAACGGCAGCAGGTTGGTCTGGCGATGGAGCATCTGCGCGTGGCGCTGGCCAACAGCAGCCCCACCGGCCAATTGCCTGAGTTGATTCCCAAGATCCTTTTCGAGTACTGGGCCGCCCCCCACGCATGGGCGTGTTCTCTGCTGATCGAAGCCGTCAAGGTGCTCCGGACGCTCGTGGGCGAGCGTGCTGCCCCTTTCGACGCCGCCCGCGCCCGCGTTAGAAGGCGGGCGCCTTCGCATTGACCGGTGCTCCTAGGTTTGGGGGGGAATTGACCGCACAGCCCCTCGCCGGACTGATGCTTCCGGATATAATACCGCATGCGGAGGCGCAAGCACGCTATAGTGCGTGGGCCCTGTTGCCGATCCATAACGGAAGGCTGACCCAGGATCGATTATGACGGAATTGAAGCGGACTCTACTCCAGTTTGTTGTCCTGGCGGTGACCGGTCTGGTTATCGGCTTGGTCGCGAACGCCCTCAATCCAAAGGGGCTTTCGCTCACCAAGAACTACTTCGCGCCGCCGGATCTGACCAAGTTCAACGGTACTCGCCCGCACAATGGTCCTGGGCACAATGGCGGCACGCAGACAGCTCCGACCTCCCAAGTGGCGGCAGGCCAATTGACGTCGGCAGCCGGCAACAGAAACACGACCAACCACAACGGCACGCAAACGGCTACAAACCAAGCGGAGCAAATGACCGAAGACGAGTTGGTTCGGCGTCTGCGAGACCTCGGATTCCAGGCACTCTACCACTGGGAGGTAGTCGACATCTTCAATAGTCCCTACCGTACGGACGGTGTGTATGTTGTCATCGACGCCCGCACGGAACAGCAATACCGGGACGGCCACATTCCAGGGGCCTACCACCTGGATCATTACTACCTTGACCAAACCATCGGCAAGGTACTGGAGGCATGCGGCATCGCCGAGAAAATCGTGGTCTACTGCAACGGCGGTGATTGTGAGGACAGTGAGCTGGTGGTCGGAGATCTTCTGGAGAAAGGCATCCCGTTTGACAAGCTGTGGATTTACGCCGGCGGTTTCAGCATGTGGATGAGTCAGGGTATGCAATACGAGATTGGTGAGCGTAACAGCGGCAATCTTGCCCCGAACACAACCGCGAACGGGGGACAGCCGCCCAAGGGGGCCGCGGGATGAACACTGAGCCGGGTCTGGTTCGGCGATTCTATCGTAGCGGCGCGCCGATGGTGATCTGTCGGCTGGCCATCGGCGCACTCTTCATCTACATGGGCATCAAGAAGGCGATCGAGCCGGTGACCTTCGTCAAGCTCATCCGCGAATATGAGATGTTTCCCGACAGCGTCTGGTGGCTGCTGAACTTCACCGTCGCGACGCTGCCCTGGATTGAGATACTCTGCGGGTTGCTGCTGATCCTCGGCGTAGCCCGCCGCGGCACGGCTTTGCTGGTCATGGTCATGCTGTCGGTTTTCATGCCGATGATCCTATTGCGGGGACTTGCGATCCACAACACGAATCAGACGCCGCTCTGCAGTATCTACTTCGACTGCGGTTGCGGAGCGGGGATTGTCAACTTCTGTTGGAAGATGGCCGAGAACATTGCCTTGTTTTTCGCGGCCTTGCTGATCCTCCTGTCGCGACTGCATCGCTTCTATCTGCGCATCGAGTTTGTTCGGTAAGCCGCTGCGATGGCGGGACTTGCGAAGACCGCTCATTTGCCGGGCCTTTGCAGCCGAAATATGGAGCATGGCGGTCTCCCGGGTACCGATGAGAGATTGTCCTGTCTCTTGTGATGGACCGGGTTATACTCAAGGTGTTCGGGCGGCTGAACATCTTGTCGCACGCTTAAAATGACCCGATGTCGCTTTCCTGCTAACTGAAGGAGGTCCGATGATTAACAAGAAACTTGGACTGTTGGCCCTTGCCTGCCTGATGGCCATCCTGACCGGTGCGGTGTGCATCCCGTGGGGACCGACGCCCATGGGTACGCTGAGAGTCGTGATTACCGACAAGGCTTACCCATTTGAGTACATCTCCGAGGCGATTGTCACCGTTACCCGCGTCGAGGTTCGGCAGGGTGACGTGGAGGACGAAGACGACGACAGCTTCGTCACCATCTTCGACGACAGCGAGGGGACGGAGTTTAATCTGATCGAGCTTCAGAATGGGGAGACGGACCTGCTGGCTGAGGCCGAGGTGCCTGTCGGCACCTACACGCAGATGCGACTGGTCATCAGCAGCGGTCAGGTGACGTTGACCAACGACGAGACCTTCAACCTGACGGTGCCCAGCGGATCAACCTCAGGAATCAAGCTCAACGCAACGTTCGAGGTGACAGAAGGACAGATCACGCAGTTGCTGATGGACTTTGACCTGAGCCGGGCCTTCGACGTCATTCCCGGAAGCGCGGTCGACAATATCGATGACATCGAGGACTTCAGGTTCAGCCCATCGCTTCAGGGAGCCATTCGTGTGGTCCAGACGGCAGCGACCGGGCAGATCGCCGGGGTCGTCACGGCTGCTGCCACGACCGATCCGATTGCCTGGTCGGCAGTCACCGCCTATGACGCGACAAGCACCGAAGTCGCCACAACGGCCACGGACGAGAATGGCGTCTACCTGCTGGTCGGTTTGCCGGCCGGAACATACGCGGTCGAGTTTACGGCTTCCGGCTATCAGACTGTCCAGGTTTCGGGCGTCGTCGTCACAGCCGGCCAGACGACCGACAACGTCAACGCCGCTCTCGATGTCGAGATCCCCGCGCCGTGAGTTGACTGAGTATTAGTCACTTCTCGGCACGCGGCAGTCCATCGCTCGGGCGAATCAAGAGGTGTCATATCGGCGTTTGTTCGCGGACGTGACACCTCTTTTCCTTGCGCCAAACCTGGGACTTTTTTCGCCTGGTGTGCGGGAGATCATCAACGGCTGGCATGCTTGAACGCTTCCGTTTGGCGCAGACAATGGTGCCCGCATAGCTTGAAGGAGGAGCCATGTTCAATCGATCAGTGATGTGTGTGCTATGGGTTTGCTGTGCCATCCTGAGCATTCCGTCGCTTGCCCAGAACACCCGAACGACTCCCGCGTACCGGCAGATGAAGTCGTACTTGGATGCCATCCCGGCGATCGACACGCACGATCACATCCGGCCGTTCGACCGCCTCACGTCGGACCCAGAATCGAGTTCGGGAGACGAGGCGATGAACCTGCGGGCGCTTTTGCAGCACAGCTACTACGCGTGGTTCAACCCGCTGGCGCCGCGGCCGCCGGAGATGTCGTTTGACGACTGGTGGAGCAGGGCCAGGAACAACTTCGACAACGGTCGGGCAACCACGTTCTATCGCTTCCTGCTGCCGGCCTTCCAGGACCTTTACGGTATTGATTTCGACCGCATCACCGACGATCAGGCTCGCGAACTGGATCTCAAGATCAGCGAGAACTACCGTGATCAGCGATGGCTCTATGAGGTGGTCACTGAGAAAGCGAACATCGAGGTGATGGTGGTCGATCGATTCTGGGCGCCGCTGGAGATGCGGTCCGACTATTCGTTCGCGGTACCGGTGCTGAACATCAACAGCCTGATTCGCGGGTTCCATCCCTCCGAGTACGGGCAGCCGCATTCCGATCCCTATGCGTATGCGAAGGAACACGGGCTGAAGGTCGACTCGCTCGACGACTACGTTGCGTTGCTGGACCAGATGCTCGCCGACGCAAAGCAGCGCGGCGTGCCCTGCCTGAAGAACACGCTGGCCTATTCGCGGACGCTGGAGTTCCGCAATGTCGCCAAGGAGCGGGCGGCGAAGGCTTTCGGCCGGCCTCGGGCGGAGCTGAAACCCGACGAGACGCGAGACTTTGAGGATTTCGTGATCTGGCGGATCTGCGAATTGGCGGCCAAGCATGACCTGCCCATCCAGATCCACACCGGCCAGGCCCGCATCCAGGGCTCGGACCCGATGCTGCTGGTGGACCTGATCGAGGCAAACCCCAAGACCAAGTTCGTCCTGTTCCACGGCGGCTTTCCGTGGGTTGGCGAGACCGGCGTGATCGTGATGCGCCACACCTCTCATGTCTGGGTCGATTCGGTCTGGCTGCCGACGCTGAGCTACACCATGGCCAAGCGGGCGTTTCACGAATGGCTTGAAGTGATGCCGTCCGACCGGATCATGTGGGGCGCCGATTGCGGGCATGCCGAGGGCGTTTACGGAGCGACCGAGTTGACGCGGCGATGCATCGCTGAGGTGCTGGTCGAGAAGATCGCGGCCGGCGATCTGACCGAAGAGCACGCCAGGCGGATCGGCCGGCAGATCCTCCGCGACAACGCCCTGACCTTGTTTCCGGTTCTCAAGCAACACCTGTGGAAGCACAAGGGCAGGATGACGCCGGACATGGCCACAACGAGGCTGCAGAACGAGTCCAAGTGAAATCGGAGATGTCATGACCAGGGGCGTCAGTATTCTGCCGTGTTTTGTGCTGGCACTTTTGGTACTGGCGGTTGTGCTCGTCGTTGTCATGCTTCTGCGCCGGCGCGGCCGGGGGATTCAGCATCCGGCGTGCGGGAAATGCGGTTACGCGGTGCAAGGACTACCAACATTCACCTGTCCGGAGTGTGGATCCGATCTGCGCGTGGTCGGAATCATCACCCCGGGGCGGACGGACGTATCACCGAGGACGCACGGGGTAATCCTGGTGCTCCTCTGGACACTGGCACTGCCCATACCGGCGATGATACTGAGCGCAGTCGTTCTTCAGTTGACACCGCAGGCCACACAGACGCGGTCGCAGCGAAGCATGGGTGACCCGCACTCCGGAGCCTACAAACAGATCAATCTGGAACAGAGACTGATCGAGAAAGGGAACCACGTGACCTCCAACCGCGTGACCTACATGCTCGTTTCTTCTCAAGGCAGATGCATACAAATCGAAATCGATCCGATCGTCATGGGCTACCGGTACCAAACACAGTCGGGCGAGGAGATCAAGGCTGATGGCGGTCTCAAAGAAAGCACGTTTCTTGACTGGATGGCACAGGCCGGCATCGATCGCGAGGACGAGTGGGTCACACTGGAAGCTGCCGAACTTATGACTCTTGCCCAGGGGGCCGCCCTCGGTACTGTGGACAGCCTTCCGGCTCAGCATTTCCGTTTGTTGGGAACATCGCGGTCTTCGCATGCCGGACCGGCGAGATGGGTGCCGGCCGTAGCCACCGCCTTCTGGCTGGTGCTCTGGCTGTTGGGGTGCTGGAAGTTCTGGAAGATCGGCACACGGAAGCCAGCGTGACTATCGACAGGAGGTTGGCGAGCGACACGCAAGGCCGGCGAGTCGCGGTTCCGAAGCCGCCGACCCTCGTCTGCGTTCTTCTCTGCTCTTCTCACCTCCTACTCCAGTTCAGGCTCGCCTGCCAGCTTGGCTGGCCAGTGAGCGGCCGATGTTGAATGCTTCATCGAGTACGTCGGCTTTCTCGCCGACCTCGCCGCGCTTGGTGACGCCGGGGACGATAAGTCTGGCGGCCAGACGGACCTGGAGGTAATCGAAGCACTTCTCGAAGAACTCGACGACCGGCCGTGCGGTCTCGGGATCGGTTTCCTCGTAGGGAACGGCGATGACCGCAGACTTGCCGGCGATCCAGGTGCGGTGGCCGGGGCTGTTGAAGAAGACGAAACGATCGATGAACAGCTTCATCAGGCCGGTCGGGGCGTACCAGTACACCGGGGTGCCGAACACAAGCACGTCGGCGGCAATGATCCGGGGATAGATTTCGGCCATGTCGTCGGCCTTGGGGCAATGCTCCCCCTGCCAGCAGCGGTGGCAGCCGTCGCATTCGCGGATGGGGTGGTCGGCGAGAAACAGCGTGTCGACCTGGGCGCCGGCCTCCGCGGCCCCTTCGAGAATGCGTGATACGAGGACATCGGTGTTACCGTGGCGGCGAGGACTGCCGACAATACCGAGGAAACGAGACATGGCGAAACCCAACCTCCATCTGGCCCACAAACGGGCGGCTCAGTATAGCCGACCGCCTGCCAGGGGGGTATCTCCCGGCCCTCAATGCCGCAGCATCGGTCAATCGAGCAGGCGGGAACTTGGCGGGCGAGCGAGCCAGGCTTGTCGTTGGCGAGGCGATCCCCGATGGGCCTCCTGATCCGGGCGGCGGGACGGAGGCGTTATCTGACTCAACGTGTGAGACTGGGGTACTTCTAACAGATTTCATGCCAATGGCTCTTGCCTGGCTTTCGGTATCTACCCCCAAAAACAGCAAACCATTTGCCCGCAGTCATTTTGGATTGCATGTTTGGGTCGGCCTCGCCAACCCGTCTTTGGGTGGCCATCTCTGGACCGCGGTATCCGCACGGAAGCCCGATAACGCGTGGGGGCGCAAGATGAAGGTGCTCCTGGCAGATAACTCGCGAACGGTTCGGGCTTTGGTCAGACAACAGCTCGCTGGCTTGGGGTATTCCGACGTCACAGAGACGGCAGATGGGAACGATGTTCTCGGCAAGATTGCTTTGCTCCAGCCGGACCTGCTGCTGGTTGACCCTGATCTGCCGGGCATTGATGGTATTACGCTCATTACCAGGATCAGGGAGGTCTCCACTCAGCTCCCGATACTCATGTTCGCCTCGCCTGCGGAAAAACGGCGAACCGCCGAGGCGGTCAAGGCCGGTGTTAGCGACTGTATCTTCAAGCCCACCACCGCGGAGTCTCTGGCGGAGAAGATCGCCGCGGTACTCCCCAAACAGGCGGGCAGCAACCCATCGGCGCCTGATGCGGCGAAGCCCGATCAACCTCGCGGGCAAGCAGACAGTCACTCTGAGAGCCCGCTCAAGATTGCCATCTCCAATGATCGGCTTCGGGCCACTCTGGTGTTACGGGGCGTGGCTTCCGAAGCGGTCACCGAGGAGAACATCAGGGCCAGTATCGAGAAGGCATCGGTGCCGGTGACAGAAGAGGTCTCCACTCGGATCAGCCAACTGATCGAAATGATGGCAGCCGGACGTCGGCCGGAAGGGAACCAGTGCGTCGTTGCCGAAGGTCGCCCGCCGAAGCCCGGCATCCCGGCCGGTTTCAAGCCCGCGGCGGCGGAGGATGAAGCGGCAGCTGCTCATTCAGAGGGACCGGTCGACTTCCGCGAATCGCGGATCCCGACGGTCGAGGCAGGAGAGACGATCGGCACATATATGGCCGAGGTACCTCCGTCTCCGGGCGTGGACGTCTTCGGCGGTCCAATCCCCGCGCCCAAGGGGGGCAACCCCGTGACGCTGGGCAAGAACACCCAGTTGTCCAAGGATGGCAAGACGGTCTTCGCCACGGTGCCCGGCAAACTGCAGATGACCCGCCAAGAGGTATCCGTCGTCGAGGTTGTCGAAATCAAGAGCGATGTTGATTACTCGACAGGGAATGTCGAATCCAAGACCGACATTCTGATCTCGGGTACCATACGAGAGGGTTTCAAGGTCAAATCGGCGAAAAGCATCAGCGTGCGAGGAGCCGTCGAGGCCGCGGAAGTCGAAGCGGGGACTCACGTGCAAGTTGCCGGCGGGATCATCACCCAGCAGAAGGGGCGGGTTGTTGCCCAAGGCGAGATCTGCGCCAAGTTCTGCGAGGAGGCCCGACTGGAGGCTGGCGGCGACATCGTGATCACTCGCGCTGCCATGAACTCCGTCGTCCGGACAGGAGGTCGACTGGTCGTATCCCGAGGGCAAGTGATCGGCGGCAAGCTGTTCGCGCGTCAAGGCGCTGAAATCAAACAGTTGGGCAATATCGCCAACGCGAGGACGGAGATCACAGTCGGCCAACTCGAAGAAGAAAAAGGCACGCCGGCAGCCCCTCCGATTGAGCAGATGCGCGAGACGGCGGCAAAGATCCGCTCAAGGCTGGGTCCGGTGATGGACAAGTTGAACAGTCTGTCTCCCGAGCAGCAGGAGCAGGTCAAGCGTCTCTTGAGCCAAGCCGAGCGTCTCGATGCTGCGGTGGCCGATGACGAGAAACGTGTTGCCGAAGGCGGACAGACGAGGACTGCCGAAGGTGCCACGGAAAGCGCCACCTTGGTGGTGACTGGTCGAATGTATCCGGGGGTCGTGATCACCATTGGGGACAAGATGACCGTCATCGACAAGGAGAGAGCCGGTCCGCTGAAGATACAGCGGCGCCTCGTGGACCGCGTTCAGGAAATCGTGCTTGTCGACCAGTTGTCCGGATCGGTCTACACGCTCCCAAGTCGACAAATCGAGAAGAAGGCGAAATCGCCCGCCGCCAAGGTTTCTTCCCCATCGCAACCGGCAGCTTGTCTGGTTGGCGCCCAGGCCTGATGCGTTCCTCGATGAGTGTCTCCTGCTCATATCAGCCATGAGACGCAGTCAATCTTGAAGCCCAGGCGGGTCGGGCAGATCGACCGTGCAAGGCGTGGTCAGTCCAGACTCCGCAGGAAGCGCTGCCACCGTGGCAGATACCAGCGATCGCGATCCAGTGAGAACGCAACTCCGAAAGCGCGACCCATGATCTGACCCCGCGGGACGAAACCAAACCAGCGAGAGTCCTTGCTGAGATCGCGATTGTCGCCCAGGACGAGGTAGCTGCCCTCCGGGACGGTCACGGGGGCCATGAAGCGACGGGCATGGACGGAAGGCGTGGTCATGATCGGGTGGGTGAGCCGGCCGAGCCGCTCCGAGGCGAACTGATGATTCGGACGCTCCTTGGGGTCGATCTGCCCGACAATCTCGGCGGCCAAGGGCCCGTGAGCAGCGGGTTCACCGTTGATGATGAGCTGGTTGTCTCGCATCTCGACGCGATCGCCGGGCAGGCCGATGACCCGCTTGACCAGCCGCATCCCGTCCTCGGGAGAGTAACACACAACCACGTCCCCGCGTGTCGGCCCGCCCCATCGGATCACCTGCCAACCGGCAAACGGCACCTTGAGGTCGTAGGCGAGTTTGTTCACCACGATTCGATCGCCCTCGATGACGGTGGGCCTCATCGACCCGGTGGGTACGTCATACCAGTCGGCGCCCGATGATTTGATCGGCCCCAGCACCAGCAGGACAGTCAGAATGGGCTTCACCCAATTCCGCCACATCCGGGCGCCGAATCTCTTCCATCGCAACCGCCGGCGTCTTGCGCGTACAGATGGTCTCATGGATTCATACCTCCTGCCTGCCGTAGTACGCCGCGGAGGTTACTTCGGTTCGCCGATGATCGGTTGACTTTCCAGGCGGCAGGGACGGGCCCGGTGACGCTACCTTGAGCCGTTCAGTTCCTTGATTCGGATCTTCCGGAACCAGACCGGACTGGCGTGGTCTTGCAGGCCGATAACGCCGCGGCGAAGGCGGCCTTTGAGCTTGGGTACCTCATTGGCATCGAAGTCCTGAATGATCCGCCCGTTGAGCGTCACCCGCACCTTGGAACCCCGGCAGGTAATCTCGGCGGTGTTCCAGTCCTCGATCTTGAGATCTGGAACCTCTTTGGGCGGGAGCACGTCGTAAATCGCCCCGGTGGTGTTGTCGCCGGGTTTGTCTTTCTTCACACCCATGATCTGCATTTCCATGCCGAACCGTGACGAGCGGGCTTCCAGCGGCGACCAGACGAAGATGCCGCTGTTGCCGTTCTTGACGATCTTGAACTCGAAGCGAAGGACGAAGGATGCGAACCGCCTGCGCGAACGGAGCCACTGGCCGTCGGCGCCGGAACACTTGATGGCTCCGTCCTCGACCGACCAGGTCGACCAGTCCGGGCGGAGCGTGGTCCATCCGTCGAGATTGTGGCCGTTGAAGAGGGGCACAAACCCGTCGGCCTTTTCTTCCGGCGTCAGTTGCGCAGGAGCGGGATTGGTCGTAACGGGCGGAAGCGGGGCTTTCACCGCCAGGCGTCTGTGCTCGACATCGGCCAGAAAGCGATCAAACGCCTTCGGATCTGGGTTGCCCTTGAAATGGTGGAACTGATGCGTCCGGACGCACGCGATCCCTTTGGGCAGATCGCCCTTAGCCGGGGGGGAGGCGATGAAGGCGGCCAGCGTATCCGGCGAGTCAGCGACGTAGAAGAATGCCGTCTCCCGCCCCTCAGTGTCACGGTGAACGACGTTGGCGGGAATGCCGACAAGGGCCTCGTCTGTCGTCTTTCTCATCTGCCGGTAGAGCTCGACCACTTGTGCCGGGTCATCTAACCGACAAGGGCACCCGGACGACCAGCGGCCGTCGCCGAACAAGTCGCCCACGACGAACACCGTCGTATGCTTGACTGCCAGCAGACGCACGGCCTCCTGTGCCGCCTGACGGTAGGCTTCCGAGGATTTGAGCCAACAGGATCGGTCCGACGAGAAGAGGTTGATCACAGAGGCCATGGCGTGGTCGCGAATCAGGGCGGTCACCTGTGTGAACTGCCTGGCCGTCGCGGCATCCACGGGCCGGCCATCCGCGGCGAAGAGGCTGCCCTTGCCTTCGGGGTGCTGGAGGGTGATTCCGATCGTATTGACTCCGCGATCGGCGAGGATCTGAAGCGTGTCTCGAATTGCCTGTGGGTCATCGACCAGCCGCTGCCAATCCGGTACCTGAGCACCCCAGATCTCGAACTGGCGGTTCCAGAAACGAAGCTCACCGTCGACGAAGCGAACGTCGTTGACGGCCTGGGACGTGCTCGCCACGAAACCCAGTACACAGACCGAACACAACAACCGATTCATGTGGTTCTCACCTTTCCGCGACGAGGCACACCGGCCGTTAAGGCCGGCCACCGGGCATCACAGTACCGTCCCCACCATGGAGGTTCAACTGCTGATCGCACTGCTCGCAGAGCAGTGGCACACGGCAGTCTCTCCGGCAAGGTACTGCGATTCGCCGGAAGACGGCCGGCCCGGAGGCCAGCCGTTACCCGACATCAACAACCCCGGTCATGGGTCATACCTGCGATGTGTGGATGTGGCGGATCGTCATTGCGGCTTGCATCTCGCGGATGTAAGATCGCAATGAACCACAGAGCGGTCTCGATTGACACAGACGACTGTTTCGAGATGTCGTCGCTTCGGGTTTGTTCCGGCGCAGCGGCAGGGGCGGGAGACAAGCGGAGCGTTTCTTTCGACCCGCCTCTTGTCTCATTGGCGAGGAAGGTTCCAGACCACGAGGAGGAATGATCTCATGCGAGGATGTTTCAAAGCATGGACTCTCGGCCTGGGTCTTTTGGCAGCAGGCCTGTGTCCGCTCGCGGCATTCGCGCAGCACCCGTTGCTGAGCAGCAGCGCTCGCTGGCTCGACGTGCCTGACGGCGAGTACAATGACATCGCAGTCAGTCCGGACGGCACTCGCCTGTACCTGCTGGACGTCGCCAACGATCGTGTCATTGTCTACAACACGACCTCTGAC
>CAZTQK010000120.1:0-15028 GCA_964615635.1 uncultured Planctomycetales bacterium
GCCGTATTCGCGGTCCTGCTAGACCGGGTGGATGACATACTGAAAATCCCAGGCCGGCCGGGGGAACCTCTCGAGCTTGAATTTGAACAGGCTGAACCGCACCTCGTCGGCCGGGGTATACGCCCGGTCGAACATGAGAATGTAGGTCATGCCCCTGGCCGCCCGACCATAGTAGAACGGCTTGGCGAACCGGGGGTACTCGTAGCTCCAACTGTTGAGCCGAAACCTCAGATCGTCGTCGCGGGGCAGGTCCTTGGCCTGAATGTGCCGCCACGTGCCGCCATGATTGTGGTCGGGATGGCCGGAAGGGGCATCAGTCCGAATCCACTTCTCGTCGTCGCCTTTCCGCTCAATCCCGCGGAAGTGGATGGCCGCGTCCTCCACGTCGTTCATGTAGTTCGCCCAGAACAGGATGGCGTACCGGTGCCCGCCGAACCGAGCTGCATCGGCCGGCCGACACTTGAACTCGAAATCGATGTAGTGCGGCGGTGTCACCGTGTACTTCATCGTGCTGGCCATGGCCCAGGGGTCGTCCTCGGCGCGCCGCACGAGCATGACCGATCGACCATCGGGCAGCCTGTACAACTGGTAGGGGCCATGACGGGGCGTGAACGCGTTGTGCGGGTTCTCATGGCCGGCGATGATGTGCTCGAAGTTCAGGCCGGCCGCCGCGCCCTTGCTGTCAGGGTCGAAGGCGTTGAAGCCCGGCGCGTCCTTCACGTTGACGAGCGACGCGACGCCGCTGAGCACACCGGGCGATTCGGAGTTGTCGAGGAAACGAACCTGGAGGTTGCCGGCGCGGATGTCGGCCGATCTGACCGGCGTGTCGGCCGGGCTGGGTGCCGGCTGAGTTGTGGGAATCGCTTCCATGGCAACCGCGAACAATGACAAGAGAACAAACATGTCGAGCCTCCCAATGCACCACGGCCGACCCGTCAGAATCGGCAGCTTATCACAAACAGGCGGCTTGCGCCCGCGGGTGCCCCACCTCCTTTGGAGGTGGGGGAGCGATGATCGGGTGCGGGTGCCCGACCTCCTTTGGAGGTGGGGGGAGCGACGATCGTCGTCTGGCAGGTGCCCCTTGGCAGCGTTATGCTTCTTCTATGCCATCGCGTTTGTATCGCCGTAATGAGCCGGGAAGCATCCATTTCTGGACAGTCTCGTGCTTCCAGCGTCTGTCGTTCTTTCACGACGATGGGATGAAGCAGATTGTCGTGGACGGCCTGCGAGTCCTTCAGCAGCGGTTCGCCATCTGTCTCATCTGCTATGTGGTCATGCCCGAGCACGTGCACGTGATTCTGTTGTCTCACCGCAGAGGCGAGGATGAGCCGACCTCGATCTCAACGCTCCTCGCGGCATTCAAGAAGCACGTGGGTTTCCACGGCAAAGAACGACTTCGACAGGTCTGGCGCGAACGAGGCGAACTCTGGTCCAGGCCACTGAACAACTGGGCTCATGGAGCACACGAAGCGCAGCCGATCTGGATACCTCGCGGCTACGACAGCAACATTGACCGATGGGAGACGCTGCGCAAAGCCATGGATTACTGTCACCACAACCCGCTGACGAGAGGGTTCGTTCGGAGAGCGGAGGACTGGGCGTGGAGCAGCTATCGATTCTACGAGTTGGATGACCGGTCGATTCTGGCGATGGACTGGGACGGGCGATGGCCTGTTGTCTGGTGATGGTTCTGGGGCAGCGGAAGACGTGATCGTCGCTCCCCCACCTCGGAACGAGGTGGGGCACCCTGCGCGGTGATCGTCGCTCCCCCATTTCGGAACGAGGTGGGGCACCCTGCGCAGTGGTCATCGCTCCCCCACCTCGAAACGAGGTGGGGCACCCGCGATGATACCAGCGGCGTTGAATGGGAACGCACACGTCAGCGCGGTGTCAACACGTTGGCTTTTCGCGCGTGTCAGCATGGTGCATTCTTCGCCACTGATGCCGATTGCGTCGGCCTGACGGATAAGGTGCCCTGGGAGTTCAACCGGCAGTGGCTTGACCTCGTGGCCCGCAGCGGCACGCCGTTGTTCGTCTCCGCTGAACCGCGGTCGTTGTCCGGCGTGCGCTTGCTCCAGAGGTGCCGTCCGGTACAATCATATTCTCATGCGCCAGTAGCAACGGAACGAAGGCGGGAAGGCGCTCGGGGGGCTCATGAATCGGGATCACATGATCAATCGCCGCGAAATGCTGGCCGCTGCAGCTGTTGCGGTCTCGATTCGGACGGCCTGGGCAGCGGTCAGCGCTTCGCGGCCGACCAGCCGACCGGCGGCCGATTCCATGCCCTGGGACAACCCGCCTGCCGACGCGCTGGTCGGCCGCGTGATCTACGATGGACAGCCGCCCGAGCTGACCCCTGTCGATTGCAGTGCTGACCCGAATTGCGCCGCCCTCTATCGCAACAATCCGCTGATGCCCGAGGACCTGGTGGTCAGCAAGACCGGCGGCCTCGCCCACGTGTTCGTTTCAGTGAAGCAGGGACTGGAAGCGAGCCGCAAATGGCCGGTGCCCGATCGGCCGGTTATCCTGGACCAGAGAGGGTGTCTATACATCCCGCACGTCTTCGGCGTCATGGCCGGCCAGCCGCTGCAGATCCTCAACAGCAGCAAGATCAACGAGGTACCGCACGGGTACCCGAAGCGCAATCCCGAGTTCAGCTTCACCCTCCCGAAACGCGGCATGAGCAAGACGGTGGTGCTGAACGAACCGGAGGCATTCCGTATCGCTTGCGACGTCCATCCATGGGAGACAGCCTGGTGCCACGTGATGGCACACCCGTTCTTCGCCGTGAGCGACAGCGAGGGGCGGTTCATGATCCGCGGTTTGCCGGCCGGCAACTACGAATTCGAGTTGTGGCATGAGCATGCCACGCTGGGTACGTTGACAAGGATCGCTCGCGTCGAAGCGGGCCGGGCGGTCCGGCTTGAAGAAGTGAAATGGGCGCCGTTGCAGAAACGGGAGTAGCGTTTCGATCGGTGACCAGTGTCCCAGAGGAATAGAATATGTCGCTGCGATGTCACATGGGGATCGGTTTTGTCGTCACGTTTGTATTCCTTGCGGTGGCTCCACTGGGGTGTGACCTGCCGTGGCTGAACCCCGTGCAGCCGTCGGGCCTGACGGTCAATATCCAGGTGGATGCGGAGCTTGAGGACACCGAGGGTCTCAACAAGATCGTGGCCGAACTTGAGGCCCGAGGCATCCACACGACCCTCTTTGTGACCGCCGACTACGTGAACAAGGGCAATGCCCTGCTGATCCGCGGTCTTTACCAGAAGGGGCACGAAATTGCCCTGCACGGGTTCTACTCGGCCGAGACGCTGACCAGCATGACATACGAGGATCAGCTTGACCTGCTCACGCGGGCCAAAACGGCCTTGGAGGGCTGCCGGCCCTGCGGAACGTACATGCCCATCACCGGCTTCCGGCCGCAGTACTTCAGCCAGAACGAGGACACCTACAAGGTGCTGGAGTCGCTGGGCTTCGAGTACAACTGCGGTTTCAAGGCCGGCCTGCAGTACATCGAGGGGCACGAGTCAGACTTCGCCCCTTACGCGGTCGCCACCGACGACTACAGCTTCACAGCCGTGCCCTTCACCACGGTGCCATGGGGCGAGAAGACGGTCTACCTCTGCGATCTGGCCGCCGGTTCCGCCGAAGCGATGACCGGCGAGCAGTGGAGCCAAGTCCTGCAGGATGGCATCGACCAGGTGATTGCCAACAACGAGCCATTCGTCGTCTTGTTCCACGGTTACTACACCGGCGTAACCGACCACGCCGACTACTGGGACGCCTTCGTCGAGATGCTCGACCGACTGAAGGCGGAGAACGCCAACTTCGTGACCACCAGCCAGCTTGTGGCTCAGTACGCGGAATAGATGTCCGACAGACCTCGCCCTGTTTGACTGGATCCTGACGCTGTCCCCGGTTCCTGGGTTCAGCGTTCGGGTTCCCGTCTTGTGTCCAGCCCCTTCCGGCCGGATACTGATTTGGTCGCCGGAGCGGCGGAGTTCTGTTTTTGGGACGCACACTTATGGCAGGGGAACACAAGGGCCGTGCGGCTCTTGCGCCGTTCCAGGCGTTTCAGGAACATCACATCCCTGCCGCAGAGGAACACTCGCTGTCACAGCCGCCGGGCCCGACTGCGAAGCTCTTCGTTATGGCTGCGCTGGCCTCCGATCCAGGTGAGCAGATACAGCGTGGCTAAGGCGATCAGAACGAGCCATCTGGTTCTCCTTCTGTCCGTTGTGATGGTCTGCTTCAGCCTGTCGCTCCTCGGTTGGCTGTCTGCCTGAGCCGGGTGATCAATCTGCGATGGGAGGGCATCCTACTGTTGCCAGCAAGCAGGTAACTGCGCCTGCGGGTCAACCCAGGGGACAAGCCCCTGGACTCGTCAAGACAGATTGTCGGTTCTTGACACCACCTTGGTTTGTGCAGTCTGATGCTCCTGATTGCTCTTGTTGAATGATCTGGAGCTGCCGTTGGATACGACTGCCATTCGAGACGCGGCCTTGCGGTGTCGTGCGGTGTTGATAGAGGCTCTGCGCGCGGCGGGTGCCGACCCCAGCAAGATCGAGACGCGGCAAGCGGCTGCGACGCATCTTCTCAAGGCCGCCGCAAAGCGAATGCTGCGAGCCCGGAGGCTGGACGTCGGAGTCCTCGATCACCTGCTGCCTCTCAACGAAATTCCCCCCCTTGGCGAGGGGGGCCAGAGAGGGGTGGCAAGGCACCCCGCCCCCTGCCCCGTCCCGAGCTTATCGAGGGCCTTGGCGAGGGTTGGGGGCTCATCGGACATCAACTCCGGAATTGACGCGATTCTGTATGACGCGCTTCTGGCTGGCGCGTGGCAGCCGGGCAGAGAAGAAGCCCTCGGCTGGTTCTACCAGTATTTCAACGAGCCGGATATTGCGGTCTTTCGTGGTTCGCGTCCGCCGAAGGTGACGGCCGAGCTGCTCGCGGCCAAGACGCAGCTTTTCACGCCCCGATGGATCGTGCGATTCCTCGTCGAGAACACGCTTGGCCGGCTGTGGCTGCAGATGCATCCTGATTCGCGGCTGAGCGAACGCATGGAGTACCTTGTCCCGCCTGGCGAGCCGTTGCAGCCTGTGTTGCCCAAGCCGGTTCGTGAGATCCGCGTGCTTGATCCGGCCTGCGGAGCGATGCACTTCGGGCTTGTGGTCTTCGATCTGCTCGCGGAGATGTATCGCGAGGAACTGGAGCACGCCGGGCAGCCAGGTTGGCCCGATCAACCTTCGGTCGTCGATGAATCGGCGATTCCGGCCGCTATTCTGGCCCACAATCTGTTCGGTCTCGATATTGACCCCCTGGCCGTGCGATTGTCGGCCGTGACGCTGTATCTGAAGGCGATTTCTCTTAGTCCGAACACGCCGATAGTCCCTCAGCATCTGCACTGTGCCGATGCTTTGCGGCGCGCGGGGGTCGTGTTGTGTAAGGACAACAGGCAAATTGGGGAAGCGACCGCAGATGTCCTCGGGGCGACTTATGATGTTGTCGTGACCAATCCTCCGTATCTGGATAGCCGCGATTACGATGCCCCGCTGAGGTCGTTCATCACCGGTGCATATCCGGCCGGGAAACGCAACCTCTACGGCGCGTTCCTCGAGCGATGTATCGCCTTTCTCGCCGAAGGCGGTCGGCTGGGTATCATCACGCCGCAGACATTCATGTTCATATCGAGCTTCGCCAGGCTTCGGGCCGTGTTGCGTCGTTCGGCTGCCGTCGAGGTACTTGTTCAGGGCGGGCTGGGCACATTCCCCGACGCGGTGGTCGATGCCGCGTTCTATGTGCTTCGCCGCGACGCAGACGCGGGGAGCCGCGATCGTTGCCTCGGCACTTATTTCCGCCTCACCCGGCTGCCAGACACGCAGGCCAAGCGGCAGGCGTTCGAGCAAGCGGTTGCCACATTGCGGCAGCGAGGAGTCGACGGCCGCGTCTTCCTCTGCCGACAGGCCAATTTCGATCATCTTCCCGGCCGGCCGTGGGTGTATTGGATCACGCCCCGCGTGCGGGCTCTGTTCGACAGGTTGCCGAGGTTGAGCCAGATCGCCAGACCGACTGTCGGCTTGCAGACCAGCGATAACTTTCGCTTCCTTCGTTTCTGGTGGGAAGTCTTCTTCCGAAACGATCGCGATGACGCGGTTGCGGCAAATCGGTACATTGCTTTCGGTTGCCGCGATCGAGCCGCCGCCTTGGCCACCGGCCGCAAGTGGTTCCCGCACATCAAGGGCGGCGACTTCCGCCGCTGGTACGGCAACCAGGAATACGTCGTCAACTGGGCAGAAGACGGAGCTGAAATCCGCAGCCTTGGCATCGAATCGGGCAAGGTTGCCTCTCGCCCTCAGAACACCCACTACTACTTCCGGCCTGGTGTCACCTGGACGCACACCAGTTCTCGAGGACTGAGCGTTCGCATTCTGCCGCCGGGTTTCATCTGCAACGTGGAAGGCATGGCCGCGTTTCAGTTGGACGACCGCGGCTCGTCCCTGGAGACCCTGGCGATCATGAACTCGAGCTTCGCTCGCCATGTGATCGATCTGCTGAATCCGACGGTTCATTTCGGCGGGCGTGAGGTCGGTGATTTGCCGTATCCCCAGGCGGATGCGTCGGTGGTCGAAGTGCTCGAGTCGCACGTCTCACAGACCATCGAACTGGCACGCCGAGACAGCCTGGAGGACGAGACAACCTGGGAGTTTGTTCAGCCGCCGGACTGGAGAACCGGGCTGGATGCTGCGGGGCAGCGCCGCCGGGAACTGGCGGAAATCGAGCGGATGATTGATGATGAGGTATATGCCCTGTACGGCCTAGGACAGGAAGATCGTGCTGTCATCGAGGCGGACCTGAACAGAGAGGCGGACATGAACGGGGAGGCAGACCTGAATGGATTGGCCTTGCTGCTTCGGGATCCGCCATCTCCCCTTAGCAAGGGGGGGGAGGGGGGGGTGGCGCTGTGTCGAGATTCCCGTCTCGGCAACGGTGACGCGGGACCCCCGTCCCGCGGTGGGGTGGGACGAGAAGATTCGCAGGATAAAGCGTGCGAGAAAGGATTCGCGCACGAGCGGGACGAGGCGTGCGAGAAGGGATTCTCTCGTCAGCCACAGGAGGGGTTCTCGCACCAGCAGCGTGTCGATCTGGCTTACCGATGGATCAGCTACGCGGTCGGTGTTGTGCTGGGGCGGTTTCAGCCGGGCGTGGAGGGGTCGCTGGGTTGTGGCGGCTTCGGTGTCCGAACGGCCGCGAGGCTGAGAGGTATCTCCGTTCCCGACGGCATCGCTGAATTGGCGAACAGCGAACAGCAAGACCTGGCCGAGTTGGTCATGCGGGCACTGGGGCTGATGCTTGGTGAGCAAGACGCCCGCGAGGTGGTCGGAACAGTGATCGGGGGCGGGCGCGGTTCGATCGGTGCTCTGCGGAAGTATCTGGCCGGCGGCTTTTACCGTCGCCATCTGCGGCAGTACCGACATCGTCCGGTGTACTGGCTGCTCCAGTCCCCCAACCGGCGGTATAGCGCCTACCTCCACTACGAACAGATCAGCACGGTCACAATCGAGGCCTTGCATGGCGAACGGTTTCTCGCGCGTCATCTCGCTGCTGCGAGACGGAGCGGCGACGCCGCATGGCTTGCGGATTTCCAGGCCCTCAATGCCGTGGTCAAACGCATCTTGAACGCCGCAAACGAACGCGGCGAGAAGGTCGGCTGGCGGCTCGAACCGGACGACGGCGTGTTGATCAATGCCGCGCCCCTGCGAGAACTGCTCTCGCCTGTGTGGCAGGAGCCGGCCGACTGTTGGCACCGTCTTGCGGCCGGCGAATATGACTGGTCCTACACCGCCGCCCGTTACTGGCCCGAACGCGTATCAGGCAAGTGCCGAACGGTCAGGTCTGTGGCACTGGCTCATGGGCAAGTCGAAGGCGGTAAGGTAATATAGCAGGCGACAGCCGACTCCGGCGCCGCAATCGTCGCGACGCAGGGCGGCGATCGGCTGGTATCCGTCCCGAACCGGTGGGGAGCTAGAAATCGGCGGTGTTCTGCAACGTCCGGCTTTGAGGGCGGCATGTTCCTGTCGCTGTGCGTCTGAAGCACGGAGCGTGCATACATGGACGACGAATCGAGATCCCCCGGGCCTGCCGACATGGCTGCCACTCCGCTCTCTGATGCCGACTTCCGCTCTTACATCATGCAGAAGATTCAGGCCGCGGTTGTCGTTCATGGCCCCGACACACGCATCGTTGCCTGTAATCCCAAGTCCTGCGAATTGCTGGGTTTGACCGAGCAGCAGATGCTCGGCAGGGATGCGCAGCATCCCGACTGGCAGCTCGTGCGCGAGGACGGGACGAGGCTCACGCCTGAGGATTACCCTGTCAACCAGGTGATGGCGACGCGGCAACCGCTGCGCGATCTGAGCCTGGGGATTTGCCGGCCGGACGTGCACGATGTCGTGTGGGTCCTGGTCAGTGCGGATCCCGTATTCGGCCAGGATGGGGGCATCCGGCAAGTCATTGTGACCTTTGCGGACATCACCGATCGCAAGAAGGCGGAAGACCAGGTGGTCAGAGAGCATCGGGAACTACTGCTGGTTCTCGACTCGGTGAACGCCCAGATCTGGTATATGAATACCGAGGGACGCGTGGTCGGCTGCAATCGCGTGGCCGAGATGATCTCCGGTGCTACTCCAGAGCAGGCTTATGGCGGCACGATCCACACGCTCGCGCCCGGCTGGGATGATCTTGACCGAAGGCACCAGGAAAGCCTCACCGTTGCACGAACGGGCATCCCGTTGATCGGATCCATCGAGTCTTTTCGTCTCGGTTCGGAGGTGCGGTGGGCCAAGGTGGACAAAGTCCCGTGGCGGGACGCAAACGGCGCCATCGTCGGCATCCTGATGTTCATCTATGACATCACGGACCTCAAACGGACCGAGGAGGTTCTCCGCGAGAGTGAGGAGCAGTTCCACACGATCTTCGATTCGATGAACGATGCGATCTTCGTCCACGACTCTGAGACGGGGGCGATCCTCGATGTTAACGAACGCACCTGTGAGTTGTTCGCCTGCTCGCGGGCCGAGGTATGCCTGCTCACGGTGGGCGAGATCAGCCTGGGTGCGCCGCCTTATGATCAGGCGCATGCCCTGGAGTACATGCGAAAGGCTGCCGCCGGCGAACCGCAGAGGTTCGACTGGCACTGCCGGGCCCGCAATGGGCGTCTGTTCTGGTCCGAGGTGAACATACATCAGGTGCGTATTGGTCCTCAGGATCGCGTGCTGGTCGTTGTTCGCGACATCAGTGACCGCAAACGGGCGGAAGAGGAACGGGATCGCCTGAACCGCGCACTTGAGGCGAAGAACGCGGAACTGGAATCGCTGATCTACAGTGCGTCGCACGACTTGCGTTCGCCTCTGGTCAATGTCCACGGTTTTGCCGGCAGCCTGTCGGACAGCATTGCGGAGATTCGACTGATTCTGGCGGGGGCTCAGGTGTCCGACGGTGTGCGCGGCAGGCTGTCGTCGATTCTTGATCGTGACATCCCCGAGGCACTCGAGTTCATCAGCTCGGGGGCATCCAAGATGGATTCTCTTCTCGACGGCCTGCTTCGACTCTCTCGATTGGGACGCATGGCCCTGGATGCGCGCCCGCTGGACATGAACCATCTCATGTCGGAGGTGACTCTGGCCGTGGCATTCCAGATCCAACGATCCGGAGCCGTCGTGGAGGTCGAGCCCCTGCCGGCTTGCCTTGGCGACAAGGGCCAGATTAACCAGGTGTTCTCCAATCTGTTGGGTAATGCTCTCAAGTATCTCGATCCCTCTCGACCAGGAGCTATCCGGATTTCCGGCCGAATTGAGAAGGACAGAGTGGTCTATTGTGTCCAAGACAACGGCCTCGGCATTCCCGCCGAGCACCAATCGCGCGTGTTTGAGGTGTTCTATCGTGGTGGCGGTTCATCAGAGGACGGCGAGGGGCTGGGACTGTCCATCGTCCGCAAGATCGTCGACCGGCACGACGGCGAGGTCTGGGTCGAGTCTGAGGTGGGCATGGGCAGCCGATTCTACGTATCTTTGCCGACAGCTCCGGAAAACGGCAGCCTTGCGCCGTAGTGTTGAGCAACCACCGGCCTTGGCGGCCAGAACGCACTCGTCTCGACGGATTGATGCAACTCGGAGCTGAACTGCGGTTCTCCGGCTTGGCGCAGGCCTGCTCAGATCGTCCATCCGCCCAGAAACATGACCAGCAGCAAGAGCAGCGCGCCGACCACGATGGTGGGCGCGAACAGGATGTGGCCTATTCTGCTGGCCAGCAGGAAAAACAAAACGATCAGGCCCACCCCACCGAGCTTGTTAGCCAGCGCCGACGCGAAGTTGGGCAGGAAGCTGTGCAATGCGCCGAAACCATCCAGCGGTGGCAGGGGCAGCAAGTTGAGATTCGCCAGAGCCAGGTTGATGAGCACCGCCGTCGTGCAGATCTTGATCCCCCCGGCCCACAGCGAGGCGCAGGAGACGCCCGGCAAGTGGACGCGTCCCAGAAGCAGTGCCACCGGGTCGAAATACCGCTCGGCCGGGTGCACAGCGCCGAGAACGATAATAAGGACCATGAGGACGTTTGCTGCGAAGAGGGCCAGCATCAAGTTCAGAGATACGCCGGCCAACGAGACGCCGAGATTCCCGCGCCGGTAGTTGCGGTACTTTTGCGGTCGGACAGGAACTGGTTTGGCCCAGCCGATGACGGTTCCTCCCGGAAGAAGACTGAGCACCAACGGCACGATGATGCTGCCGAAGGGATCGACGTGCCGGATGGGATTGAGGTTGATCCGGCCGAGGTCGCGGGCCGTCGGATCGCCCGACCACCAGGCGGCGACGCCATGCGCGATTTCGTGGAAGATGATTGAGACCACGAGCACCGCGAGAACCAGGACGTGGTGCCAGATCGGCTGCGGTTGATGCCCGCCCCCTTCGCTGATCGGCGTGTTCTCTTGTGTGGTCTCAAATTCCGCGGCCTCTTCGTCTGTGGGTGTATCGCCGGTCGTGTCTTCCTCGGCTTCCAGAGCGAAGGATGTTGCAGCGGCCGTCTCCTGTAACTCCGCCTGTTCGGCGGCCGACAACTCGACCTGAGCGGCGGCATGGTCGCTTTGTATGCGGTCCAAGAGCATCTTGGCCAGGTTGAATCCGGCCAGGCCCGCGCAAGCCAGCGAGAAAAGAGAGATGGCCAGTCCGGCAACGCCGACGCGACGGTCGTGGAGTCGACGTTTGCTGCCGGCCAGCAGGATAAGCGACAGGATGAACAGGGCAAAGGCCGGCAGGCTTCCCACAAGCGGTATGAGCGCCGGAACGGCCAGGATCCAGGCCGCGCAAGCCATCCCCGAAGCCACGGGCTCGACGGGCTGGTCTGCCAGAGGTTCCACAGTGGACCTGACAGTGAGGGTCTCGCCGGGGAGAGCAATTTCCGGCAGCACGGTCTCAGCGGCGGACTCATTAGCGGCCTCGGGCGGCCGGTTCCAGTATGCCGCCGGAGCCAACCGTCGCGCCTCTTCACGCCTTGCCTGGGCCTGTGCGGTCTGGCCGAGGGCTTCGAGTGAAGCGGCCTCGATCGAGGCCAGCCGAGAGCGGTCAATGGGAGGCAGCGGAGCCTGCTCGAGCCCGGACAAGATGGCCATGGCCCGCTCATGCTCCCCGAGTATCTGCCAAGCGTATGCGAGAGTCAGCCTTCCACAAGGCACGATTCCGCGGTGCTGCGGATGTCGGGCAGCCAGATGATCGATGGTTGTCTCTGCGGTGATCACCGTCGCTCGGTCACCTTCGTGGGCGCCGTGTATCGCCCGCAGCGCGATCAATTGTGCGAGGATGACGGGATTGCTTGGGCTGAGTGACTCGGCAAGGGCAAGATAACGCTCCGCCAACTCCCATTGATCGACCCTCCGTGCCGACTCCGCGGCAAAGATAAGCGATTCCCCATGCACTGTCCGCAGGTAGCTGGTTCGAACCTGCGTACTCCCGATCGCGGCTTCGGGATTCTGTGCTTCCGACAGGCTCGTGCCTGGCTTCGGGGCGTGCTGTTCGAGAAGCCAGGCGGTGAGACTCAGCACCTCCTCATGCCGGCCGAGGGCGGTCAGCACCGATGCCGTCGTGGCAAGCCATCGGTGAGACACTTGCCCTGCTCTGCGTCGGCTTTCCTCGAGGGCGAGCCGCCACGCCACGTCGAGATGGCCCAGGCTGTTCTCACAGAGGATGGCGGTTGGGGCCCACTCATGATCGGGCATGGGGTGTTTCCTGAGAACCTCCAGCAGGGCGCACAGGAAGTGTCGGCATTGCTCAGTGTCGCCAAGGCCAGCCCAGATCACTGCCGCCAGGTCGTTGAGGTAGGCCTTGGTTCTCGGTCGGCGGGCGACGTTCAAACCCCTTTGGCACCAGTCCAGGGCCTCCCGCGGCCGGTCAAGTTGATGGAGCCGGACGGCTATCAGGGTTTCATAGTGGCCGGGGTTGAAGAGTCGTTCAATCGCTGCTGCGGGGAGCCAGGAAACGCGGAGGCGCTCGAGGCTGGCCAGGGAGGCTGCGAAATCGCCTCCGGCGGCGGCCAGATTCGATTCTCGGGCCAGTCGGCTGGATATCGGCCAAGTCGCCACAATGACGGCGACGATGAGGCCCAATACGGCCATCGGCCAGGAGACGATCGAAAAGGTTCCTTCAATCACCATCCACCTCTTGCCCGGCAAGCCTGAGCGTCAGCAGTGGCTATTCTAAGTGGCGGCTGCACGCCGGGCCAGCTGACGGGTCTGCGTGCGGGCCGCGAAGGGTCCGTGACGCTCTGGGCGGTTCTCTCAGAACCTTGAGCGTAAGCGAGGGGCCAAGCCACAATGTGGCCTGCACAAGGTGGCCATGCAACAAGGGCCGCTCCCTCACGGTCGCGGTTCTGAAAGAGCTCCCTGGAAGAACCGTAAAGTCTCCCCGTCGAGTCGGCCACGGCCCCGGCACCGACCGTCGGCGGCATTCCTGCTGTGTCGTAGTCCGCTTCGTCCGAAGGGCATTCGAACAAGGTCTGACAAATCCGCCTGCCCAGGTATAATCACCACGCTGTTGTGCCCGACGGGCGGGCCGCTTTATGACTGTGCGTCTGTTGAGCAGGAGCGCGACGTGGCTGACGCAAGAATCGGGATCATTGGCGGGTCGGGTTTGGGCCAAGCCCTGGCCGGACAGGTCGGCGGCCGGGAGGTGCAGGTGGAGACACCGTTCGGGAGTCCGAGCGGTCCGATTCTTCTGACGCATTGGGCGGGAGCGGACATCGCCTTTCTCTCACGGCACGGCCCGGGTCACCTGCTCAATCCGTCAACCGTGCCGTATCGCGCAAACATCTACGCACTCAAGTCGCTCGGCGTCACGCACATCCTGGCCAGCGGGGCGACCGGCAGCCTGCGAGAAGACATTGAGCCTCGCCATCTGGTGATCTGCGATCAAGTCATTGACAAGACCTACCGCCGAGAAAGCACCTACTTTGACCGGGGCCTGGTTGCTCACGTTGACTTCGCCGAGCCGTTCTGCCCACACCTGCGCAACCTGCTGAAGTCGGCCGGCGAAAAGGTCCCCACTCGCGTCCACTCGACCGGCACCTATGTCTGCATGGAGGGACCGCAGTTCTCCACCGTGGCCGAGTCACGCATGCATCAGCAGTGGGGCGGCGCTCTGATCGGCATGACCGCCATGCCCGAGGCGAAGCTGGCCCGCGAGGCCGAGATCTGTTACGCCCTGATTGCCCTGCCCACGGATTACGACTGCTGGCGGCCCCACGACCGAGGCAAAGGCCGTGAGGCGTTGTTGAAGGAAATCATCAGCAATCTCAACGCCGTCACCGCCAATGCGATCGAGCTGCTGCGGGCGGCGATTCCAGTGTTGGCGAGGGAGGTCGACAAGCCCTGCACCTGTCGCGACGCCCTGGCGATGGCCGTATGGTCTGACCGCTCGTGCATTGCCCGCGCTGATCTGGACCGACTCGGCCTGATCGTCAAGCGCCGCCTCTCGTGAGTAAAGGAACGCGGTCACCAGAGGGCAAGGCCCGCATCTCCTGCCGATCAGTACTCCTGATCGGCTTCCCGGAGAATCTCGTCGCGGCGGTAGGTCGACCTGATCAAATCCTCATCTCGGATAGAGAAGCGGTTATCGGTGTTTCTCGCCTGGCGGACGGAGCCGTCGAAGCTGAGGATGTTGAGTCGCCGCGCCTTATGGTTGGTCCGCATGTACGACGGGTCGATGGTGATCAGTGAGTTCATGTCCAGAGCCAGTGCGGTTGCCCGCTGGCCGATGCCATTCAGTCCCAGTTTGTCGAGTTGCCCGCGGCCGTCGGTCTCATCCAACTGCCGATACAGGTACGAGCAAAAACCGGGCGCCATTTTTTGCATCCGGATCTTGGCCAGTTCCTCCACCGGGTCGTTCGAGTCGTCGCCCGGACAGTACAGGACTTCGGGCGTGATGTTCCGCTGCCACAAGAGCAGTCCCAACGCCATCTTGGAACGTATCGGCTCCTGCGGCCCGGTCCAGATCTGGCTGGTGGACACCGTGCCATCATTTGGCTCCAAGATCCCGGCCAGTCCCTGGACGATCGGCCCGTGCGGGATTGCGGGGGAAGCGTTCGCATAGGCGTTGATCCCCGTGCCGATCTGCCTGAGATTGCTACCGCAGATTGCCAGTCGGGCCTGGTCGCGGGCGCGAGACATGGCCGGCATCAGAATCGCCACCAACAAGGCAACGATGGCCACGACGACCAGAACCTCGATGAGGGTAAACGCCGATCGGGAGGTGTTTCGCATCGCTGTACCCCTGACTGTCTCGAAGACGGCCACCGGATTGTACCATTCCATGGTACCTTTGCCAGCACGAAAGACACAGCGTTGACATCGCTTTCGAGTATCGCTAGTTTAGCATGTTGCCGTGGATTGCCCGGGTGGCTCCCACAGCCTCGTTCTTGCCGCCAGGGGCCGGGGCCCGCAGGTGGACTCGTTCCTTTGCCCGCCTGGTTGGTCTTCTTCAGCGCC
>CAZTQK010000121.1:0-14868 GCA_964615635.1 uncultured Planctomycetales bacterium
GTCCACCAGCTCATGCAGGAGGCGGCCAACGTCGGGCTGCAGATGAACCAGCTCATCGTTCACAACACGACATTGAAGGACAAGGCCACCCGCGATCAGTTGACCGGCCTGCTCAATCGCGAGGGCTTTGCCGTCGCGGCGGAACAGACCCTGGCCCAGTCGTCCCGTTACGGCACCGGCTTCGCCGTCGTCTTCTTCGACATCGACAGGTTCAAAGCCTTCAACGACACCTGTGGTCATCAATTCGGCGACCGAGTGCTGACCTCGATCGCCAAATGCCTTACGACGAGCACTCGCGAGCAAGACCTCAAGGCCCGCATGGGGGGCGACGAATTCATCTTGCTGCTTGCCGATTGCAGCCAGGCCGAAGCCCAGGACACGCTCAAGCGGATACTCGAACAGGTCGCTGCTACCTCGATCGGAAGAGACAGTGATCAGGCCCGTGCCACCCTCAGTGCCGGACTGCTGTACGTCAACCCCACCAATACGCAACACCCCCTGCAGGGCCTGATCGACGCTGCCGACAAGCTCATGTACGATTCAAAGCAAGCCGGCGGTAACCGAGTGAGCGCCCGGGTGGTCTGACCGGCGCAGCTGGAACTTCAGAACATTTGCGTCAGCCCGAGTTCGCCCAAGTCTGGCGCCGGCCGGCAAGAATCTGTGCGGCCAATTGGTCAAGACTGGCTTCGATGTCCCGAATCTGCTTGAGCAGTTTGCTCGCCTGAGCCTGGATTTGGGGATCCTCCGCGACGACGTCCCCGGTCGCCGCGTCCCGAGTCCATTTTCCCCAGTTGTCGCGAAGCAGCGTCAGACGCCGCGTCACGAGGTCCAAACGCCGCGAGGCCAGGGCAATCGCCTCCTCGAGACCCCCCTCGAAGAAGTGCTTGTCGCGAATCTTGGTAGCCAAGTCCGGTGCACGGCTCTGATCAGCCCCTTTCTCGACCAAGACTGTTCTCAGGCGATCCGGTATGCGTTTCCTGTATTCAACCGCCTCTCGATAGACGGACCTCAGTTGCGCCGTGGATTCGATTCTCTGATTCAACTGATCGAGATCGGTGAATGCGAAAATGCTCGCAGCCGAAGTGCCCGAGCAGAGACCCTTGAGACGGTCAATGGCCTTCGCTTGCTGATCCAACTGGCCGCCCAGCTCATTCATGACGACCACGATCGCCCGAATGACGGCCACCGCTTCCTTGTCATCTATCTTCGCCGCCCGGGCCAGTTCGGCATAACGAGCCAGTTCCTGCTCATTCTCCTTGCAGCGCCTGTGCTTCATGAACTGGTGCTCGAGATCCAGGAACATCTCCTTCTGGCACTGCGTGAACGCCGCCATTCCCGGTAACCCTCTCAGCGTCTCCCCCCGAGCCACCTCCGGCCGACCACCTCGCCAAAACGTCACCGCGAGGATCATCACACAGAGGGCCAGATACGCTGGCATCCTCGAGGAAACGCCGATCAGCCAGCACCCACCGATCACCATCACGCATACGGCAAAAGGCATGAGCATCGTGGCGGAGGCTTCGCCCATGGTTCCCGGCGACGCGCCGGCGGCATGGAGGCTCTTCAGCACCCCACCCCATATCGAGAGGTGAAATGCAATAAACACGAGGCTGATCAAGAAAAGGCCCCATCCCCCGCGAGTGTTGATCTTCCCGTAATATGGATCGTAACCAGCCATTGCTGCCTCCCGAAGGTCCCGGCGAGCCAACGCGTGTGCTACGCCCCCAAGCTAGGCAATCGGCCCGCCTGCACCGCCAATTCAGTTCTATCAGCGGAGGTCGATGACGACTGGCCGCAGCCGCGATGGGCAAAGTGTTATCGGCCTTGGGAAAGCCCCGGACATGATGGCAGTCGCAGTGTTGGCCAGAGCCCTATCTACCCTTTCGCTGGCTCGGCGAACTTGAGAGCTTCCTGGTACAGCGCGTCGAGCATTTCGGACTCGCTCACGGTGCGGACCGGCTCGCCTCGGACACAGATGACCGCCTTGCCCTTGCCGGCCAGGAGGGCGACGTCGGCCCCTTCAGCCTCGCCCGGGCCGTTGACGATGCAGCCCATGACCGCGACCCTGATCGGCGCGTTGATCGACGCCAGCCGCTCGCGGACCTGCCTGACCAGCGTCAACAGATCGACCTCGACCCGCCCACAGGTCGGGCAGGCGATCAACTCCGGGCCGGTCCGCTCGCGCAGGCCGAGGCAACACAGCAGCTCCTTGCCGTCTTCGACCTCGTGGATCGGGTCGGCGGCATACGAAATGCGAATGGTGTCGCCGATACCCTCGGCCAGCAGGGTCGCCAGCGCCGCCACGGAACGAACCCGCCCGGTTTCGGGCGGCCCCGCGTGGGTTACGCCCAGGTGAAGCGGGAAGTCGAACCGCCGGCTGATCTCGCGGTAGACGTCGATCACAATAGTCGGGTCCGGACTCTTGGCCGCCAGAACGACGTCCTCGAACCCGTTCTCTTCGAAGATCCGCAGATACTCCTCCAACTTGCGGACCATGAGCCGAATGAGGTTGGAATGGTAGTCGCGGGCTAACTCGCCCTTTTCAGTCTCACGAACGGCCTTGTCCTGCCGTTCGACGACGCTGCCCTCGTTCACACCCACGCGGATGGGAATGCCCGCCCGCTTGCAGGCCAGGATGACCTCGTTGACCTGCTTGCGATCCTTGATATTGCCCGGGTTGAGCCGGATCTTCGCCACCCCCGCCTCGATCGCCTCCAGCGCCCGCTCATAGTGGAAATGAACGTCCGCAACGATGGGCACAGGCGACTGACGGATGATCTCCGGCAACGCGGCCGTATCTTCTTTCGCTGGAACGGCCACCCGCACCAGATCACATCCGGCGGCCGCCAGGCGATTCACTTGCATAACGGTCGCGTCGATATCGTGTGTTGGGGTACTGGTCATCGACTGCAGGACGACCGGAGCCCCACCGCCAAGAAGGACCTTACCCACGCGGACCTGGCGAGTCATGCGGCGTGTAAGGTATGAAGTCGCTTCGCTGTTCATCGATGCCTCGCAATGCTCCGCAGAACAACGACTGATTCTAGAACCTCGGCCCAAGGCGGTCAAAACGACCAAGTTATCCATCTTGACCAGCGGACCGCCAGCCGATAGCCTCCCCTCCAGATAGGGCGCGATCGGAGCTGCCGGAGGCGGCGAAGACCTGCCGACCCAGGCTCAACAACGCGGCAGGTCTCGATCGCCGGGGCGACGCCGCCTGCGGTCGCCATGGCGGACCAAGGCAAGGCAGACTCGACGCCCTGCCACTTGCCGCCGTTTGTCTTCACACGCGCTCCGAAAGGACTGAGATGATTCGCAGTCTCTGGATCAGCACAACATGGGCCGCCTGCCTGCCCGCTGTGGTGGGCTGCGCGCCGAAACCCAAGCCGGTCGTGGCCACGCCGATTGCGAACGTCTGGGAGTCACCCCCACCGCCTCTGCCTCCGCTGCCGAAGCTGGAGCCACTGCCGGACCTCCAAACACAGCCCGCCGACCAGGCTCCCGATACCTCCGAGCCGATCGCGGTCGTCAACGGCGAGCCCTTGTCCCAGTCAACACTTGTGAACCGCCTGATCGAGAGTCACGGCCTGGCCCAGCTTGAGCAGATGATCCTCCTGGCCGTCGCCAGACAGCGGGCCACCGCGCTCGGCTTCCAGGTCACGCCGACAGACATGAGGGCCATGCACGAGGATGCACTGAAACGACTGGCCACTCCGATCGTCGACCCGAATGCGCGAGTGCTTGACGCCCGCGAAGCACAACGACTGTTGGACGATTTCCTGGCAGCCAGGAACATCTCTCGCCGCGAGTGGGACCTCCGTATGGAGCAGAAGGCGTATCTGCGCAAGATCGCCGAGGCCGAGGTCGCCAAGACAACGATCTCCGATGACATGCTCCGAAACGAGTACGAACAGGACTATGGCGAAAAGGTTCAGGTCAGGCACATCCAGGTAAGCTCCTTGGCCGCGGCAACGCGAGTCAGGGCCTTGCTGGGAGCAAACAAGGACTTCGAGCTGATCGCCCGGCAGATGAGCGAAAACCAGGTCACCGCCGCTCAAGGCGGCTTGGCACGCCCGTTCACCCGCAACGACCCAGGCGTCACGCCGCTGTTGCGAGAGGCGGCCTTCAAGCTCAAAGGCGGCGAGATATCCGAGGCGATCCGAGACGGCAACGTGTATCACATCATCCGCCTCGAACGGCGGTTCCCGGCCAGCGACATCGGTTTCGAGAACGCCGACCGTACCGCGCTTCGCCGCAAGTTGATCGACAGGCTCATCCAGCAGCGGGAGCAGGATCTCGAAGTGGAACTGTTCCAGTCGGCCAGCGTCGATATCCGCAACGCAGAGCTTGCCCGGCAGTATCGAGAGAGGCACCGAACGGGGAGAAGTGGTCAGTGATCAGTCATCAGTGGTCAGTGACAGAAAACTGAGAACTGACAACTCACACAGGAGTTGGGCATGTACACGATCCTTCCCCTCAAGGTCGGCGAGTGTCATACCGAAGAAGGCCCGAAGATGTTCTTCGTCCGGGACTTCGACAAGGTCTACTCGACCTATTTCTACTTCTGGTACATTGAGGGCGCCGATACGCGGATTCTGCTCGACACCGGGTTCGATTTGTCCGACAGCAAGGGCATCATGCCCACGATGATCCAGCAGCCTGACTGGGCCCCGACCCAGCGGCTTAAGCAGATCGGCGTGGACCCGCGATCCATCGAGCACGTGATCGTCAGCCACCTGCACTTCGACCACCTGTCGAACTCAGTGGATCTCTTTCCCAACGCCCGGCTGTACCTGCAGAAGAGAGAATACGAGACAGCCCTGTACCCGCCCCACTCGTGGTTCACCGCCGCCTACGCCCCAGGCATGATCGAGCGACTGACCGGCGACCTGAGCAAGAGGTTGGAGATCATCGACGGCGACGCTGAAATCCTGCCCGGTCTGAAGCTCATGCTGGTCGGCGGCCACACCCCCGGCCTGCAGGCGGTCCTCTTGCCGACAAGACTCGGTCAGCGGACCTGCCTGACCAGCGATATCTGCTTCTTCTACCAGCACATCGAGGAAGACTGGCCGATCGGCTTCTTCTGCAACCTGGCCGAGGTCTTCCAAGCCATGGCCCGCTTCCGGCGTGAGGCGGACGTCATCATCCCGCAGCACGACGCCCGGTTGGAGAGAGAATTCCCTCTGCCAACGTAGGGCAGCGTCGAGCGGAGCGAGACCTGCCTCTTCAGCACCGGCGGCAGGTCTACGCCGCCTTCGGCGACTCCGACCTGCCTTACCATCTGCAGCCGGAATCTGTTCGGGCATTCGGGCTTCGTCATTTGGCTTCTTTCGTCATTCGGGCTTCGTCATTCGGGTTTCTTTCGACATTCGGATTTCGACATTCGTCATTCGTCGCCCTCCGGTTATAATCTCGTCGGACTATTTTGAACCCTCGGATTGGAGCCTCAATGGCCACTACGCAGTCAGATCTGACGAACGTTCCCGACATCCACGGCCGGTTTGGCCCCTACGGCGGGCAGTATGTCCCCGAAACGCTCATGGGCGCGGTTCACCAGCTTGAGCAGGAGTACCAGCGAGCCCGCAAGGACCCCGCGTTCTGGGCTGAACTGGAGGGTTACCTCAAGCACTACGTCGGCCGGCCCAGCTCGCTGTACTTTGCCCGGCGGCTGACCGAGCGCCTCGGCGGCGCCAGGATCTACTTCAAACGCGAGGATTTGAACCACACCGGCTCGCACAAGATCAACAACACCCTTGGCCAGGCCCTCCTGGCCGTCCGCATGGGCAAGAAGCGGGTCATCGCCGAGACCGGTGCCGGCATGCACGGCGTGGCCACCGCCACCGCAGCGGCTGCTTTTGGGATGGAGTGCGTCGTCTACATGGGCGCCGAAGACGTCCGCCGTCAGAAGCTCAACGTCTTCCGTATGGAGTTGCTCGGCACCCATGTCGTCTCGGTCAACAGCGGCCAGAAAACCCTCAAGGACGCGATCAACGAAGCCATGCGCGACTGGATGAGCACCGTCGAGCACACACACTACATCATCGGCAGCGTGATGGGGCCCCACCCGTTCCCCATGATCGTCCGCGACTTCCAGGCGGTCGTCGGCCGTGAGACACGGCAGCAGTTCCTCGAACGTGAAGGCAAGCTGCCGGATATGGTCGTCGCTTGCGTCGGCGGCGGGAGCAACGCGGCGGGCATCTTCTACCCGTTCGTTGAGGACAAGTCCGTCCGGCTGGTCGGCGTCGAGGCCGGCGGCGAAGGACTCAATACCGACCGGCATTCCGCCACACTCTGCAAAGGCTCACCGGGCGTGCTCCACGGGATGTATACGTACGTCCTCCAGGACGAGGACGGCCAGACGCTGCCGGTGCACTCGGTCTCGGCGGGGCTGGACTACCCCGGCGTCGGGCCGGTCCACTCGCAATGGAAAGACGCCGGCCGTGCGGACTATGTGGCCGTCACTGACCAGGAAGCCTTGAACGCCTTTACCATGCTGAGTGAGACCGAGGGCATCATCCCCGCCCTGGAAAGCGCCCACGCCGTCGCCCACGTGATCAACATCGCCAAGAGCTTCCCCCGTGATTTCAGCATCGTGATCAACCTCTCCGGCCGTGGGGATAAGGATTGCGTCGAGGTGGCAAGGCTGCTCGGAAAACAGATCGGGTGAAGAGAAGTGTTCAGTTGTCAGTGATCAGTTGTCGGTCGGAAGGAACTGAACACTGAGCACTGAGGACTGACAACTGCGACGGGATTCATCCCTCATCCCTCCGCCTTCATCGGGTCCGTGACAATTTAGGCGGGGAGGTGCCACGGCTTTTTCAGAACCGCGACCGTGAGGGAGCGGCCCCCTTGTGATCTGGCCGCTTTCCGGTTTGGCCCCTCGCTTACGCTCGGGGTTCTGAAAGAGCCGCCTAACCTGTCACGGACCCGCCTTCATCCTTCTCAAGCCCTTTCAATTGCACACGTCGGCCCAATCTGATAGGCTCATCAGGTCCGTTTGACTCAAATCGATTCAACAGGAGGAGCCAGTCATGTCACATGAACTCGGTCGTCGGGAATTCCTGCAGGCCTCGGTTGCTGGAGGTGCCATTTGCCTGGGGCTGTCACAACTTGCGGCGGCTCAGGCCGCCGGTGCCGCTCCGGCCCTGATCAGCCCGGGATGCCGCGGGACCAAGGTCAAGGTCGCCAGGCTCTATCTTGTCGGGACCAACAAGCTCTGGCCGACGCCGACACTCGACGTCAACGCCGAGCGAAAACGATATGAGACCGAGTTCGCTCGCATGAAGGACGATTTCGCGGACATCGATTTCACCGTCGACGAGATCATCGAGTCGGCTGCGGACGTCAGCAAACTCGGCGACAGACTGAAAGACGTGGAGGGCATCCTCGTCATCCACACGAGCATGGGAACGACCGACAGTCTCAAACAGATCCTGGCCGCCAAGAAACCGACCGTTCTGTTCGCCCTCCCATATTCCGGCCACGAATGGACCGGCCTTGGCGCTTTGCGTCGCCAGCCGGAAGGTGCCCTGCTCGAATGCATGTTGACGGCCGACATGAACGAACTCGCTGCCGCCGTCCGGCCGTTCCGGGCCATCCACCACCTGCGCGAGGCCAAGATCCTCAATATCACCGCCCGCGTGAACGAAGCCTACAACGACTCGATGAAGAAGAAGTTCGGCACCGAGACAGTGATCGTCGACCGCGACCGTGTGATCAAGGTTTACGAAACGATTCCCGAAGCGGATGCCCAGGCCGAGGCCGAACGCTGGATCAAACAGGCCCAAAAGGTGGTCGAACCGTCGAAGGACGAAGTTGTCCGTTCCTGCCGGCTGGCCCTGACGTTCGAGAAGCTCATGAACGAGGAGAAAGCCACGGTTGTCACCGCAGACTGCTACGGCTCGATGTACCACCAGCTCCCGGCGTTCCCGTGTGTCGGGTTTGTGCGACTCAATAACATGGGTCTGGGCGGGATCTGCGAGTCGGATCTGGTCTCGGCCATGACCCACATCATCCTCCAGGGTCTGTCCGGCCGGCCGGCCTTCATCAGTGACCCGACCATGGACACGTCGACCAACTCGATCATCCTGGCTCACTGCCTGGGCTCGACCAAGATGGACGGCCCGAAGGGCGACGCGGCCCCCTACCGCCTCCGCACCATCATGGAGCGGCAGGAAGGCTGCGTCCCGCAGGTCTTCATGCGTAAGGGCCAGAAGGTCACTCAGGCTCGACTGATCGGCACCGACCTGATGCTGTACTTCACCGGCGACGTGACCGATGCGCCCGACGACGAACGCGGCTGTCGCACCAAGATCACAGTGAAGATCGACGGCGACGCCGAGAAGCTCTGGGAGAACTGGTCCAACGGCCTGCACCGCTCGACCGTCTACGGCAACCTGGTCAAGGACCTCCAGCGATTCTGCCGCTTCACCGGCATCCGCTTGGTCAACGAAGCCGAAGAATTGCCGACGGCATGAGACGCATCGCGACCCGAACGCCAAAGTTGGCCAGCATACCCCCCCGGAATACAGTCGGCCGCCGACATCCGGGCTGCGACCAAGCGTAAACTCCTGCAAAAAAAGGACTTGGGGCAGCACGCGCCGATCTGGTGCGTTGGAAACCCACCGGCGGATATGGTAAGCTGAGTCTTTGCGAATCGGGGGCAGGCGCGGAGTGCTTCGACAAATGCGCGTGGCTTTCGGCATGACGATTGGCCCAATCCCTTGACTTGATGGCTTCCAGTGGACAGCAACGCCCCAGAACCAACCAACCGCGAACTACTGAATTGGATGTTCGGTTTCCTACGGCCGGTCAAGTGCGTCGTGGTCCTGGCCTGCCTGTTCCTGGCCTTGTGGACCGGGGCGGAGATCGCCGCGGTGCGCGTCACCGCCCTGGCCGTGGATCAGATCAAGGCCGTCCACCTCAGCGACATGCGCGCTGTCGGCATGTGGGAATGGCTCAGCGGCGACTACGCCGAAGCGGCAGGCTTGCGGCGCGTGGTGATGGCGCTGGCGGCTTTCACACTCACCGTCGGCATGCTCGGCTTCCTGCGAGAGACGACCAATACCAAGCTCAGCATGCACATGGTCTTCTACATCCGAGAGGCCGTGTATGACAAGCTGCAGAAGGCCGGGTTCGGCTTCCATGACGCAATCTCCACCGGCGAGTTGATCAACCGCTCACTGAGCGACCTGCAGAACGTGCGGGCGTTCATCAACTCCGCCGTACTACTTACTCTCGAAATCGTCTTGATCGTGGGCGGCTACATCATCCTGCTGCTGTCCCGGTCGCCGTGGGTGGCGGCACTGGCCCTGGCTCCCCTGCCGATCTGGACCCTGTACATCATGCGATTCAGCCGCCGGGCTCAGCCGGCTCTCAAGGCGGCCATGGAGTCCGGCGACAAGAACATCTCGATCCTGGCCGAGAACGTCGCCGGCGTACACGTGATCAAGGCCTTCGCCACCGAGCCGCAGGAGATCGCCAAGTACGGGGCCAATTGCGACGACTTCTTCGGCAAGGTCATGTATCGAATCCGGTTGTTCGCCAACTTCCTTCCGGTGATCCGAAGCATTGCCACCGCATCGCACCTGTCCCTGTTCCTGGCGGCGGGCATTCTCATCATCCTGGGCCGTCTGAGCGCGGGCGACATCCTGATGCTCGGCGCGGCCATGCACGCGATTCTCGTTCGCCTACAGCATGTGTCAGTCATCAATGATCAGTACCAGAGCGCGATCGTCTCCGGCCGCAGGCTGTTCGAGATTCTCAGTGCCAGGCCCTCCGTCAGCGAGAAGCCCGACGCCCGGCCGCTGGCACCGGGACAGGGCTCGGTTCGGTTCGAGCATGTGACATTCGGCTACGATCCGAAATCACCCGTTCTGCACGATGTCACCTTCGACGTGCCCGGCGGAAGCGTGGTCGCGATCGTCGGCCCCACCGGCTCGGGAAAGACCACGCTGGTCAGTCTGATCGCTCGTTTCTACGATCCGCAGCAAGGCCGCGTGCTGATCGACGGAACGGACGTTCGCGATGCGACGCTCGACAACCTTCGACAACAGGTCGCGTACGTTTTTCAGGAGACCTACCTGTTCAGCGATACCGTCGAAGCGAACATCGCCTACGGGCGCCCCGAATTGACGGGGGCGCACACTGAAATGGCCGCCCGCCTCGCCCAAGCCCACGAGTTTGTCGAGGAACTGCCGAAGGGTTACGGCACCATGCTGGGTGAGAGAGGAACCACGCTCTCGGGCGGTCAGCGACAGCGGCTGGCCATTGCCCGGGCACTGCTGGCGGAACCGCGCATCCTGGTTCTCGACGATGCGACCGCCTCTGTGGACCCGGAGACCGAGAACGACATCCATCGGGCGATCCGCCTCATGATGCGCGAACGCACCGTCTTTGTCATCGCCCACCGGATCAGCACCATCAAGACCGCCAATCTGGTTGTGGTCATCGAGAACGGACGCGCCGCCCAGATTGGCACGCACGATGAGTTGCTGGCCCAGGAAGGACACTATCGACAGATTGTCAACGGCCAGATGTACGGTGATTTCCGTGCCGACGATGCGGAGGCGCCGTCGCACATGAAGCGAATGCGTGAGTTTTTCGAGAAAAAGGCGAAGGCCGCATCGCAACCGGCCCCGAACGAGGAGCACGCCAGTGAGCCCGCGCCCTGACCGGACCATCGGTGCGACCGCCGCCTCGCGGGCGGCCAGGCGGATGGGGCTCATCCTGCGCACCCTCCTGCGCCCGGGCCCACGGCAGACCGAATTGATCACTGAGGATGGAGACCAGCGCTATCGCCCTATCGACCTGAAGCTCATCCGGCGGCTGATGCAGTTCCTCAAACCCTACAAGCACCGCTACGCCCTGGGGATCGTCGTGGGCATGGTGATGGTCTTGCTCGATCTGCAATCGCCACGGTTCATCGGCTGGATCGTCAACTACACCACAAACTACGCCAGCGGGCAGATCTCGCCCGCACCCTCGCCGCAGCAGGCGATGATGAAGGTCGCCGGCATCGTCGGGTTCTGGGCCTGTCTTCTGGCCACCACCTTGCTGTTGGAGCGCTGGATCATCCTGATCATGACCAATGCCGGCGAGCGCGTGCAGTTCGATATCCGACGCGCGTTGTTCGCCCACCTCCAGCGTCTGTCAATGAGCTTCTATGACAAGACCAAGTTCGGCCGGATCATCAGCCGTTGCACGAGCGACGTCAACAGCCTTCGCGAGGTCAATGTTTGGGGCATCCACACCGTGGTTCAGAATACGTTGATGATCTGCTTCGCGGCCGGGATGCTGCTGGCAACTCAGTGGCGCCTCTTCCTGGCGGTCGCGTGGCTCAGCCCCCTTCTGTTCGTCCTCAACCGGGCATACCGTCGCAAAGCGGCGACGATGCACCAGCGGGTACGCGAGGGCTACACCAGGGTTTCAACCAACCTTGCCGAGAACATTACCGGCGTCCGCGTGGTCACCGCCTTCGACCGCCAGTCGTGGAATCTCGGCGTCTTCAACGTGCTCCAGTACAACAACACCGCCAACAACTTGCGGGCGGCGAGGGTCAACGGCGTCTACCTGCCGCTGCTGAGCTTCGTGGGCTTCTGCGGACGAGCGATCATTCTGCTGTACGGCGGCTACCTGGTGGCCAGCGGCCGGATCGACCGCACAGTGGGCATCGGCGCGGTGGTCACGGCCTTCTTGTACTGGGACCGGTTCATGGGCCCGACGCTGAACTTCGGCAATTTCTACAACCAGCTCATGGCAGCTATGGCCGGCGGCGAGCGGATCATGGCTCTGCTCGACCTCAAGCCCGAGGTCGCCGACCTGCCCGATGCCAAACCGCTGCCGCAAATCGTCGGACACGTGCGTTTCGACCACGTCACCTTCGGCTACGACCCGAGCCGTCCGGTGCTGCACGATATCAACTTCGAAGCGCAGCCGGGCGAGATGATCGCGCTGGTCGGAGCCACCGGCAGCGGCAAGAGCAGCATTGTCTCGCTGATCGCCCGGTTCTATCAGCCGCAGCAGGGCCGCGTTCTCGTCGATGGCCACGACATCCGCTGCGTCACCGGCGATTCGCTGCACCGCCAGATGGGCCTGGTTCTGCAAACCAACTACCTGTTCACCGGCACGGTCATGGAGAACATCCGCTATGCACGGCCGGAGGCCACGGAGGACCAGGTCATCGAGTCGGCCAGGGCCCTGGGGACTTATGACGCCATCATGGCCCTGCAGGATGGGTTCAACACCCAGGTCGGCGAGCGCGGCGCGAACGTGTCACTCGGCCAGCGCCAGCTCATCTGCTTCACCAGGGCGTTCCTGGCCGACCCGCGCATCTTCATGCTCGACGAGGCAACCAGTTCCGTCGACACGGCAACCGAACAGATCATCCAGCGGTCGCTGGAGAGGCTGCTCGAAGGGCGAACCACCTTCGTCGTCGCACACCGGCTGAGCACCATCCGGCGGGCCGACTGCATCTTGGTCATCGACGACGGCCGCATCATCGAACGCGGCGACCACTGGGCCCTCCTCGAACAGGACGGCAAGTACGCAAAGCTCTATGAGCAGTTCTTTATGTGTACGGAATACAAATAAATATAGTAGGTGGTATATACTGTCTAATGATCAGTGGGCGCAGCAGCCGCCGTCACGACCCCGCCAAGGCTGCACCGATACAGCGCCGGCCAGCCGTCCTGCCCGGTGGCCGAACAGCCTGGCAGACCAACAGCCCAATAGCCGTTTCACTTGAGCCCCAGCTCGGCCAGTCGCGCTTCGTCGCCCAGATAGAAGCCCGCATCGAGCAGCCTCTTCTGGAGCTGCTTCACTTCGAGCTTGCGGGGCGGGACGCTGCTCTTGGCACACATGGCGGCCGCGGTCCCGCCGGCCTGCCCCATGTACATGACCGCTTCCCGTATGCGCAGCAGCGTATCCGGCGAGCCGGAGGCGCTGCGGCCGACGGCCATCAGACCGTCAACGTTCTTGGCAACCATCACGCGGTACGGAACGTCGGTCCATTTGCATTCGCCCTGTGCGCAGTTGACGCGAAGCGCATGTGCCTCTCCATAGACGTAGACGACATCATCGAATCGCTTGCCCTCGATGCAGTCCTCCTTGGTGAGTGTGTATTCGCCTTCGATGCACGGCCCGCCGCGGGAACCGAAGTAGGGCGAGACGGTCAGCAGGTACATGTCCTCGCACCCGGGGATCTTCTTCCGGCATCGCAGAACAAACTCAAAAATGTACCGCCGCACCTCCGACTCCAGAAGCGAGATATGTCGGGCGTCTCCCATGTTGACCTTGGGATGCGGCCGGACAAGCTCGGCTTTCACGAATCCCAGGCTGCCGGTGATGGCGGGATTGTACTGAAGCACGAGCTCCACCTGGGCCAGGTCCGCGATGTTGGCCTTCAGGCTGCGCGATTCCGCGGTCGGCGGCGTGTTGAACTTCTGGGGATCGATGCCCGCGACAATGGCGCGTGTGCCCATGCCCGTCGGGGCGTGCCCGTCGAACTCCTGGGCGCTGGCCTGCGGGTAGAGCACCGGCAGACCGGCTCGGCGGGCCAGATCCGCGTCGCCCGTAGCGTCGATCACCACTTTGGCCCGCACTGCCTGACGGCCGGACTTGGTCTCCACGAACACGCCGCAGACCCTGTTGCCTTCGATAATGGGGTCGGCCACGTAAGCCGACAGGATCAGTTGCACGCCTGCTTCCTTGAGCATGCAGAAGGAGACGTACTCGGCAATGCTGTTATCGCCGACGGACTGTGGGTGCGGGTTCAGGGCGGTAAACCGCTCGGCAAATTCCTTGACCAGCCCGGCGATATCGCCCTTGATCGGATCGTCGGGTGCTCCCTGTTTAATGTTGCGGCTGCGGTCCACGAACTCGTTGGCCGGCGTATACAGACCGGGCCCCATGTTGCCCCCGACGCTGCCGAAGCGGTCGATCAGAACGGTGCTGGCCCCTTCACGAGCAGCCGCCACGGCCGCGAAAACCCCCGAAACCCCCGCACCGGCCACCGCCACATCGACGTCATAAGCCACCGGTACCCGCTTGGCCGGCTCCTCGACATAAGCGAGCGCCGCCATACCCTCGGCCGGACCACCCGCCTCGGCCGCCCTGGCTGAGGGAGCATTCGCTGGCAGAAGAGAAAAGGCCAACGCAATAGCGAACCGCACACTGAACATGAGCACGCTCCAGAAGGCAAAAGGGGAACGGGAGAGGGAACGTCACCAGTCCCATTCCGGCACGGCAGATGCTATCCTCGTTACTCGATTGCCGCCAACGCCGGGGTGGGCTCATCGCAAGCTCGGTTCTGAACAAACGCCAAGGACGGTTATATGTTGCCGGTCGCTGCCCCGCGCACATCGAGGCCAATCGCCTCACGCTCGCAAGCCGCAAGGAAGAAAGACACCCCGCCCCAGGAAGACGAGTTGTCAAACCTCAAGGATGACCCGTCGGAAACCCGAAACGTCCTGGCCGCAAATGCTGAAGTCGCGGCGAAAATGAGGAGGATCCTGGCCGCGGCCCGCGATCAGGACCATACCCGACCCGACGCCGGGAAATAGGATGGTTGGGTTGATACCCCGCGATTGGGCGTTGGGGGACTTGAACCCTCGACCTTACGGGTGTGATCCGTACGCTCTAGCCAACTGAGCTAAACGCCCTCGAACTGATCATTCTACCACATTGTGGCCGCACGGCAAGGCGACTGGGCAGCCCCTTCCAGCCGGGCCGTGAGGGGCAGGTACACGGCGGTCCAGCAGCCGGGTAACCGCTTCAAGGTAGGCATCCAGGCACTTCTGCGGGCGGAACATCTCGTAAGCCTGATGGCCGGCGTCCTGGACGCAGCGTCGGCGGGCCTCGGCATCCTCC
>CAZTQK010000122.1:0-14814 GCA_964615635.1 uncultured Planctomycetales bacterium
CCAGGAAATCGCCGTCCGGTACGATGCCAGTTTCCTGTTCGACCAGAGCGCACTGAAATCAAGAGGAGCAGAGAGTGGCCGCCTCCACTGGCCCCAAGACCGCTGGTTGATCCGCCTGAGCTCCGGCGAGCCAGCCTTCGATCACGAGACGGAGGGCAACGTCAATCAACAGCTCCTGGACAACTACCTGCCGATCGTGATCAACACCTGGCAGGCCGACAGCGTCGCTTACAAGCAGACATCCGTCGCCGGTTTCCTCGACGAGAGGCATGGTGAGATTCGAGGCGACGAGACGGTCGTTCTCATGTCTCGCCTGGAGATGAGCAACACCAGCGCGAACGAGGCGGATGCTGTCGTACGACTGTGGGACGAGCCCCGGGAAGCGCTGGTGCTGGAGAACGGCAACGTCTTTGCCAAGGGCTTATACAAGGACGGTAAGCTGGAGGCCTACGAAAAACCGCGAATACGATTCAGGGTCAACGCTCCTGAGGGCAGCCTGAAGGTCGGTCCTCAGTCGGAGCGGATGCCTGATGCGGTGCTGACCTATCGTCAGAGGCTGGCGCCCGGTGCTTCGGAGGTCGTCGTGCTGGCGATTCCTTTCGTGACGGTGGATACCGAAGCGGAGTTGAAACAACTGGCAGGGCTCGATTTTGGCCAAATGCTCGATCACGAGGCCGTTCGCTGGCGCCGAATCATCGCCAACGCCGCGAAGATCGAGGTGCCCAACCAGCTCCTCAACGACTTCTACAAGGCCCAGTTGAGCCATATCCTGATCACCGCCGATCGGGATGTGAACAACGGCCTGATGGTGGCCCCGGCCGGGACGTTTTCGTACAATGTCTGCCTCAACGAGTCCTGCCACCAGATCCGGGCACTGGAGATCCGGGGCCTGCATCACGAAGCTCAGCGGTACCTCGATTTTGCCGTTGAGGGCCAGTCGAGCCGCGGTTTGCATGGGCGATTTTCCGACCAGAAGGGCGTGCTGCACGGCATGCCGACCAAAGGCGGTGACTACCAGCATTTCAACTACAACCTGGACCACGGATTCGTGCTCTGGATGCTCAACGAGCACTACCGCTATACCCGCGACCGCGAATGGCTGAACAAGGTGGCCAATGCGCTGGTGCAGGCGTGCGATTTCGTGACGCGTCAATGCAAGACGCCGAGTGAAGCCAGCACGCTTGGCCGTGACGATGATTTGTGGGGCGTCGGCCTGCTGCCGCCCGGCCACCTCGAGGACCCGCCGGAGTGGCTTTGGTGGTTTTCGGTGAACGCCTATGCCTACCGCGGCATGAAGCTGACCGCCGAGTCACTAACCGAGATCAAGCACCCGGAGGCTGCCCGGATCGCCCGGGAGGCGGAGGAATTCGGCCGTCGCCTGCACGATAGCTGTCGTGAGTCGATGCTCCGCGCCCCGGTCGTGCGACTGCGAGACGGGACCTACGTGCCGCATCAGCCGACGAGGAGTCGTTTGCGAGGGCGAGACCTGGGCTGGATTCGCGATGCACTCTACGGGCCGGTGCACCTGATGGACTGCTTCGTGTACCCGGATGCTTCGCGTGAGGCCGAATGGATTCTTCGCGACACCGAGGACAACGTGTTCATCGGCGAGGAGCGAGGCCGGGCGGTCACCGATTACGACGAGCAGTGGTTCAGTTGGGGCGGTATCACGCTGCAATCGAACCTGCTGCCAAACCCGCTGGTGTATCTTCGCCGGGGCCAGAGCAAGCACGCGATCCGCGCGTTTTTCAACAGCCTGGCGGCCAATGTCTATGAGGATGTCCGCACTTTCTGCGAGCATCCCATCAAGGCGTATGGCATCGGGACCGGGCCGTTCTTCAAATCGCCGGATGAGTCGGCCTTTATCGTCTGGCTGCGGCATCTGCTGATCATGGAGCAAGGTGATGAACTCCACCTGTTGGCGGGTGTACCGCAGGCCTGGCTGGCGCCGGGCAAGCAGATTGTCGTGGAAGGGGCTGCGAGCTGGTATGGCCCGCTTGATATGAAGGTTGTCTCGCAGGATGACCCGCGCCGGATCACCGTGGAACTCTCAGGTCCCACTCGCCCGCCCAAGGCCTTGACGCTGCATGTGCGGGCTGCCGAACCGGTTGAATCGGTGACCGTCAACGACAAGCCGACGAAGGATTTCGATGCCAAGCAGGGGCTTGTGGAGTTGCCCACATCCGGCGGGCGCATGAAGGTTGTGATGTCATACTGAGACGTACGGGTACACCGCGCATGAGAAGAGCCGCGTCCAAGACGGGCATCTCGCATCTGAAATCAATGACAAGATGTTCATCTCACGCGGTTCACGCGCGCAGCTCAGGTGGCAGACCGGGGCCCTTGGACCGTCGGCTGATTGTTCAGCGGTCGAGCGACGCCTTTACCATGCAGCGTTCACGACCGACGTGAACAGGTTGTTGACCTGAGCGCCGAGCAGAGAGATGCCCCCGACCATCACGGAGATCAGGAACGCCAGCATGACGGCGTACTCGGTCACAGTCGCGGCCTCCGATTCCGCGAAGAATCGGCGGCAGCCTGCCGCTAGTTGTCTTGCTCCATCGAGCCTCATGGTTCATCCCTTCCCATGCGGCGAAACAGCTCGCAGATAGCTATTTACGATTCAATTTGGCCGGGGGCAAACGAGATATGGGGCGTTTGGCTGGAAGGGCGGACCGAAAGGGCGAACGGCGGCGCGGACACGCCGGCCCAACACATTCTGGGACGGTGAGAGAATATCAGGACCGCGATTAGCCGAGGCACGCGGCGCTTGGCTTCTACGCGGGCGAGCGTCCGATACCTCTCATGGTGCAGGTGTGTTCAGCGCCGGCTCCGCGGCGATCGGTGGGATGGCGCACGGACTGCCGGGTATCGGTAGCCGAGAATGCGGTCGCCCACGCCTGCCTGAGTGCCGGTGGCCGCAACACTGCTGGATGCTTGCCTCACCAACGCCCCCTAAGGCATGGGGCCTTGCCTTAGGAAGACCGCCGGCGACGTCTGAGTAGAACCGCGCCGCCAAGTGCCAGGAGCAGCAATGCTGCAGGTTCGGGGACGAGGATTGTCAGGGGAGTGAATATGAGTGGATGGTTGGCATTGCCGATGTAGAAGCTCACGAAGTCGGTGTCGCCAACCTGCGCGCGACCGGGCTGCGGAAGAAAGGAGTCGACGCCAATGACGTAGTCTCCTCTTGGCGGCACGGCCGTAAAGAAGACGGTAGCTGCCCGGCCGTTCTGAGCCCAAGTGGTGCCGTAGACTGCCCCAATCATGTCCTCCGGAGTCTCCGGCACATCAACCATGGGCAAATGGCCTGCGGGAGGGTAGAGCCCCCAATCCGGGTCCCAATTCAGAGCACTGTTGTAATTGGCGGACGTAACCGCCGCGTAGGCGAACCCGGGGTCGCCATCAAGCGCGACCTGGAAAGCACACATTCCGAGCGGATCATCGTTCCCGACGACGATGTCCAGTGCGAAGCCGTCCTTGATCTCATCCCACTGGACGACCGAGGACCCGTTGACCTCGAACCGCATGTACGCCGAGGTTGCCCCCGCAAGGGCGGTACCTGCCGACAACCCCAGCGCAATGATTACGAGCATGCACTTTCTGGACATTTGCTTCTCCTTTCTAGAGATGATCCGCGCGCACCCTGCGTGCGCACGGGAACTGGCTTGTCTAGTGTGCGAGAGCATCACGTTTACCCCGCTATCCGCTAACCCATGGATAGGGGTCCACAACGTCGCTCTCTCCCTGGCGGGCTATGTTGATGTTGGCTGAACCTGCAGAAGGAATGCTGTCAAGGTATGCCTTCTGCTTTTCCCACTCAACCGGTAGTATTATGGCGCATTTCGCATGTTTTGTCAAACGAGAAGTACTGCTTCACGTGAAGTCTGATCGAGACCGCAGGTTGGCCATGCTCAGACGCATGCCAAGACCGGTGTCCTGAAAGAGCCGCCTGGAGTGCCGAGGACCCCGGGAGGAGCTTTTTTCGGGGCTATTGACCCTTGACGGGTGTTGCGTTATTCTGCTCGCTTCGGCCAGTGGGTCGAAAGGACTGACTATTGCCGCACCCTTTGGGGCAACTCCCCGGCCGGGAGAATGGGCCTCCGCTTCGCAGCAGGGGGCTCAGGCCTCGCGTGCGGCCAACCTGAAGCTGCGTCCGATCTGACTGTAAGATCTTTGGTTGCAGCGTTTTGCGGCTTGACGTCGGACCCGGGGACCGGGCCGATCGAATACCCGGTGGTGTAATTGGTAACACACCAGGTTTTGGTCCTGGCATTCCTGGTTCGAGTCCAGGCCGGGTAGTGAGTGAACCGGCGGCCTTGTCTCGGGCAGGCACGACCGGTGTTGGCGAAAGACACGGACGGTGATGGGCTGAGAACGTCCATGAGCAGACCGACTGCGGCAATTATCCTGGCGGCGGGTCGATCGACCCGGATGGTGACGGACCTTCCGAAGGTGCTTCATGAGGTCTGTGGGCGTCCCATGCTCGCCTATGTCGTTGATGCCTGCCGGGCCGCCGGGATCGAGCGGGTCATCTGTGTAGTCGGATACCAGAAGGACGCCGTCATCCAGGCTTTCAAGGACGACCCGCAGATCACATGGGTCGAGCAGACCGAACAGAAGGGCACCGGTCACGCGGCCATGGTGTGTAAGGCCGCCCTGGAGGACTTCGACGGCAACCTCGTGGTCATTGCGGGCGATATGCCCCTGGTTCGCAGCGAAACGCTGACTCTGCTGGTCCAACGTCATGAGAAAGAAAGATCGGCGGTGACTTTGGCCACGGCCTTGCTGGACAAGCCCGCGGGTTACGGCCGGATCATCCGCGACGAGTACGGCAACCTTGAGGGCATTGTGGAAGAGGGAGACTGCACCCCCGAACAGCGCAAGATCAAGGAAGTCAACCCCAGCTACTACTGCTTCGACAAAGAGCTGCTCTTCACCGCACTTGACCGGGTCCGCCCGGACAACGTCAAGGGTGAATACTACATCACCGACGCGCTGGAGATTCTGATCCAGGCCGGCCACCGGACAGTGGCGGTGACAGCGGTCCCCGCCGAGGATGCCATGGGCATCAACAGCCGCCACAACCTGGCCGAGGTCGGCCGCATCATGCAGGACCGTATTCAACGCAACCTCATGAGCAGCGGCGTGACCATTGTCGACCCGCGGACGACGTGGATCGACGTTCGGGCCGAGATCGGACAGGACACGGTCATCTACCCGTTTACCTATATCAACGGTCGGGTGAAGATCGGACGACACTGCGTGGTCGGGCCGTTTGCCTATCTGCGAGAGGGAACGGTGCTGAAGGATGACGTTGTGGCCGGCGTGTTCATCGAGCTCAAGAACTCGTTCCTCGACGAGGGCACGCGGGCCCGACACCTGAGCTACATCGGTGATGCCGAGATCGGAAAGTGCGTGAACGTGGGTGCGGGTACGATCTTTGCGAACTTCGACGGCAAGGAAATCCACCGCAGCTATGTGGGTAACGAGGCCTATATTGGGAACGGCTCGATCCTGGTTGCTCCGTTGTCCGTCGAGGCCGGGCGGCAGATTGCGCACGGTTCGGTGGTACGAGGCCCTGACAGTTCGAGTCGCAATGGTGGGTGATGACGCACGACACGCAGCCTGATTTCGTGGATTGCGTTGGAGATGCCGGCCTGCGGGTCTTCGGGGGTACGGCCAATCCGCTATTGGCTCAGGAGATCGCCGACGCGCTCGACGTGAAGCTCGGCCAGGCGAAAGTGGACCGCTTCCCCGATGGCGAGACGATCATCAAGCTCGAGGACGACGTTCGGGGCCGGGACTGCTTCCTGGTGCAGTCCACCTGCCCCCCGGTCAACGAAAACCTGATGGAGCTGCTGATCTTCATCGACTGCCTGCGCAGGGCGTCGGCCAGGCGCATCACGGCGGTGATCCCGTATTTCGGCTATGCCCGCCAGGATCGCAAGGCGGAGGGTCGTACGCCGATTACGGCCAAGCTGGTGGCCAACCTCATCAGCCAGGCGGGTGCGCACCGCGTGTTGGCACTCGATTTGCACACCGATCAGTTGCAGGGTTTCTTTGACCTGCCGGTGGACCATCTCTCGGCCATGCCGGTGATCGCGGACCACGTTGCCGGCCTGAAGTTGAAAGACTGCACGGTGGTCTCGCCGGATGTGGGCAATGTCAAACAGGCGACTGCCTACGCAACCAAGCTGGGGATGGAACTGGCGGTGATTGACAAGCGGCGGCTGGGCGGTGATTCGACCGTCGCGTCCAGGGTCATCGGCGATGTTCGCGGCAAGATGGTTCTGCTCTTCGATGACATGGTCACGACGGCGGGAACGGCCTCGGAGGCGGTCCGCATCCTGCGCGAAAACGGGGCCACGCGGTTCCTGCTGGCGGCGACACACCCGGTTTTCGCCGGTTCGGCTCTGAGCCGGATCAAAGTTGCCTCCGTGGATCAGATTGTGGTGACGAACACGATTCCGCTCCGCGAGGAGATCAAGAGAGAGCTGCCGAACATGACGGTTCTCTCGGTGGCTCCGATGCTGGCGGAGGCGATACGCCGGATTCACCTGAATATGTCGGTCAGCGCCCTGTTTGGGCCGAAACGTTGAGCATCAGATGAAGCGGCGCGCTGCGGCAGCGGAGAAGGCAGCGAGCTTGAAGGTATACGACATAAACCAGCGGCTCTTGAGCGGCTGGTGTGAAAGAGTGAGGCAACGATGGATATAGCACAACTCAAAGCTGAAACGAGGCAGGCGTGTGGGTCGGCGGAGGCCCGCCGTCTTCGCAAGGACGGCAAGCTTCCGGCAATCCTTTATGGGCACGGCCGGCAGCCGGAGAATCTGGCCGTGTCGACGCGTGACTTGAAGAATCTGATCGAGCACAAGACCCACGTGCTCGAACTGCTCTTCGGCGGCGGCAAGCAGCAGGTTCTGATCAAGGAAGTCCAGTTCGACCATCTGGGGCTCAAGCCCATTCATGTGGACTTCGCTCGCGTGAGTCTCACCGAGCGCGTGGAGGTGTCGGTTCCCTTGGACTACCGCGGAACACCGGCGGGTGTAACCGAAGGTGGCGTCTTTGACCCCACGGCCGTGGACATCGAAATCGAGTGTGTGGTCACGGAGATCCCGGAGTCCATCCGGGTGAACGTGGCCGAACTGAAGATCGGCGATTTCCTGCACGTAAAGGACATCGTCTTGCCCGAGGGCATGAAAGCCGTCACACCTGACGAGACGATCATTTGCTCGGTTCGGGCAAAGGTTGAGGAAGAGGCGGTTGTCGCCACGGCCGAGGGCGCGGAAGGCCCGGCCGAGCCGGAAATCATCGGTCGCAAGGAGAAAGCGGCCGAGGCAGAGGAGGAATCGGAGTCGAAGTGATCGGGGCCTGAGCGGGCGCTTCGCGGGCTTGAATGATGAGACTCATCGTGGGCCTGGGGAACCCGGGCGGGAAATACGAGCACACCCGGCACAATGTCGGGTTCCGCGCGATCGACGAGTTGGCTCGCCGGTGGCGAATCGAGGTGACTCGCAATCGATTCAGCGGCCTGAGCGGCGGAGGAACGATCCGGGACCAGAAAGTGCTCCTGCTCAAGCCCATGACGTATATGAATCTCAGCGGGCGGTCCGTGAGGGAGGCGATGACGTTTCACAAGCTGGCGCCGGCCGACCTGCTGGTGGTTCTGGACGATATGGCTCTCCCGCTGGGTCGTCTTCGGCTCAGGCCCGAAGGCTCGGCGGGGGGACACAACGGGCTGACGAGCGTGATCGAGCAGACGGGCGGCGAGGAGTTCGCCCGATTGAGGATCGGCATTGAGGCCGTCCAAGGCAGCCGCATGGTCGACCACGTGCTCGGCTCGTTCACGACGGAGGAGCAGCCGCGGATGGACCAGGCCATCGCTCGGGCGGCTGACGCGGTGGAGTGTTGGCTCAGTGAAGGTATTGACGGTGCGATGAACAGATACAACCGTCCCGAGGAGTGAAACGGCGGGCAATGAGCCGCGCCGGCGGGACTGTGGGAGGTGCAGGACCTTGTTGCGAAAATACGAAGGAATGTTCCTGTTCGACCCGGTCGTCATGTCCGACTGGGAGGGTATCCAGGCCGAACTCAACCGCATGCTGGACCGGGCCGGGGCTCGAGTCATTGCCTGCGCCAAGTGGGACGAGCGTCGGCTGGCATTCGAGATTCGCGGTCGCAAGCGGGGCATTTATGCCCTGACCTACTTCGAGGCTGATTCGAACAAGATCGCGGATCTCGAACGGGACGTGCAGCTCTCGGAGGCGGCGCTGCGCTGTCTCATCGTCCGGGTCGATCATTTGACCGAGGACGAAATGAAAGAGACCGCAGCCAAGCCGGCGAGTCACGCGGCCCCCGAGGACGAACGCGGTGACCGGGGCGATCGGTTTGGTGACGGGCGGCGTTCGCGGCGTCACGAGCCGGAAGTCACCGTCCCGGATGCGACGGGGACTCCCGCCGAATCGGAGGAATAGCCAATGGCCAGCTACAATCGGGTGATCCTCGCGGGTAACCTGACACGCGATCCGCAACTCTCATACACGCCGAGCAACACGCCGGTGTGCGAGTTCGGGTTAGCGGTCAATCGCAGGTGGCGAGACCGCGACGGCAACCAGAAGGATGAGGTCTGTTTTGTCGATCTGACTTCTTATGGCCGCCAGGCCGAGACCATCAACCAGTACATGAAAAAGGGAAACCCGATGCTGGTCGAAGGGCGTCTGCGTTTCCGGCAGTGGACCAGCAAGGAAGGCCAGAACCGCAACAGGCTTGACGTCGTGGTGGAGAACTTCACCTTCCTCGGTGGTGGTGGCGGAGGCGGGGGCCGGGCAGCGGACAGGCCTGCAGCGGGCGCGGCTGAAGAGGGACCTCCCCCTGACGATTTCGGCCCGCCGATCGAGGACCCGAATATCCCGTTCTGAGGTTGAGCGCGGATCGACGAGGGAGCCGGCACAATGAGCATATGTCCGGCCTGGTCCGGGGCGAGGCACGGGGCAGGAGAGACTTGTGAGTGACTGGCGCAGGATTGCGTAAGTGGTGATGAGATAGCGAGCTGAGGACGCAAGAGGATTCTGCTGACAAGTGATGCGAAATCAGCATCGGCTTGCCGGTGCGGGACGATGCATTCTCGGCCTTGCTGAGTTAGAATGAATGCACATGGGTGAGGTGACTGGATGAAACTGCTGCTGCGACGCGATATCCCCAAGGTGGGCTTGGCCGGCGACGTGATCGAGGTCAGCGAAGGGTATGCCCGGAATTACCTGATTCCGAACCACCTGGGCGTTGAGCCGACCAAGGCCAACATGAAGCGGATCGAAGAGGACAAGCGTCTGGCCGAAGAAGAGCGCCGCCAGCGCCGCGTGGCTCTGGAACAGATGGCCGGCCGCATGAGCAATGTCGAGGTGACCATCTCGGCCGCCTGCAACAAGGAGGGGCATCTCTACGGCTCCGTGGGGCCTCGGGAGATTGCCGCCGCCTTGCGTGACGAAGGCCACGACGTGGACGCCAAGCAGGTTCAGTTGCGAGAACCGATCCGGCAGCTCGACAGCGTGGTCGTCCCGGTGCTTCTCGCCGACGATATCCAGGTCGACGTGAAGGTTTGGGTCGTCCGCGAGACGGGCAGCATTGTTGAGGAAGACGAAGAAGAGGAACGTCGCAGACCAGAGAAGCCGGGCAGGGAGGCGCATCCATATGACCGCGGAACCGGCGTCGACGCTCTCGACCTCGACCTCTGATACCTCGCCGGCACCCGGCCTGATCGGTCGCGTGCCGCCCCAGGATATCGAGGCGGAGAGGGGCCTTCTTGGCTCGATGTTGCTGAACCGCGAGGCGATCGGCGATGTTCTGCCGATCATCGGTCAGCGATCGGAACGATTCTACCGGCCCGATCATCGCAAGCTGTTCGACGTGCTCATCCAGATGTACGACCGGGGGGACCCGATCGACCTGGTGACGGTTCGCAACGAACTCGAGCGGCGGTCGCTGCTCAAGGACGTCGGCGACGTTGATTACCTCGTCCAGTTGGCCGAGTCTGTCCCGTCCCATCTTCACGCCGAGCATTATGCCCGCCTGGTGATCGACAAGGCGATGCTCCGCGACTTGATCGGTGCCGCCGGCCAGGTGATCGAAGAGGCCCACAACCACCACGAGGAGGCCAAGGAGATCCTCGACCGGGCCGAGCAATTGCTCTTCAACGTCACCGACCAAAGGGTCAGCGAGCAGGCCGAGCAGATCCGCGAGCTGCTGGACGAAACGTTTCACCAGCTCGAGCAGCGAGAGGGGCACTACATCACCGGCGTGCCCACCGGCTTCATCGAGCTCGATGACATGCTCAGCGGCCTGCAGAGGGGTGAGATGATCATCGTCGCCGCCCGGCCGAGCATGGGCAAGACGGCCTTCGGCCTGAACATCGCCGAACACGTGGCGACCCGCGAGCGCAAGCCGGTGGTCTTCTTCTCCATGGAGATGAGCAAGCAGGCCGTCGCACAGCGCTTGCTATGCTCGCGTGCCCGCGTCGATTCGCACAAGCTGCGCCGCGGGATGTGCTCGGACCAGGATTGGCAGTTGTTGACCGATGCCTGCGAGGGGCTGGCCGACGCCCCGCTGCTCATCGACGACACGCCGGGTATGAGCGTGCTGGAGCTCCGGGCCAAAACGCGGCGGCTGTGCAAGAAGCACCGGATCGAGGCGGTCTTTGTTGACTACCTGCAGTTGATGCGCGCACCGGGTCGCAGCGACAGCCGCCAGCAGGAGGTCTCCGAGATCAGTCGAGGCCTGAAGGCCCTCGCCCGTGAGTTGAGCATCCCGGTTGTTGTGATGTCACAGCTCAACCGCAACCCCGAAGCCCGCACCGGCAATCGCCCGCGGATGAGCGACCTTCGCGAGTCCGGGGCCATCGAGCAGGACGCCGACGTGATTATGCTCCTGCACCGCGAGGAGTACTACCAGAAGGAGAACCCCAACCCGGAGATTCAGGGTTTGGCCGAGATCATCGTCGACAAACAGCGAAACGGCCCGACGGGCATCGTCAGACTGTTCTTCAACCAGCGACTCACCCGCTTCGACAATCTCGCCGCCGGCCAGGAGGCTGCCTACGTGGCCACCGCCGGCTACAACTCCTTCGCCGAGTACCAGTCCGAAGCCCCGCCCCCGGACTCCGACGCGCCCACCGGCCGTTCATTGCCCGCGGCCGACGAAGACTCCGCACCGTTCTGAGTCTTGCTGCCGACTGATCCGAAAGCTGGCGGTTGGTTCGCCCTGGCGGACGATCGGATCTGGCAAACGGTGGGGGCCGCCCTGGCGGACCAACCAACCCTATCCCTGCTTTTTGCTTGATTCTGGGTGGCCACTCGTTAAAATGGTATGCGCGAGCGTAAAAAACGTTTTTCACTCCATCTTGTCTGCGCTGGCGGCGATTTGGTTCGGACAACTCAATACTTGTTGCCGCAACAACGGAAGGAGCGGGCCATGCGAGGATGCTGTGGGATCGCCAGTTGCGTCATATCGCTGATTGCAATCCTGGGTCCGTCTGCACCGCCGGTACGGGGACAGTGTCCTCAGCAGTGGTTGCCAGGCGAGGGAATCCCTGGCGTGAATGGCATCGTCGGAGCCATGACATGGTGGGACCCCGACGGCGCCGGTCCGCGCTCCGAGGTGCTGGTTCTTGGCGGTGGGTTCATCTTCGGCGGTGGGTTTACGATTGCTGGGGGCGTTGCAGCAAATAGGATCGCCTGCTGGGATCCGGCGACCTCCTCCTGGTCGGCTTTGGGATCGGGAATGAACGGCAGCGTGATGGCTTTGGCTGTTCTAGACGGGAAGCTGTATGCTGCAGGCGGCTTCACCACTGCGGGTGGAGTCCCCGCAAACAATATCGCATGTTGGGATCCGGCTATCTCCGCGTGGTCGCCTCTGGGATCGGGTCTCGCCAACTATGACTACCCCCACGTCCGGTCTCTGGCCGTCCTGAACGGCAGACTGTACGTGGGGGGATTCTTCGACACTGCCGGTGGCGTAGCCACTACCGGTATCGCCTGCTGGGATCCGACCACTTCAACATGGTCGGCCCTTGGGTCCGAGCTTAACGGCTACGCATACGCTTTCGCGATTCTCGACGGCAAGCTTCAAGTCGGGGGCGAGTTCACTACCGCCGGAGGAGTAGGTGCGAACGGCGTGGCTTGCTGGGATCCGGCAACCTCGACTTGGTCGGCCTTGGGGCTGGGAATTGACAATCGGGTTAATGCTCTGGCTGTTCTGGACGGCAGGTTGTATGCGGGCGGCTATTTCTGGCAGGCGGGTGGTCAGAGCGCGAAGTGTATTGCCTGCTGGGATCCGGTGACCGCAACATGGTCAACTTTGGGTTCGGGGATGTATCCCAACGTATGGGCCTTGGCTGCTCTGGGAGGCAAGTTGTATGCCGGTGGCGACTTTAGCACTGCAGGTGGAGTGAACGCCCATGACATCGCTTGCTGGGACCCGACAACGTCCACGTGGTCGCCTCTGACCTCAGGGACAAACAGTACTGTGCTTGCGATGATCGTCGGAGAGGACAAGTTATACGTTGGGGGAAGTTTCGACACCGCCGGCGGTGTGGGTGCGAACGGGGTCGTCTGCTGGGAGCCGATTGCATCGACCTGGTCGGCCTTTGGCTCGGGGACCAATGGTGAGGTTTATGCCTCGGTTGTCTTGGACGGCAGGGTGTATGTGGGGGGCGATTTCACAACCATCGTAGGGGCGAATGCCAACAAGGTTGCCTGCTTCGACGCCACGACATCGACTTGGTCGGCTTTGGGATCGGGAATGAACGGCAGCGTAGCTGACCTGACGGCACTGGGCGGCAAGCTGTATGCGGGGGGCCATTTCACCAGTGCCGGCGGTGTGAGCGCGGACCACATTGCGTGCTGGGACCCGGCGACATCGACCTGGTCAGTTCTAGGGTCGGGGATTGATGAAAGCGTCTCTGCACTGGCTGCTCTGGACGGCAAGCTGTACGCAGGTGGCTGGTTCACGTCCGCAGGCGGGGTGAGCGCGAACCGCGTCGCCTGCTGGGATCCGCTCACGGCAACATGGTCGCCGATGGGTTCGGGAATCGGCGTTTCTGCGCCGCATTTCACTTGTTTCGTAGACACGTTGACCGCTCTGGACGGTAAGCTTTACGCCGGAGGTTGGTTCACCACCGCAGGCGGGGCGAGCGCGAACTACGTTGCCTGCTGGGACCCGGCTACGCTGGCGTGGTCGGCTCTGGGGTCGGGGGTAGGAGGAGCAAGTGGTGCCGACGTCCATGTGAAAGCCCTGACCGCCTTGGACGGCAGGCTGTATGTGGGGGGCTTGTTTACCACGGCAGGTGGAGCAGTAGCGAATCGCGTTGCCTGTTGGGATCCGGCCGTGAGCACGTGGTCCCCTTTGGGGTTGGGGATCGGAGGTTCCTCTGGGGTGTTCACTCTGGCTGCTCAGGAGGGGGGGCTATACGTAGGGGGTAGGTTCACGACCGCGGGTGGGAAGGCGGCGAACAACATTGCTTACTGGAAGCCATCCGCATCGAGCTGGTCAAACCTGCAGTCGGGACTGAACGGGAGCGTATGTTCCCTGTGTGTCCTGGCCGACACAGTATACGTGGGGGGCGGTTTCACTATTGCGGGTGGAGAACTCTCGGCATACTGGGCCCGCTGGGTGGGAACGCCCGATGATCAGGACTGCGACGGCGTGCTCGACGAGGACGACAACTGCCCGCTCGCAGCTAATGGCGACCAGTCGGATGTGGATGGTGACGAGGTTGGCGATGCCTGCGACAACTGCCTGGTCGCGCCCAACGCCGGTCAGGCCGATGCAGATGTTGACGGGATCGGCGACGCCTGTGATGAGTGCACCGACACGGATGGCGACGGCTTCGGCGACCCCGGCTTTGCAGCCAGTGTCTGTCAGACTGACAACTGTTTCAGGCAGGCGAATCCCGATCAGGTAGATGGTGACGGTGATGGTGTCGGCGACGCCTGCGACAAGTGCGAAGACACTCCTGCAGGCTTGCCTGTCAGTGGCTTTGGGTGTCCATTTGTTCCGGGCGACTTCGACCGTGACGACGATGTTGACCAGGATGACCTCGCGGCGTTTGAGTCGTGTGTCTCGGGAGCCGGCATTCCTCGCGCGGAGGGATGTGAAGAGCAGGATGTTGATGGCGACAATGACGTTGACCACGCCGACTTCGGCATCTTCCAACAATGCATCAGCGGTGAGGACATCCCGGCCGACCTGCACTGTGCGGACTGACTGTGTGTCGGAAGCGGCTCGCTCGGCCCAGAATTCCTTCTGGGCCACCCCCTCGCGGAATCCATTCCGCATTCCCGCATGAATGACGATGGGAATCGTCGGCCGTGGGGTCCCAGATCGGAATCTGGGACCAGCGGATTTCAAATTGGAGATGCGGCTGGTCCGCGGGCGCGGACTCTGCCCAAGGTGGCGTGCAGAGCACGCCCTACGCGATACCTCTCACTCTATCGCGCACCGCCAGCAGGTCCTTCATCACATTGTGCAGCGATTCACGATGGCCGGTGGTGCCGAAGGCGTCGTGGAGCTGGCGATAGAGCTTGAAGAGCTGGTTGTAGACTTCGTGGCGTTTGGCGTCGGGCTTGTAGAGCTTAGGCTTGAGGCCGCACATCTTGGCCTGGGCGGTTTCGACCGAATCGTATCCGCCGGCGGCCGATCCAGCCACCACTGCCCCGAAGATGGCGGCACCCAGAGCACAGGTCTGGGCCGATCGACTGATCTTCATCGGCCGGCCGGTGACGTCGGCGTAGATCTGCATGACCAGCGGGCTCTTCTCGGCGA
>CAZTQK010000123.1:0-14799 GCA_964615635.1 uncultured Planctomycetales bacterium
CCTCAGGCTGGCCTGCCGCAGGGTAGGTTGGACTGCTGGCCTTCTCTCCCCGCCACCACTTGGGAAGCGGGAACCTGCTTGAACCGCCCTGCAACTGCCGAGGCTCGATCACCTCAAACAAGGCCGGTGCTCTTTTCGACTTGCCCACGTGAGTCACCCTCGATTTGGTTTGCCGCGTGCCTCCCTCGCACACTTCCCCGAAACGCATACGATAGTCTTTTTCAGAGCGGATTCAAGAGGCTATTCGGGCATTTTCACAATCGGCGCCCAATTGTGTCGGCGACGCTCGATTGCGCCCGGCGCGTTGATAAATCCCGCTCAAAGCTGATAATCCGAAGCACGGTACACGCGCCCACCTGGAGGAAAAGCCGTGAACGGCAAGAAATGCGCCCTGACAACAGCGTTTCTCTCGACGGCACTCGCGATCATCGCGGCTTGCGGCGGCTGCACATTGCCCGGCCGATCGGCGGGCCCCGGTCAACTGATCGAGACCCGCGACCCGCTGTTCCAGAGGCCCTATCTCGTGTATCTGCCAAGCCACTATGGTCAGCAGGAGCGATGGCCGTTGGTTGTTGTGTGCCACGGCAACGGTGTCTTCGAGAATGCTCGTCGCCAAATCGATGAATGGAAACGGCTGGCAGAGAAAGAGGGTTTCCTTCTGGCCGCGCCCGATCTCCAGCGGCCCAGAGACTTCGGTTCCAGGAAGCCTTCGGTGGAACAGATCATTGCAGAGGACGAAGGCTTCCTCCTGTCGGCCGTGCGCAGCATCCGCGGCGCACACACCATCGACGAGACACGAGTCTTCGTCGCCGGCAATGGAACGGGGGCGTTTCCTGCCCTGTACGTCGGGCTCCGCCACCCCGATCTCTGGCGAGCGATCTGTGTGCGACAACCGGCTTTCGATGCGGATTGGCTTGATCCGTGCTTGCCCTTCCTGGACCCTTACCAGCCGATTCAGGTGCTGTACTGCACCGGCGACCACATCGGCAGGAAGAAGGCCGAAGCCTGTGTCGCCTGGCTGCAAGACCACGATCTGAACCTGACAGCCATCGAGGAACCCGGCACCCATCGCCGCGATCCCGGGGCCGTGTTCCGTTTCGTCACCCAGGTCGTCCGACAGCAACCCTGGATCCGTATTCACGTCCGTGACCATGCCGAGAACGATATGGCCATCAGCCTTGTTACCAGGACGTCAATTGAGCCGAGGCGGGTGAGATGGGATTTCGGCGATGGCACCAGCTCGACCGAGTTGACGCCCTCCCACGAGTTCAGCCGGCCGGGGCGTTACACAGTCGAGTTGTCAGTCTGGTCGTCGGGCGGCAAACCACATGTTCGGCAGGTTGAGGTGCGGATACCTCGGGTGCGCCTAGGGGCCCCGCAGCCGCCGACCCCTTAGCAGATTCCTCACTTGCGTGTCGGAGTCGCGGCCCCTGGCACCCACTACCCTATTTGTGTGGTTCTGTTCAGAGTCTGTCGCATTTGACAGCCTCGTTCACGGAGACGGTTGCATGGCGGTCCTTGGTCGGAGACTGGAACGCGCTCCCTTCTGGGTCCGGTGGCCCGTCAAATGGGTTGTCTTTGGAGCGGTCGTCTTCCTGGTCTGCTACCCCTACCCCTCTCTGCTCCGCCGCCACCTGCAGAATCTCAGGCAGATGGACAGGCTCCCCGATCCCAACGAACCGCTGCTGCAGCCTCTGCTCCGAGATCTCGACGAACACCTGACATCCAAGGGCGTCACGACATCGTCCCCCGCGGAGTGGCTCAGGCAGGTGCAGGTCTTCGTGCACCAACGAATCCCGTACGAGTACGACTGGGATTCATGGGGTGTCGTGGATTACCTCCCGACGTTGGCAGAGGTCATCCGGCAAGGCAAGGAGGACTGCGACGGCAGGGCGCTGGTCGCCGCGGCACTGATCCGGGCTAAGATCGGAGAAGCTCGTCTGGTCGGCAGTTCCGCTCACATCTGGGTCTCAACGCCTCTCGGCGATACCATGGGACCGATGGGCGAACCAACCATGACTTCCTCAGCGGAAGGCGTGCGTATCCGGTGGCTGAGTTTCATCGATCCCGCGGATTTTGCCATCGGTGTCGCCCTTTTTCCCGTCACTCGCGAGGCAGTCATCGTCTTGACAGCGTGGCTTCTGCTCTTGCCCGCAGATGTGCGGAAGCCTCAGGCACTCCTGGCGTTACTCTTGCTGATTGAGGCTTGGATCCTGCTGCGGTTGTCCGGCAGTAACCCCTACCAGCCCAGCTACTGGGGCGTTGCGTGGGCTCTGCTCCACGCTCTGGCAGCGCTCGCTATCGTAGACGCAAATCCCCGGCTTCCCGCAAAAGATACCGGCCGGTCGGTTTCCTAGATGGCCGCAACAGCCTTTCTCACCCTTGTGGTGTTTCCTCGCCGGGTAGGCCGTATCATCTTTTCAAGAAACGACTTAGCTCGCTCGTCGCGATCGGTTAGTGACCAACGCAACGGGGCGACGGTTCGTCAGACGCCGATATGATTCCTCACTGGTCAAACTGGGGGAAACTGGGATAATTGGCGATACGAGTCCCTTGGGGCTGGGGCGCGAGCGACGTCCCACACCATCGGGAGGATTCGCCTGAATCGCGCGTTGGCAGGCGAAACAAACAACTGCCCGCGGCGACCATAGAGATGTGTACCGAGAATGGGCTCTTTCTGGAGAGGCGTGCCATGAAGCGAACAACATGGATTGTGGGACTGACGGCTGTATTGCTTCTGTATGCCGTTGGGACCGCCTCGGCGGCTGTGGAGACCAAGACCGACACTCGACAGGCCAGTGCCACCAAACCGGCAACCAGCAAACCCGTCAAGCCGGCAGTCATTGCGGTGTACAACCTGCGCGGCGAGCTCAAAGACGGCCCGCCGACGATGGCGATCAGTCTGGAGATGGACGGCCAGCAGTCGCTGTTCAGGCTGCTCCAGCGGTTCCGGAAGATCGAGAAAGATGACGAGGTGAAAGCGGTCGTCCTGTCGGTATCAGATCTTGCCTTGGGGTGGGGCCAGATGCAGGAACTGCGCCAGGCGATTCTGGGACTCCGGGCAGCCAAGAAGGATGTGTACTGCTATCTCGAAGAAGCCCGGCCGGCGGTTTACTTGCTGGCCACCGCGGCATCGAAGATCACCATCGCGCCCACCGGAGATATCGCCCTGATGGGCATGCACGTCGAGCAAACCTACTTCAAAGGGCTCATGGACAAGATCGGCATTGAGGCCGACATCGAGCACATGGGTGCATTCAAGGGCGCCGGTGAACCGTTTACCCAAACCGGGCCGTCCGAAGAGGCCAAGCAGATGATCGAATGGCTGGTCAAGGATCTCTTCGAGCAGATGATTGAGATAGTCTCGCAAGGCCGGGACATTCCCGCCGACAAGGTTCGTTCGCTCATCGACCAGGGACCATTCAGCGCCCGGCAGGCCCTCGACGCCAAGTTGGTCGACCATGCCATTTATGTTGATGAACTGGTGGAGGCTCTCCGGGATCGCTACGGCGATGATGCCAAATTCGTCCAGAATTACGGCGCCGACAAGAAACAGCAACTCGATCTGTCGAGTCCCTTTGCGATCTTCAAGCTCTTGGGCGAAAGCGCGTCGAAGGGCAAGCCGTCTACAAAAGCTTGCGTGGCACTGGTCTACCTCGACGGCATGATTGTCACGGGCAAAACGGAGCAGAGCCCCTTCGGTGACGCCGGCACCGTGGGCAGCACCAGCATGCGGCACGTCCTGGCCAAGGCGGCCGCGGATAAGTCCGTGAAGGCTGTTGTTCTGCGGGTCAACTCCCCCGGCGGCTCGGCCACTGCCAGCGACATCATCTGGCGAGCAGCGAATGAGCTTGGCAAAGAAAAGCCGTTCGTGGTCTCGATGGGGAACATGGCGGCCAGCGGCGGCTACTACGTCTCGGCCGGGGCCAGAGCGATCTTCGCTGACCGTGGTACGCTCACCGGGTCGATCGGCGTCGTCACGGGCAAGATTGTCACCAAGGGGCTTTGGGATTGGGTCGGCCTCAGTTTCCACGAGACGACCATGGGGCAAAATGCCGACCTGTTCAACAGCAATCGCCGCTTTGACGACCGGCAGCGGGCTATCGTGCGACAACAGCTTGAGATGATCTACAAGGAGTTCACCGATCGCGTCATGACCGGCCGCGGCAACAAGCTGAAGAAGGAGCTTTCGGAACTGGCGGGCGGCCGGGTGTTCACCGGCCGTCAGGCCGAGGCCAACGGGCTGGTCGACCGGCTCGGCGGACTGCAGGACGCCATCGCCTACGCAGCCAAGCAGGCCAAGCTCAGTGAGGACGAATATGAAGTGCGCGTCATGCCCGAGCCTGAGAACTTCATGGACTTGTTCCTTCGCAGCTTGACCGGCCAGGAGGAACAGGACGAAGGCGTGGATGTGGCTATCACGACAGATACGCCATGGACATTGCAGCTCCCCTTCACGCAGGAACTGCTGCCGGCCCTGAAGAAGCTCGATCCGGAGCGGGCAAAGGTGATTCTCCGCTCACTCCTGCGAATCGAGTTGTTGGGCCGGGAGCACATGCTGCTCGCCCTGCCGAGTGAAATCTCGATCCGGTAGGCTGAGTGAGAATGGGCAGCAACCCATCCATCGACTGGCGCGAGCAGATCGAGGCGACTATCGACGGCCGGCAGCCGCAATACCTGCCGGCCGTTTTCCGGATGAGCCGTTGGTACCGACCCCGGGCCCACGAGAACAATCTGCCGGCCGAGGTCGCGGGCATGTCGCTGCCTCAAGTCGAAGACTACCTCGGACTGGCCCGATCGGCGCGTTACGCCAAAATCTACCGCATCGAGTTCCGCCCGCCCGTCGAGCGATTGCTGCACCGCGAAGGGGACCTGCTCATCACTCAATACCGAACGCCTCGCGGCGACCTGCGGCGTGTCGCGAGATTCGGGCCGGGCGACGAGGTCTCAGGCATCGACCCGAGCTTCGTCGAGTACCCGGTCAATAGCTGGGAAGACTATGCGGCCCTGGCCGAAGTCTTTCGGCACATGGAGTTCGTTCCGACTTACGATGAGTACGACCGATATGACTGCGAGATCGGTTGCGCCGGGATGCCCATGGTCGTCATCGGGGCCATTCCGTTTCACTACATCCTTCAAGAGTGGACGGGCTATGAGAAGGGATACATCGACCTCTACGACAGGCCCGACGTTTTCATGGACACCGTCGAGGCGGGTAATCGGGCCTACGCCCGGATGTGGGAGGTGGCGGCGGCCTCGCCGGCCAGGCTCCTGATGCACGGCGTCAATTTCGATCGGCAGATGACGCCGCCGCCCCTCTGGCGAGAACACTGGCTTCCGTATCTGAGCCGCTTCACGAAGGAAATGCACCTGCACGGCAAGAGAATGGCCTTTCACGCCGACGGCGACATGAGCGGCCTACTGGAGCTGATGCTCGATGCGGATCTCGACGTGGCCGACTGCTTTGCCTGTCACCCGTTGGTGCCCTGTACGGCCGCCCAAGCCCGCGCGGTCTGGAAGGATCGAATCACCCTCTGGGGTGGTCTGCCTTCCACGCTGCTGGAGCCGGGCACACCAACGGATGCTCTGCTTGCGCATCTGGACAGTCTCTATGAGACAATGCGGCCCGGAAATCACTTCATGCTTGGGCTGACCGACATGGCCATGCCGACAACGAGTTGGGACCACCTGCTGGCGGTGCGCGACTGGCTGGCGGAGCATCGGGACTGGCCGGCAGCATAGTGGAGGCGGATTCGTGCTTGCACCAGCCCGGCCGGGATGCGTAGAATCGCATCATCAGCGGTTGGTATCAGGAAGAGAAGCGTGCATGACTCGATCTGGGGACGGCTCGCGTTATCTCGGCAAATCGGGACGTGGGAGGCAAACACATGTTCAGCAGAATCACGAACGGTCTTGAATTAGCTCGGGCAAGCTGGGAGGTCCTCAAGCTGGACAAAGAGATGTTGTTGTTCCCGCTGCTCAGCGGCCTGGCGTGCTTGGTTGTGCTGGCCAGCTTTGCCGTACCCCTGGTGGGAAGTGACTACCTGCAGACAATCACTCAGAATGAGCAGGTGCCGCAGGATCCGGTCTTCTGGGTGTTGCTTTTCTGTTTCTACTTCGCGAACTACTTTGTCATCGTCTTTTTCAACGTGGCCCTGGTGAGCTGTGCGATGATCCGCTTCGAAGGGGGAGACCCAACGGTGGCGGATGGGCTGAGAGAAGCGTTCGCGAGGCTGCCGCAGATCATCGCGTGGGCGCTGCTCAGTGCGACCGTCGGCGTGATCCTCAAGGCCATCGAATCGAGGTCCTCGAAGGCCGGGAAGATCGCATCCGGCCTGCTGGGAATGGCTTGGGGAATCTCCACCTACTTCGTGGTTCCCGTCCTGGTGGTCGAGCGAGTCGGGCCTTTCGAGGCCATCAAGCGGAGCCTGTCGATCCTGCGGAAGACCTGGGGCGAGGCCCTGGTATCGAATATCGGCATCGGCTTGGTTGTGTTTCTGGCGATTCTCGTCTGTTGTATGCCCGGCGTCCTCGGCGGAATCGCCGCCGCCAGCTACAACACCCCCGCCTACCTGATCGGTGGAGCGGCCGTGACGATCGTCCTGATCATCCTGGTCTCGCTGATCTCCTCAGTCCTGAACGTCGTGGTCGTCGCGGCGCTGTACCACTACGCTTCGACCGGAAGCGCCCCAAGGCAATTTGAGGACGGAGCGCTGCGGCAGGCGTTTGGCCGGGAATAACTGCCGGTCTCTCAGTGCTGGACAGGAACCTAAACCTTCGAAAAATGTGTGTCCGGGCGTTCTACTCGCCGCAATCCGGATCAGCGGGGACATCCGCGCCGCTCAGGCAGCCAATGAATACGGCAACATCTTCGCGATCCACATCCGTATCGGAGTCCAGGTCGGCCTGAGCGCAAGAACCCGTTGCCGCAACCCCTGGCACAGAGAGGCATGATTGAAGGCTGCCGAAATCAGCCTGGTCGACATCGCCATCTCTGTTGAGATCGCCGGGGATGGCGGGCGGGCAGCCGACCTCATCGACCCCCATACCAGGAATGGTATTGGGGCAATTGTCGCAGACATCCCCAATGCCGTCCGCGTCGCCGTCAGCCTGGTCGGTATTGGCGGCCAGGGGACAGTTGTCCTGGCCGTCGAGGACCCCGTCATCATCGTCGTCATCATCGCAGGGGTCTCCGCTGCCGTCCCCATCTGCATCCTTTTGGGCGGGGTTGTACTCGCCCGGGCAATTGTCGCAGACGTCGCCCCAACCGTCGCCGTCGGCGTCCTCCTGCAGCGGGTTGGCCGCGAACCTGCAGTTGTCGGCGCTGTCCACTGTGCCGTCTCCGTCGGTGTCTATCACTTGGTCTGTCACCAGTACCCATTGGGGATCAGCCGTGTCGGGAAGCACGGTCGTTCCGCGGAACCCGTTGTTCCGGGACGGGCTCAGATCCGTAATCAACTGTTCCGTGCAGCCGTCGGACATCGCCCAGTAACCAACGAGCCCGGGCTCATCACCCACCAATGCCTTGTTGCGGAACATGGCGATCTGTTCCTGTGGGCGGGCCACGGACCACAAACGCACGTCGTCCAGCATGCCCTGGAAATAGCCCACGTCGCTGTGTCGCTTGCCCAAGAGAACGGCAGCGGCGTTGGTGACGTCCATCGGCAGGGCCAATGATTCCGAAGCCACCTGCTGTCCGTCGATGTAGAGCAGCATCTGGCCACCCTGCCGAACACCGGCCACGTGATGCCATAGGCCATCGGCGAGGTTATCCTCGGAGTAGATGATGCTTTCGTTCCCCTGCTGCTCCGGCACCTCCAAGGCAAAACTCATCAGCCCGCCCGGCAGGATCTCGAGGAAAAAGCCCACTTCGCCTTCGCCTGAGAACTCCCGTTTGTTCACCAGAAAGCCGTAGTGACTGACGCTGGTGCGAAATCGCATTTCTACAGTGAAATCGCCGGAGCCGAAGTGATAGGCGACGTGGTCGGGTATGGTCACGAAATCGTCACCTCCGTCAAACGATAGAGCCAGCTCGGGCGGGGAAGGATCGCAGATGTCGCCGAAGCCGTCACCGTCCAGGTCGCATTGGCTCTCATTGGCGGTCAGTGGACAGTTGTCGCAAACATCGCCGTGCCCGTCACCCTCGCTGTCCTCCTGCTCGGGGTTGAACACCAGCGGGCAGTTGTCGGACGCGTCCGGTTTGCCGTCATTGTCGTCGTCGTCGTCGCATGCATCCCCAAAACCATCGCCGTCGAGGTCTGCCTGGTTGGAGTTGGAGACCTCAGGACAGTTGTCGCACGCATCGCCGACCCAGTCACCGTCACTGTCGGGCTGGTTCGGATCGTACGTCTGTGGACACATATCGCAGACATCTCCGACGCCATCGCCATCTCCATCGTCCTGTCCTTCGTTGGGAAGCAACGGGCAGTTATCCGCGTCGTCGGCAAATCCGTCACCATCGAAATCGTCGGGAAGCAAGGCGGTCCGCTCATAAGCCCCGATATCCACGATGTCCACGGCGATCCGCGGGTTGCCGGCGAGGTCGGTCGAGATATCAACGGGCACGGCCGAGTTGTCTCCTCGGTTCACGCATGGCGAACCAATGCTGAGTTGGAGATCGCCGAAGTCGTCATTGTCACCGACGTTCCAGCCGTCTCCGCCGTCGCTCGGAGCTCGCACAAAGAGCGGAGCAAGATCGATGTTACCGGTACCGGGAAAGACGGTCGCGTCGCCGGCCTGGTCATCCTTTACGCAACTGTGCGACACGGTCACGGCGCCGGCCACCTCGTCTGTCGCCGTCCCGGGACTGGCATCATCATTGTCCCACAACACCGAATTGACGACGGTGACGGGCCCGTTGTCGATGCCGGCCACGGCACCGCCGGTCACATCGGCCGTGTTGCCGAAGAAGGTGCAATTGATCACCGTGGCCCCGCTGTCCCCCCGGCCGGAGACGGCGCCGCCCCTGCCGGCCGAGCGATTCCCCACAAACTCGCAGTTGATCATCGTTCCGAAGCTGCCCACGATGTTACGAACCCCACCGCCGTCATCATCGATGCCGATGCCAGGCACCAACGGGAAGGTCCAGTTGGCGAGGAATCGGCAGTTGATGAACGTCGGCGCCGCCTCGAAGAAGTTGCATGCGGCGCTGGGGTAGTTCCCGCGAAAGAGCGAATCCCGAACAACGACGGTGCTGGCATAGTTGGACATGCCGCCGCCGTCGCGGTCGCCCTCATTCCCCACGAACGTGCAGCGGACCATCTCGACGCCGTCGCCGTAGGTATAGACGCCGGCCGCGAATTCCGAGCGATTCTGGAGGAATGCGCAATCGGTGGCCGACATCGGCCCTCTGAGCAAGGCTCCACCTCCGCCCTCCAAGCCCCTGTTTCCGACGAAGCTGCATCCGTTCACGGTCAATCCTGTCGTGTTGTTCACATAGAGCCCTCCTCCCCACACGGCCGCGTTGCCGACAACCTTGCAGTTGTTGATTGTGGGGCTCGCGCTCAACACGTAGATGCCGGCGCCCGATGTGCCACACGAAGATGACTCGGCGCAAAAGCCGGCGGTGATGGTGAAGCCATCCAGAACGGCAGTAGAGCCGATACCGGTCGCAACCACAACGCGGTGGCTGTTGTCCGATGTCTTCAGATCGTCGCTCTCAACCTTGCCGTCTTCGTCCGCGTCATACACCAGACAGGCAGGGGCTGGGGGCACAGTCTGGTCGCTCAGGCAGACCACGGCCTCAAAGCCACCCACGTCGTCGCCGAGGAGATCCCCGCTGAGGATCGTCTCATTGGCCAGCGGATCTCGCTGGTCGCACTGAGTCTCGCCGCCGGGATGCTGTGCTGAGTCAGCGCCCGCGAAGCCTCCGTACAGCGCCACGCCATTCTTCAAGTAGAACTCCGCGCACCGGTCCAACGTGTGACTCCCACTTGTCGTGCTGTAGTCCGGCTTGTAGGTGCCTTCTGCGACCCAGATTTCGCTGCCGCCGACCGCGACGGCCAGGGCGGACTGCAGTTCCTTGTAGGCGTCCGTCCAACTCGTGCCGTTGTTGGCACCGGTGGCGTCGGCGTCTACGAGAATGATCGCAGCCTGCCCGACGGCGGCCGGCGCGAGACATAACCCCAGCATCAGAGCTACACGCACTTTCCTGGTCCTGATCGGCGACATGAGCGGTCCCCTTTCAAGCGTCCCGAAAGTTGACGGCACCACCACAGCTCCCTGGCGAACTGCCACCTGACCGAAGATGATCAACCCGCAACACCCGGAGGCATGCTGTCAATTGTCGCTTGAAGGTGGTGTCCCGTCAAGCGAAAACTGCATTTTTTTCTGTAACTTAAGCTTCCGGCTCGGCGAAGAGAGCTTCCACGAAGCTCTCGGGATTGAAGGGCTCGATGTCGTCGGGGGTCTCGCCGAGGCCGACGAACTTGACGGGGATGTTGATCTGGTCGCGGATGCCGATGACGATGCCGCCCTTGGCCGAGCCGTCGAGCTTGGCCAGAAACAGGCCGGTGACCCGGACATGCTGACTGAAGATCTTGGCTTGGTTGATGGCGTTCTGGCCGATGGTCGAATCGAGAACCAGCAGCACTTCATGCGGGGCACCGGGGATCTTCTTCTCCACCACGCGCTGAATTTTGTTCAGCTCGCGCATCAGGTGCTCCTGGGTGTGCAGCCGCCCGGCGGTGTCGACGATCAATACGTCGGCATTGCGGGCCAGCGCCGCCTCGCAGGCGTCGTAGGCCACCGCGCCGGGGTCGGCCCCCTGCTGGTGTTTGACGATCTGGACGCCCAACCGGTTGGACCATTCGGTCAGTTGAGCAACGGCCGCAGCCCTGAAGGTGTCACAGGCCGCGAGAATGACCTGGTTGCCTTCCTTGGTCAGATGACTGCAGAGCTTGGCGACACTGGTGGTCTTGCCGGATCCGTTGACGCCGCTGACCAGGATAACCGTCGGTCCGGACGCGGCACGAATCAACTGGCGGTCGGCCTCAGGCCAGTAGGAAACAATCTTTTGCTTGAGGAACGGGATGATTTCCTGGGTTTCACCAATCTGGCCGCCTTTCCAGGCGGTCCGGACCTCGTCGATGAGCCGGGCGGTGACGGCCGGACCCATGTCGTCGGTCAACATGGTCTCTTCAAGCTGGTTGATGATCGTCTCATCAATCTTCTTGCCGAACGGCAGAATGGACCGGAAGCTCCGCGAGATCTTGTCGCGAGTCTTGGCTAATCCCTGCTTGAGTCGATCGAATAAACCCATGGTTGGACGGTTAGACCTCTAGCCCTTTCGGCTGTTAGACCATTAGACTGTTAAACCCTCGATTGTCTGGCTCTTGGCATAGCTTCTTGCACTGCAATGCTTCCTGTTCCTAGCAGCCTAAAGGCCTAACAGTCTCTACACTGGCTCGCCTCTTGCGATCCGGCAGGCCGGATGTTTCTTCCAGATCGCGTCCAGAACGCCGTTGACGAACTGAGGCGTCTCGGCATCGCCGAATTCGCGAGCAATCTCGACCGCCTCATCGATCACCACGCGGGCGGGTACATCCGGCCGCTCGACCAGCTCGTATATTGCCATACGAAGCACGTTTCGATCAACAACTGCCATTCGTGAGACTTCCCAGTGGTCGGTGACCTCGGTGATCATGCGGTCGTACTGATCGCGTTTGGCCCAGGCCCCGGCCGTCACTTGCCGGGCATATTCGGCGGCCTCCGCGGACGCACCGGCTTCGTCCAAAATCGTTGCCAAGCAGCCGGCGGTGTCTGCGTCGGCTGGCGCACGCTGGATGTCCAGTTGGTATAACCCCTGAAGGGCTGCGGTTCGGGCCTGATGTCGGAATTGCTTCATCGGGGCGGGTGCTTCAGGCGTTCTTGCCTTCGAGTTTCGCGTACAGATTGGCCATCTCGATCGCGGTCATCGCGGCATCGGCCCCTTTGTTGCCGGACTTGGCCCCGGCTCGGTTGATGGCCTGTTCGAGCGTGTCGGCCGTCAGGACACCGAAAACAACCGGCACCGCAACCGACAACCCCACCTGAGCAATACCCTTGGCGGCCTCGGCGGCCACATAGTCGAAATGCGGGGTCTCGCCCCGGATCACACAACCGACGCAGATCACGGCGGCATACTTGTCAGTCTCGGCGACTTTGCGGGCGGTTAACGGCAGTTCCCACGCACCGGGCACACGAACCACGGTGATGTCGGAGGCGGCACAGCCGTGCCGTTCGAGGGCGTCGACCGCCCCGTCAATCAATCGCGAACAGACAAACTCGTTGAACCGACTGGCCACGATCGCGAACTTCTGGCCCTTGCGGATGGTCAATTCGCCGGTGATGGTTCTCATGTTGTCCGCCATATGCCTGACTCCCACGGTGCGGCGGCGTTCTGTCTCCCTGAGCCACCGGCAACCGAACCCTGCGTACCTGCCCTTCGCGGCTCCGCCGGGTGCAGCACTGTATGGTACCGCGGAGGACCTCCGGATGCCAGAAGCGGCATCCGGCCGGTCAAGATGGGGTCCGCGACACTTCAGGCGGGTGCCACTGGCAGCTTGCCTGCCAGTGTCTTCGGCTTCTCAGGCCTGCACTGGCGGACAAGCCCCTCGACACGGGCTCGGGACAGAAGCCGCCAGTGGCACCCACAGAGCATGCCCGCCGAATGTGTCACGCACCCGTCGAGATGGGCGCGCGTTCCGCTCAGACAGCCACAGCCCCAGTCGCGTCCCTGCCCAGTTGTCGCTTTGTCGGGCTCGTGCAGTTATCCTGCAACTCAGCAATCAGCGAGCATGATAGAATGGCGGGACTACCCTTTCTTGTCGATGTTTACGGCCTGTTCGGTCCAGATCAGCTCCGGATCGTGTACAGAGAGGAGCCTGCCCCGGCCATACCGGCCGTGGAGGCCATGGTGGCCCAGACCTGGGACGAGCAGATGAAGCTGGCGCGACAGCGGGGATTCCACCTCTACAACGGCAATATCGTCCGCCTGCTTCGGCACCGGCTGGAAGACACGCACCTGCTCATGGAGGGTGGGCCGTCCGATTTTGCCCATTTTATCGGGACAAATTACCTGAATTACCATCGGGCTGATGATTTCGGCTGGGACGTTTTTAGCAACCCCATTGGCGTCTCGGGCATCCTCATCACCTGCGACGGCTGGATCCTCTACGGTCGACGCAACCAAAAAGTCGCCTGCCATCCGGGCTACGTCCAGGCGTTCGGCGGCAGCCTTGAGATGCGGGAACGACGTCCGGACGACACTTTCGATGCTTTCGCCTGCGTCCTGCGCGAGCTCCAGGAGGAGGCTGGCGTTCAGCCGGAGGACGTCAAGGAGACGGTATGCCTCGGCATGGCCCGGGATCGTCATATCCGCCAGCCTGAACTCGTTTTCGACGTCCGAATCCGGCAGAGCCGCGAGGAAATGGCCAACCGCCTTCGCCACGACGACCCCGAACAGGAGCATGCGGAGATCGTGGCGTGCCGGGAGGCGCCCGAGGCGATTGTGCCGTTTGTCCAGCAGATGGCGCCGGTCTCGCCCGTGGCAATTGGGGCCCTTTTCCTGCACGGACGGCGACTTTTTGGCAGCCGGTGGTACAAACAGGCCTCACAGGATTTATGTCAGCCACAGTAACGTCCGCGAGGCCTGGCCGTGTGCACGAATTCCTCCAGCCTGTTTCGCCTGACCGCCGATATCTTCGTATCCGGACACCCCGATGCCCGAGGTGGGGTTTGCGCCCAAGAGGCATGGTCGATTGCCTGACGGTTTTTCGACCGGCCTTGGAAGGTTCTGTGTTTGGCAGTAGGATAGCGGCCGCGTATCACGGAGGAAACGCTCCGCATGAGCAAGTTCCAGCAACGCCTTCAGATCATCCGTGGCTGTCTGATTCTGCTGGTGCTGATCAGTTGTCTGTTCCTGTGGGTATCCGTGCTGAGTTTCAGCCCGCTGGACGCCCCGAATCCACGTGTCTACCCCCATCCTGAGCAAGCCTACAACGCCGGTGGCAAGGCCGGTGCCTGGGTGGCGTACAAGATGTTCTCGTACTTCGGCAAGGGGGCCTATGCCGCGGCGGCCGGTCTGACCATGACCATCATTGTGCTGGCGTGGAAAGGCCGCCTGCCATCCTTGTGGCAACGCATCATCGGGGTCAGCCTGTTGATCTCAGTCACCTCGACGGTCTCGTACATGTTGTTGGATTCTCCCGACAGTCTCCGAGAAGAAACTGGAGGCACGCTGGGCTGCTGCCTGGCCACCTGGCTGCTGGAGTCGGTCAACTGGATGGCCTGGCCGATCCTGTTCTACGGGGCGATTGTCGGTTTGCTCTTCACCGCCGAGGAGCTGATCATGCAGATCCCGGCCCTGTTGTGCAGGCGGCGGCAACAGATCACGGAGATTGCCTCTACCGCAATTCCTGCGGCGCACAAGGTCGCATCGATAACCGGCCCCTTTCGCCGCGCGATGACCAAATTGGCGGGTCTCTGGCCGCGGTTGATCCCCGCGGGAGCGTCGGCCGGCGGCCGGACTTCATCGCCGCTGATCATCAGGCCCAGGCCGGTATCGGCGAAGCCTAAATCTGCGCCGACCAGAGCCGATCCGGATGACGCGGACGAGGGGCAGACAGAGGATAGGGCCAACTCGGACTCGGCGGCGACCAGGGCAGAGAAGGCCGAGTCGAGCGTCGCGACTGAAGAAATCGACGACGAAGCCGTCACGACGGAGACGGGCGATGACGATGAGCCTCTCCTGCCCGCGCCTGCGGCCATCAAACCGCCTCCGATGGTTGTGAACTTCCCAACGCCTCCCAAGCCCACGAC
>CAZTQK010000124.1:0-14744 GCA_964615635.1 uncultured Planctomycetales bacterium
ATGCGGGTAATGATGGTCATATTCTTGTTGGTATAGAGGTCTTGGTAGAGCCCGGTAAAGTAGGGTGCCTGCCACCAGCTTGCCGAATGAGTGATGACCGTCTCGAGATCCCATCCGCCGTACGTCGGGCAGTCGAGCATGGTCGCAGGGCCCGTATCGACTCCCTGACCTTGAGTGTAACCCCACCAGTGGATGCCGTACAGATAGGCCGAATCTGCCGCCGATAATCGGCTTGCGAAAACGACCAGAAGCAGTCCGGAAGCCACCCACAGACGTCGTGGATGAAGAGCCCACTCCAACTTAGCCTGTCGTTTGGTCATGATTCCTCCGCGGTTCCACCCGTACGGGCGCGCGCCCATTGTACACGATCGAGGGGGGGCAGCTCCACACACTGCGGAAAAGCGCATGGAAGGGCAATCCAACCGGCTCTGGCAGCGGGTTTTACGGCGCCGGGCGCGTCCTGGCCCGCTCGACCAGTTCTCGCACCGCCTGGAGACCTTCGGGAAGCGTTTTGAATGATTCCCAGTTGTAGACGCAGACGAGGCGGCAACTCTTGAATTGCAGACTGGCATCGAGCTTCTGACGCCACTGAGCGGCGGTCTGCGCGCCGCGCCACCATTCGGAGGCCGCCCATTGCCGACGGCCGGCGGCGTCGAGGTCGCCGGCGAGTGAGCCACTCTCGGCCGGGTCGTGGGTGTAGAAGCTCCATCCAGGGATCGAGTAGTCGTTCATGGCTGGCTGAAAGGAAAGGTGTTCGTCCCACGGATCATACGTGCATCCCTGGTGGGTGAAGATCATGTGCTTGGGTATGCCGCGTTTGACCGCTGCACGACTGAGCCGCTCAAGGTAACGGTGAACGACGTTCTCGAAATCCTCGATCGTCAGCTTGCCCGAGGTCTTGATCTTCTCGGTACTGACGGCCGCGTAACCGAGCGTCGGTTTTCCGAGCTTCCAGCCCATCGCCCGCTCGTGGTCCGTGGGGTCCTTCGAGGTATCGCTCGGCGATTCTTCGAAGATGCGGTTGCCGTCGGGATAGTAGTAGGCATTGACGTTAATCGACGCCTCCCATCCGACTTTGAGCCCGCCGAAGAGATACTTGCGATCCTTCGGCAAGTCGTGGTACCAACGGGCGATCAGCGGCACCAGCACGTCGTAGGCCTTCCAGTGTTCGGCGAGGAACCGCGGTGATGCCAGGTTGGGTGCGGGGCGGACGCGCATCTGCCGACCCCAGTTGCGCCAGCCGATCTTGATGGCATGCTGCGGGCCCCAGTCGGTCCATTCGACATTGATGCGGTTGAACGGGTTGTAGCCCGACAGGTCCGGGTCCCACCAGTTCCACAGGTCCGAGCGAGTCTCCCACCAGTTCTGGCCGTCGAGGGTGATCAGCACGGGCACATCGGCTGTCTGGCCGGCATTCAGCAACCGTGTGATGCATTGGGCCAGTTGGTCCGGAGGAAACTCGATAATCGAAAAGGGATAGCTGACACCGACTCGCAGTCGGTCATTCCCTCGCGTGCCGACCAGCTTGGCAATCTCCTCACACGACTCGCGGGTGAATCCGTTCGAATCGCGCTCGGTCCACCGCATCGGATTGGCGTGATTCGGGGCCTTGTTGAAGAAGATATACTGCGGCAACTCGCCGCTCGCGACCGGATCGTCCGGTTCCCGGCCGAGTTTCAGGTCCAACTCTCTCGCGGCAGCTACCGGCAGAAGCCCGACACCGATAAGCAAGGGCATCAGACAACGCAGGCTCTCGCTCTTGAGCATGAAGTTGCTCCTCCTTGTGGGCCTACAGCCTCGATACGGTCATTGTAATCGCGTTGTGTTCGGACGGAAGGTACAATACCTGCTCTGCAGAAACTCGATGCGAGCGGAGGCAGGACCAGGGGGTCAGTCATGATGACCGCCAGTCGATCAGACGTTGTTCTTTTCAGAGAGGTCCAGCAATTCCGCCAGGTCTGGCTGTGGGCCATGGTGCTCGCTTGGCCGGGGATCATGACGGCGATTCTCGGCTATGGACTCGTCCGGCGGCTGGTGTTCGGGTATTCCGTGGACGAATCGGCCGCGTGGAGCACCGAGGCCCTGATCGCGGGCTTCGTGGTGCCGCTGCTCGTCAGCCTGGCCCTTAGCTGGCTCTTGTATGCGATGAAGCTGATCACCGAGGTCCGGGCCGACGCTCTTCATGTCCGCTTCTGGCCGTTACCGTGGCGGCGGATCGACTTCGAAGAGATCGCCGAGTATTGGCCCAGAACCTACCGCCCTATCCGGGAATACGGCGGCTGGGGCATCCGCTGGGGCTTGGGGGGAAAGGCCTACAACGTCAGCGGCAACCAGGGTGTGCAATTGGTGCTGGCTCGAGGTCGGCGGCTGCTGATTGGCTCTCGGCGAGCCGAAGAGTTGGCGGCGGCTGTCGGCGATGCGTGGGCAGCAAGGGCCGGTCGGGAACCACGCTGACGCGGCATCGGCACGCTGAATCGGCAGGGGAGCTTACACGTTGGGCCGGGTGGCTCGCGGCTGTTGGTCGCGAAGCAGATCAGATTTGCGGGCATCCTTCACCGCGTACAGGGCCACGTCGGCTTCGTGGATCAAGGCCTCAGCCGAAGGGGCACGCGTGGTTCGCAAGCTGGCGACACCGATGCTCACGCCGACCGGCGCTTCGGGGAACTTGCGCGACACTTCATCCTTGAATCGATCGCCAATACGGTCCACCAGAACCGCGGCCGACGCCGCGGAGGTCTGCGGCAGGAGAATGATGTATTCGTCGCCTCCGAAACGGGCCGCAACGTCCGAGCCACGCAGTTCGGTGCTGATCACGTGAGCCATAATGGCAAGCACTTCGTCACCGGTTCGATGACCGAACCGATCGTTGGTCTCCTTGAAGCGGTCGAGGTCGAGCATCAGGCAGGTGAGGTCGGCGTCATAGCGCTCGGCGGCCGCGAACTCGCGGGCGATCACCTCGCCGAAATGGCGGCGGTTGTACAGCCCCGTCAGCGGGTCCCGGGCGGCCAGTTCCTGAAGCTCACGCGTTCGCTGCTCGACCCGCTCCTCCAACTCTGCGTTGAGCTCCAGCAATTCCATCCGCGATTCCGTCAACCGATCGGCCATGGTATTGAACGACTGAGCCAGATCGCCGATCTCGTCCTCAGTGTGAATGTGCGCCCGTGCGTCGGTGGACCCCTTGGCGATCGCGCAGGCTGTCTGAGCCAGTTCCTTCAGAGGTGCCACCACACGGCGGGTCACGAAGATGCTACAGGGAATCGCCAGCAACACCATGGCCAAAGCGATATGGCTAATGCGTCGACTCACCTGCTCAAGCTGCGCTTTCGTCCCCGTGACATCGACCGCCAGATGCAGGTATCCGACGATGGCCCGGGCGGATGTCCCGGTCGGCCGTATTGTGCTCTTGGAGAATACCGGCACGCTCACCTCGGAGCATGCCAGCCCCAATTCCCTGTTCGACACCAACTCAGGAACGTTCATCGCCTTGAGATCGAGCGTCTGGCCATCCGCCGAAAGCACGGTCTGCAGGAGGCCCGATTTCACTTCTCCCGACACCAGTACCTCGCCCGCGGAGTCGGAGAACGCAACGTAGACGACGGCGTTGGTCTTGATAAGATCCTGAACGCTGCGGCCAAGGGACTCCTGATCGTGCTCCTGAACCGCGTCGGCCCTGCTGATGGCCAGTGACTGGGCCCATTCCCGGGTCCGGGCGTATTCATTCTCGTAGAAAACCTGGTTTGTCACCCGGGTCGTCAGCGTCGAGCTCATACCAGTCACTAGCACTAAAATAAGGACTACCAGCACAGACGCCTTGAATCGCAGGCTGCGAATGAAGATTCGCCATCTGGGGGGCGCCTCTGACGGCGTCTCACGACGGTCCAAGCTGATGCATGTGTTGTCCATGTCTTGCCTCGGGCCGCGGGTCCCCTCCGACCCAAACCTACGATTCGTTTTCCGGGACCGGCAAACACCGGATGCCGGATTCCGAAGGGAAAGCTTCTCCGGTGTCTGACGCCTCTTTTGCAACCCTTCAGCCAGATATATGCGCGGTTTGCGCGCATGTTTCCGGACTGCGGCGCTCTCTGGTTGCGGCCCGCAACAAGGCGGTCCGCCTTAGGGAATATCGGGTCCCCAATCGCGGGTCTGAATACTGGGCTCAGGGCATCCGCCCAACTCTGTCGCCGATTGAGACTTTCCAGCAGGACTTCCTGGCAAACCTTTGCTTGAGCCTGCGCATGCGGCCCGCCAAGTCCTGATGCGCGTTATCGGACCGATCCGCAGTGTTCTCCGCCGGGCCCGGTTAAGCCGGCGGTCTGATTCCCACATGCGGCCCGGAAGGGGCGTGGCGGCATGTACTTATCGAGGGAATGTAGCGCGGGTATACTGCGAAACCGACGGAAACCGCACCGCGGGCGAGGAGGCACGCATGACCACTCGAATCCGACGCACCTGCGCGGTCAATCTGACGGCCGCGGCATTCCTGTTCGTGTCCATCTGCAGCTCCGCCTCAGCCGGCGCCTCCGCACCGCCGGCGGGGCAACCCAGTATCGTACTCATCGTCGCCGATGATCTCGGCTGGGGCGCGGTCGGCTACAATGGCAGCTTCGTCCGCACGCCCAACATCGATCGTCTGGCAAGCCAGGGCGTGCAGCTCACGCATTTCTATGTCAGCCCTATGTGTTCTCCGACGCGCGTCGGTTTGATGACCGGGCGATATCCGATGCGCCTGGGTCTGGGCCGATCGGTCATCCGCCCCTGGTCACCGTATGGCCTGCCGCCGGAACTGCAAATCCTGCCTGAACTGCTGACCACGGCCGGCTACCGGCACCGCGGAGTCTTCGGCAAATGGCACCTCGGGCACCTTGAGCCGGCATGGCATCCGCTGTCCCAGGGTTTTACGACGTTCCACGGCCAGTACAACGGAGCCGCCGATTATTGGACACGCATCCGCGAGGGCGAGATGGACTGGCACAAGGATTCCGAACCGCTGAAAGAGAAAGGCTACACCACCGAGCTGATTGCTGATGCAGCTTGCGCGTTTATCAAGCGACATGCTGCCGGCGGACCGTTCTTCTGTTACGTGCCGTTCACGGCGCCGCACGATCCCTTCCAGGCGCCGGACAAGTATCTCGCCGCCTACCCGAGCACCGCGCCGGCGAATCACGACGGCGTCTCGCGGGATCGCCGAACGCTGGCGGCCATGGTCACGTGTCTGGACGATGCGATCGGCAGGATTCTGCAGACGCTGCACGACACCGGTGTCGCGGACAAGACCCTGGTGTGGTTCTTCAGCGACAACGGCGGCGTCATCAGGCTTCGATTCAATGGGCCATTGCGGAGGGGTAAGCTGACCGTATACGAAGGCGGCGTCCGGGTGCCCTGCGCAGTCTGGTGGCCGGGCGTGATCGAAGGCGGCCGGAAGATCGACGTGCCGCTGATCAACCTCGACGTCATGCCTACGCTGTTGCGGCTGGCCGGCAAGACCGTCCCGCCGGAGCTTGACGGTGTCGATATTTCCGAGCTCTTGACCTCACAGGTGGCCTCACCGCCGAGGCGAGATCTGTACTTCTTTACAGGCCACCTCGGACTCCACCGCGAACAGATCGCGATACGCTCCGCGGACGGCTGGAAGCTGGTGGTAACCGGACCGGACATCCGCGAGTCCCAAGGATTCCGCACGCCCGAACACCAGGTGGAGCTTTTCCGCATCAGCGAAGATCCCTACGAGCACGATGATCTGGCTGCCAAGCACCCGGATGTGGTCGAGGAATTGGGCAGGAAACTGATCGCGTTCCGAAACTCGGAGCCCCCCGGTGCGATGCCACCTGCCGTCGAGCCGCCGGCCGGCTTCAAGCCGCCGCGGCACTGGCGAAATCAGCCACTGCGGTCGTCGGTCCTGACAAAGTGAAAGCTGCGTACCAGGAGCTCACAATGCGCATCACGCACTTGGCTTCAGGCGTATTCGCTGCCGTCGCAGCGATGGCCGTCCGGGCTGACGAACCCGCCAGGCCCAATCTGGTCTTTGTGCTGGCCGACCAGCTTCGCTACCAGGCCTGCGGTTTCGCCGGTGACGCCAAGGCAAGAACGCCCAACCTCGATCGCCTGGCCGCCCAGGGTGTCGTATTCCGCAACGCCGTGTCGGGCCACCCGGTTTGCTCCGCATATCGGGCTTCGGTGTTCACCGGGAAGTACACCACATCCACCGGCATGGTCATCAACGAACTACGGATGAACCCCGACCACGATTGCCTGGCGCATGTGCTGACGCGGCATGGTTACGAGACGGCCTACATCGGCAAGTGGCACCTGTGGGCCAACGAGCTGGGAAACCACTACGATCCAAAGAATTCGTTCACGCCGCCGGGGCCTTATCGGCTGGGTTTTGACGGGTATTGGGCAGCCTACAACTTCCACCATCAGTACTACAAAGCCTACTACCACACCGACAGTCCGGAGAAGATTCCGGTCGAGGGCTACGAGCCGGATGTGCAGACCGACATGGCCATCAGCCTGGTCAAACGCTATTCCCAGGCAGCAAAGCCGTTCGCCCTGTTCCTGTCCGTCGGCACGCCTCACGACCCGTGGGGAGCGGACAATGTGCCGCCCGAGTACTACGCCATGTTCGCCGATGAGGGCGACAAACCCCGGTTCACGCTGCCGCCGAACTACAAGCCCGACAACGATCCGTATGCGGATGCGTGGGGCAGATTCAAGACGCCGGCCGAACGGAAGGCCCTGCTTAGGATGATGCGCGGCTATTACGCCATGATCGCCAACCTGGACTCGAACCTGGGTCGGCTGCTTGCCGCGATCGACGACGCCGGCATCCGCGACAGCACCATCGTTGTGTTCACATCCGATCACGGGGAGATGCTGGGTGCCCAAGGGCGGCGGGCGAAGAACATTTTCTACGAAGAAGCCGTACGCGTGCCGTTTGTGGTCCGCTGGACGGGCAAGACACCGCCGGGTCGGGTCAGTGATGCGTGCCTGAACACGCCCGACATCATGCCGACGCTTCTGTCGATGGCGGGTCTGCCCATAACCGTGAAGGTCGAGGGTATGGACCTGAGCCATTGCGCGCTCGGCAAGCCCGGCCCCGAGCCGGAGGCGGCCTTTATGCAGAACACGGGAGCGTGCGCCGCATGGGAGGACGGCTACGAGTGGCGGGCACTGCGCAGCAAGCAACATACCTACGCGGTCTACCGTAAGGACCGCGAGGAACTCCTGTTCGACAACGCCGCCGACCCATATCAGCTCCGCAACCTCGCGAAAGACCCCGATCAACAGCAGACGCTGAACCGCTTCCGTGAACTGCTGAAGGTGCGGATGAAGGAACTCGACGACGACTTCGAGACCTGCACCTGGTATCGCGATCACTGGACCAAGGACCGCATCATTACCCGTGTGCGGTAAGAGACATCCGCGTTAGGAGGTTTCTCCGACCGGGTGTCAGTCGTGGTTCACTCCGGCTGAACAACGTAGGCTGTCGCGGCCACGTCGTTGTGTCGCAGGACCCACCGGGCGAGCAGACGCCGATGCCGGTTCAGCTCATCCCGATACTCCGGCAACTCGGCAAGATTGTTCATCTCGCCCGGGTCACGTTTGAGATCGATCAGCATCTCGCGGCGCTGCCCGTGTTCATAAACGCAATACTTGAAGCCGGCCGTGCGGACCATCCGGCCGTTCCGGCTTTCGGTGACCACGTGGTCGCGCCAGTCGCCGGTCGGATGCCCATCGAGCAGTAGTCGAATGCTCCGGCCGGGCAGATCGGCGGGCGGCGAGATCCCCGCGTAATCGCACAGCGTCGGCAACAGGTCCAGTCCGTTCGACACCAGGTGCTCCTGATCCACGCGCCCGGCCAGCAGCGTCCCCTTCCAGGCCACGATGAACGGGATACGTACTGATTCCTCGTACAGAACGGACTTGTGCTCCAGCCGGTGGGCGGCATCCATGTCGCCGTGGTCGCTCGTAAAGACCACCAGCGTATTCTCCTCCAGGCCCGCCTCTTTGAGCGCCTCCAGGACCGTCCCGATCTGGGCATCCACCAGTTCCGTCAACCGGCAATACAGCCAGCGATGCAGCCGCCACATCTGCTCCGACCATTGCTCGCGGGCATATCTGCGGAAAGACCGCTTGCCTGTGTAATCGATGTCAATCGATTCCGGTTCCTTGTCCGGTATGCCGAAATTGTCCGGCAGCGGCGGACAATGATCGCGGACGAACGCATCCAGGTCGCCGCTGGTGCGCGCCTCATCGAGGAGCCGTTCGCAAAGCCCCGAAGCCTCGTTTGTCATGATGGGCCGGCCCTGCGAACGCGCGAAATCATTGATCCCCATGTAGCAGATGTCGTGCGGGTTGATGAACGAGGCGAACAGGAAGAACGGCCGGTCGTGCGGTCCCTTGATGAAGTCGGCGCACGCCTTCGCCAGGCCGTCGCGATCGTCGCGAGTCAGCAATTCGTAACCTTCGGAGAGCATGTGTTTCGAGAGATCCGTCGGCGTATGGTCCTTCCCGCCGTACGCACATCGATAACCCGCCTTGCGCAGCAGCGGTCCGAGGCTCTGCGCGCACATCTCGCGCGGGACCTTAAGCTGCACTTCGTTCGTCCCCATGCCGATGGCGCTGGGCATTCGACCGGTCTGAAGGCTGAAGCGACTCGGTACGCAGACAGGATTCGACGCGTACGCCCGGTCGAACCGCGTCCCCGCCGCGGCCAGGGCATCCAGGGCGGGCGTCCGCAGGTGCGCGTTCCCTGCGCAGCTCAGCATTCCCGCGTGCTGCTGATCGGTCATGATGAACAGGATGTTCGGTCGAGACCTGCCGGCCGGTCCGTCGGTTGCCGCGGCTGAGGATGTCGCTGCCCTCACGCCGCTTGATGAGGCAATGACGACGACGGCCACCGCCACAGTAAGATGAAACCAGCTTGTGCTTTGCCGCTTCATGATTCACCTCTTCCCGGACCACACGAAGCCGACCGCGACGAATTTGCCTTCGAATGGTGTCGTCTTGCCGCCCCTGAGCAGCCCGCTGTCGTCGGCGTCGGTTGTCCTGTTGTCAGACAGCAAGACAAGCAGTGCATTGTCAGCCAAGCCCTGCTTTTCCGGCAGGTCCGGCAGCCTCCCACGGCATCGTCCATGCGGGTCACGGTGGGTCCGGGAACACCCGAGGCGATGGAATGCGTTGCGTGTGGGCGCATTTTCGCAGTGTAGCCCCTCCTCACAGACCGGGCAACCAGAAGAGACTGCCTCGTTGCCTTCGGAGTCCGTGACAGTTTAGGCGGGGAGATGCTACGCCCTTTTCAGAACCGCGACCGTAAGGGAGCGGCTCCCGTGTGGTGTTGGCCGTCTTGCGGCTTGGCCTGCCCTTGACCGCTTATGGAAATCGGTCAAGGGCCCCTCGCTCACGCTCGGGGTTCTGAAAGAGCCGCCTGGACTGTCACGCACCCTTGCCTTCGCGCCGCCGGTTGACGGTGTTACGCTGAAGGCTCGTATGGCCCGAGGTTTACGCTTGATGCCGACGCGCCTGGCTTCGCGATGACCTCTTGCACGGAGATAACTCAATGGCTCATCGACAAGTAATACTCGCGGTGTGCGTTTCTCTCTCTTGCCCTTTCCTGACGGATGGCGCAGCGTCTGATTCAGAAGCCGGCGAGGACCTTCCACCATTCGATCGGCCGATCCGCATCCCTGCCCAGGTGCCTCTTGGAAATGCTCAGCCGCCCTCTGCCCTTGCCGGCGAAACCTCCACCTGGCGGCTGCAATTCGAACTGAGCAAGGCTATGGCCGGCGGTGGGGCACTTTTCCTTGAAACTTCCGGAGGCCGGCACAACAAGGGCCAGTTCAGCCCTCTGCAGACAGACAGTCCGGCCAAACCCGGCCATGTGACGGCCAATCTGCACGACGGGACACGGCTGAGGGTGTCTCAGGCCGCATCAGGCAGAGAGGGATTGTTTCAGATCGCAGTCCCCGAGAAGGGTTTGCCCGCCGGTGCCATTGTCATGGTGACGTTGGGTGACGGCTCCGGCGGCGCCGCCGGCACAACCGCTCCCGAGGTGCGGATGCTCAACAAGTTCTTTCTGTTGCATGCGTCACCCCCGATGGCCGTCCGTACCGCCTCTACGCAACCCGACAGAGTCCCGCGGCAACGGGTGCTCGTATCCGCATGCCGCATGCACATCCTAGGCGGCGCGATTGACCACCTCCGGGCTTACGTTCCTTCGCAATGTACACCCGGCGAGAAGATCGAAGTGCTTATCCGGCCGGAGGACCGGTTCAGCAACCTGTCACACCAGACGCTCAGATCGCTCGATGTGTTTTCCGGCGACCTCAAGCTGGACGCTGAGACTCATCCGGTCCCGGGCTCGAACTGCGTTCGCACCCGTATCACCGTCCCAGCGGCCGGGACGCATCGTTTTCGAATTATTGATCGCGGCAGCGGGAAGGAGTGCCTCACCAACCCGACGGATTGCGCCGAAGCGCCGGCGCCGGAAGGCTTCTACTGGGGAATGATCCACGGCCATACCGAGATGTCCGACGGCTGGGGGACACTGGACCACTACTTCCGGCAGATGCGCGACGAGGCCGGCCTTGATTTTGCGGCCACCAGCGACCACGATCATCTCAACGAAACCCCCGATGAGTACTGGCCGCTGATCTGCGATGCGGTCAAGCGATTTCACCAGCCGGGCCGGTTCGTGACCTTCCTGGGCTACGAGTGGGCCAAGTGGCGGCGAAGGGGCGACGGTGACAGAAACGTGTACTACCCCCTGGACAACCAGCCGATGTTCCGCTCAGATGATGGCCACTACCCCGCACCGCCGGATCTCTTCCGGGCGCTGGCCGGCCGCAAGGCCTTGGTTATCCCGCATCATCCGGCCGAGCCCGGGAACCACTGTGACTACAAGGACCACGATCCCGAGCATGAGCGGTTGATCGAGATCCACCAGATGCGCGGCTCCTACGAGTGTTCCCCGGAGATGGGCAACCCCATTCCCGCAAAGCCGGGCCGCGGCGATGCCCCGATGGTCGAGAAAGGCTGGGTCAGCAACGCGCTGACCATGGGCTGGCGGGTGGGGTTTACGGCCAACGGCGACGACCACATCGGCACGGCGGGGACAGAGCGTCCGTTTCGAGAACAGGACGGCGTCACGGTCTACGCGGGAGCGATGGCCGTCCTGGCCAAACATCGCACCCGTGAGGCGATCTGGGAGGCCCTGTGGAACCGCCGCGTGGTGGCGACCTCCGGACCGCGGGTTCTTCTGCGGGTCGCACTGAACGGGCAACCTATCGGCTCCGAACTGAGCGCGGACAAGATGCCTGAGCTTCGCGAACGGCGCAGTATGAGCGTGTGGTTCCGCGGTACATCGCCGGTCAAGCGGATCGAAATCATCCGCAACAACAAGGTCGCCTACACGACCGCCGATGCGGAGTTCGTCTGGGAAGACAAGACTCCGCTCGCCGATGCATTGCTGCCGGCCGCGAAGTATTGCGATCATCCGTTTTGCTTCTACTATGTGCGGGTGGTACAGATCGACGGGCAGGCGGCCTGGGCCAGCCCGATCTGGATCGACCCGTGACGCGATCGCACAACACATCCGGCATAAGGAGAGCATGATGAGCCGCTATCTGACAAGTCTCGCCTTTACACTCTGCGCCTGCGGAATCCTTCTCCAATCGGCGTGCTCGCACCTGACAGGTGCCCGCGTCGACACCTCCGTCGGGGCCGCAAACAGAGTCGTCACGGCCCAGCATCCCCCGGACGTTGGCCCAACCCGCCGCCCCAATGTGTTGCTGATCATCTCGGATGACCTGAACAACTCGCTGGGCTGTTACGGCAGCCCTGTCGCCGTCACGCCGAACATCGATCGGCTGGCCGCACAGGGCGTGCGCTTTGATCAGGCATACTGCCAGTATCCGCTGTGTAACCCGAGCCGGGCCTCCTTCATGACCGGCAGGCGGCCGGACACAACCGGCGTCTTGGAGAATCGCACGCACTTCCGCGAAAACCTGCCGGACGTGCTCACGCTGCCGGAGTTATTTCGGCAGGCCGGGTACTTTGCGGCACGTGCGGGGAAGATCTACCACTACGGCGTGCCCGCTCAGATCGGAACCGACGGCCTCGACGACACGCCTTCGTGGGACCTGCGAATCAACCCCCGCGGACGCGACAAGGATGATGAAGACGAGGTGATCCAATACACCGGCCAGAAAGGGTCCTTGGGTGCTGCGATCGCGTTTCTCGCCGCCGAGGGGCCCGACGAGGAGCAGACGGACGGCAAGATCACCAGCGAGGTGATTCGGCTGATGGAGGAAAACAAGAACCGCCCGTTCTTCATCGCCTGCGGTTTCTTCCGGCCGCACGTGCCGTGCATCGCGCCGAAGGCGTACTTCCGGAAACACCCGCTCTCAACTTTGTCTCTGCCGCAAGAACCCGCCGACCACCTCGCCTTGATCCCGGAGGCTGCCTTTCACGTCAGACCGCCGAACTACGGCCTGACGACCCAGCAGCTCACAGACTTCCTGCAGGCATATCACGCCTGCGTCTCATTCGTCGATGCCCAGGTCGGCCGATTGATGGACGCGCTGACCCGCTTTGACCTTGCCGACAATACCATCGTCGTGTTTTTCGGCGATCACGGCTGGCTGCTGGGCGAGCACGGCCAATGGCAGAAAACGAGCCTGTTCGAGGAATCGGCGCGGGTGCCGTTGATCGTCGTAGCCCCTGGGGCCAAAGGCAGCGGCAAAGCCTGTCTGCGGACGGTCGAGTTGGTGGACGTCTACCCGACCCTGGCCGCACTTTGCGGTCTCGAAGCCAAGGGAGCTGAGGGTGCGAGCCTGCTGCCCTTGCTGAACGACCCGCAGGCCGACTGGTCCAAACCCGCGCTGACGCAAGTCCTGCGAGGCACCCGTCTTGGGACGACGGCCACCTCCCAACCAGGCCGGCGTGGCTTCATGGGCCGAAGTCTGCGTACGGAGCGATGGCGTTACACCGAGTGGGATGAAGGCCGACAGGGCACCGAACTATACGATCATCAGAACGATCCCAAGGAGTACCGCAACCTGGCAAGCGACCCGGCCCATGCCGACACCGTGGCGAAGCTCAAGGAGATGCTTCGTTCGCGAAGTTGAATCGCGGTCAGGCTCGAAACGGGGCCTGGCGAGAAGACGGTGCTGAAGTCGCCACGCGGCCGGGGACCAGGCATATGCGGTCTGCCGGGCGGTCCGGGTTGCGTAGCGGCCCTCACTACTCGAACGTCGTCATCACCGGGACGTGGTCGCTCAGGGCGATGGAGCCCGGATCGTCCGGGTTTGTACGGAAAGCTCCCTCATACAGCACGCGACACTCTCGCAAGCGCCCCGCGATGGGGCCATGAGTCCAGATATAGTCGATGCGGGCCTGAACGTTGTCAGAGGGAATGGTATGAGGCTGACCGACCCCCTTGGCGGCGAACGTGTCGACCAGGCCGGCCTCGACCCAGCGTTTGTACTCAGGGCCTTCGGGCCTGTGATTGAGGTCGCCCTGCAGCAATATCGACCGATTTGCCTCAATGTCGGAAGCCATCACTTTCAGCATCTCGCTGACTTCGGGTTCACGCCGCCCGGGGTTGGAGCCCCCGGGGAATAGATGAGCGCTGTAGACAGTCAACTCGCCAGTGGGTGTTTCCAGAACGGCCCGGCCCCAGTGTCGCGTAAACAATTCGGCCGGTCGTTCCTTGAACGACTTCAAGGGGCAATTCGTGAACTCGACAATCCGATACCGCGACATGACTGCACCCGGCCACGCCTGCCCGCTGGGGAAGAAGCAGTGGTGACGCAGCCCCAGTTTCTCCGCGACCTCGGCCACAACACGCTCGCCGGGCGACTCCTGGAAGCTGACGATGTCGGGCTGATAGAGGCCCAATTCGAGGGCGAACCTTGTCGTCATCTGTTCTCGGGGGATAGCCGGCCGATAGCTTTGCCTGTCGTCCTTCTTGTTCCGATACCCCGTGCAGGCCAGGACGTTGTAGGTGATCGTACGGAAGCGGCGGGACTGCCCGTCAGATGGTGTGCTCGTGGATTGTGTGCCAAGTGTTGTCTTGGATCCCAGTATCCCCAGGAGAGCCAAGGCACTTCCCGTTTTCAAAGCATCGCGTCGTGTTGCCATCAAAGATACGCTCCTCCATGGGTGGCTGAAGTGCTGCCGCATCCAAATCACGGCGTCTCGACAGCCGAGACGTCGTCGATCGAAACGCGAACCGAAGGCCCGGCCATCTGGCTGACCTTGAGCCACACCGATGACTGCTCGGCGGTCGGGCCGAAATCGACAGAGTACGAGTACCAGATGTCCGAATCCCACTTGCGAGCCTCGATCAGTTCCTCGGACCACTCGATCGTATTGGCGGCGGCGTTGCCGGTCTGGCCGGTCTTGTCGATGCCCACGTTCAGCTTCAATCGGTGAGGCCAGCCGTCATGGTATTCGTACTTCATCCACGCGGTGACGTGCATGTTCGAGCCGGGACGCGACGGAAAGGCCTGCGTCAGCCCGGCGATGAGCGGCTTGCCTTTCGCGCAAACCTGCTGCGATTTTGTCCCGGTTCGTGCATCGACGGGGTGAGCGAGGTTGTACTCGCGAAGCTGCTCGATGATGTCGGGGAAGACGCTCATGTCCCATTTGCACCAGATCTGGTCCTTCCAGCAGCCGGTGCAGAACAGGCACATGCCGATCGACCACGGCTCCTGACCGATGCGGTCGGCCATGCAGAGGAT
>CAZTQK010000125.1:0-14716 GCA_964615635.1 uncultured Planctomycetales bacterium
CCGAAACGGTGCTCATCAGTGAGGCCAGCAGCGCGGCCGCCACAATGCCCTTGAGCCCGGTCGGAAGCAGGTGCTGAATCATGTGGGCGTAGATGTCATCGGACTTGTCCCTCACCAGTTTCAGTTCGGCCAGCCCTGCCACCGCCCCGTCAATCTCCGCCTGGGTCAGATCGACGGCCTTGCTGAGATCTTCTCTGCTGACGGCCTTGTCCGGCCCCGCGCCGATCTTTGTCAGATGGTCGTACACGCTCTGTTCGGCTGTCGTCAAAGGACGAGATGCCGGTCCGCTCTCTTCCTGTGCCGCCGCCACGGGCAATGGCGGCATCTTGCTCTGATGAATCAAGGCCAGGCCGATCGTCCCCGGCATTACGAAGATGAATACCGGCAGGATCTTGATGAAACCGGCGAACAGCGGCCCGACGCGGGCATGGTTCTCGTTCTTGGCCCCCAGGACGCGCTGAACGATGGTCTGGTCGGCACACCAGTACCACAAGCCGATCACCGGATACCCGAGCAGCACCGCATACCACGGCAGTTCGGGCAACTGCTCCGCCGACCGCATCACGTTCAGATACACCGGGTCGACGCTGGAGGCCATACCGCTCCAGCCGCCGGCCTTCGTCAGGCCGATCAAGGTGATGGCGATGGCTCCGCACAACAGAATGATAGTCTGCAGCGATTCGGTGAGCACGACCGCCAGCAACCCGCCGACGATCGTGTATAACCCGGTGAGCAGACAGATGGCAATGACGCTCTGCATCGTGTCAATGCCGAACATCTTGTTGAGCACCAGCGCGCCGGTGTACAGGGAGAAGCCGATGTGAATGAAGATTGCCGAGATGATCGATAGAAGCGCAAGCCAGTTGCGGCTTGCCCGGCTGTACCGTCTTTCCAGGAAATCAGGCAGCGTGGTCACGCCCGATCGAAGGTAGAAAGGAGCGAAGAACAGTGCCAGGCAGATCAGTGTGAACGGGGCCATCCATTCAAAGCTGCCGTAGGCCAGCCCGCTGAGGTAGCCCACTTGTGCCTGGCTGACCAGATGAATGGTCGAGATGTTGGTCGAGAACAGGGCCAGGCCGATGATCGGCCAGGTCAGCGTCCCGCCGGCAAGGAAGTAGTTCTTGCCCTCCGACGCCCGGCGCCGATACAGCCCGGCCAGGCAGCCGATCCCGATGATCACCACGAAGTAGACGATGATAATGGCCAGATCGAGGCCCTTGATCGCCAACTGCAACGCAAGCATCAAACGTCTCCCGACCTCCTTTGGAGATCACCCCTCCCTCTCTCCACGACGGCCGCAACGCAGGTCACACATCATCCGAAATGCAATGCAGATCACGCGGCATCTGAGAGCTGAAATCTCCGATCTCAAATCTGCGATCGCCGTCTCTGCTCCCCTCCAGCGTGCCGCCCGCCGCTCTCCGCGCCCCGGGCCCCGATCAATCCGTATAGAACACCTGCTCTCCCTTGGCCCACCACTCATCCTTCTCGCGGATCGGCAGCGGGTCTTGCAGCGGGTCGGTCAGTTTCCACCAATCCTGCATGGCCTTGTAGGTCTTCATCTTCTCCATGTCGGCCTTTATGTCCTCGCCGGTGTATTCGTAGTAGGCGAACAGGTACCACTTGTCCTTCTCGACCTCCTTCAGAAAGATCGAATAGTTGCGGATGTTGCACTCGCGAATGACCTGCAGAACGCTGGGCCAGGTGTCGGCGTGCAGCCGCTTGTACTCCGGGATGGCCTCCTTCTTCACCCCGATCACCGCCCCGAACCGCTGCACCTTGCACTTGGGCTCGGCACAACCGGTCGCCGCCAAACAAGCCAACAGGACGATCCCGATCAGAGAGGTTCTCACGGCGCCTTTCATCATCTTTCCTTCGCGCTTGCTCCGAGTTGTCGATGTAATGTCATCAGCCAAGAGCCAGAAGCTGCTGGCCAAGAGCTAGAAGCCAAGAGCTAACAGCTAAGAGCTAATAGCTAAGAGCCAATAGCTGCTTTCCACCTTCACCCCTTACCCAGTTCCCTCGCCCGATTAAACGCCGCTTCGACCGCGCCGCGAATCGACTTGTCCACTCCGGCGGCGTTCATGAACTCCAGGGCAGCCTGAGTCGTCCCCCCCTTGCTCGTCACTTTGCGGCGAAGCTCGGCCGGAGGCTCTTGTGTCTCCAGCATCATCTTCGCCGCCCCCAGGCAGGTATGAACGGCCAACTTGAGAGCCTCCTCCTCGCTCAAGCCGCAGGCGACGCCGCCGGCAACCATGGCTTCAACGAAGTAGTAGACGTATGCCGGGCCGGAACCCGAGACGGCCGTCACCGCATCGATCAACGATTCGTCCTTCAGCAGGACGCTCCCCCCGCCGGCATCGAACAGAGTCTGGACGTCGGAGACGTCTCGACTGGTCGCAAACCGGCCCGGACAAATTCCGGACACGCCGGCTCCGACGAGAATCGGCAGGTTGGGCATCACCCGAACCACCCGAGCACTGATCTGCGGAAAGAGCGATTCCACTCGAAAGGTATTCACGCCCGCCATGATGCTGACAATGAGCTGATCCTGCCGCACATGATCCGCAAGCGGCGAGATGACCTCCGCGAAGCTTTGCGGTTTCACCGCGATCACGATGCGTTGAGACTCGGCCATCAACTGCGAGTTGTCCAGAGCCACCGCGACGCCGAATCTCTGTATCATCAACTCTCTTCGCCGCTCAACCGGGTCGTAGACCACAAGCTCACTGCCTTTGAAGAGCTGATCCCTGACCGCGGCGGAAATAATCCCCTCGGCCATGTTCCCCGCTCCGATAAAGCCATACTCATACTGTCGCGACATGAGACGAACCCTCGCTGGCAACTCTCAAGAAACCGATCTGACTACCGTCCGCTCAGGGAAGAACCTGGGATGGGCACATTGTACCGGCCCACCCATGCTTCTCAACGATCCAACCTGCAAGAGACACCATCTGAAAACCTGCGGGGCTGTCGACCAGGGTTCGGGACCAACGCCTCCGACTGCGGCCGCCACCCGGAAGGACAGTCTACCCTTCACTTGCACAAAACCCGACCGGGAACAGTCGGATGAAGCCCTGGAGACGCCCTTCTTCCCGGCTCCCTTGGCTTGCACCCAAACACCACCGCCAGCGCATTTCTCCGTTCGCGACTGAACAGGCCCCATTCTCAATTCTGCATTCGCCATTCTGCATTTCCCAGCGTTGCCGCATGCAACGTTGGGGTCTACTCGCTCGCCACCGCCAGATGGTGCAGCGGCATCCCCGGGACCCCGATGTCGTACCGCCAGACAGCGTTTGTCATGGTCTCTGTGACAAACAGAGAGGAAGCGTACTCGGAGCCCGGCGGACCGAAACAGCAGTTGGTCGGGTTGTCGCCTGGGGTCGCGAGCCGGCCAATGGGCCTGCCCGATGGGTCAATGACGTGAACGCAGGCCGAGCCATACCAGGCCACATACAAATTGGCGTCCTGGTCGAAACACATGCCGTCCGGCCCCACCCCGCCCGACAGTTGGCAGAAGACCTCCCGAGTCCCCAGCATTCCGTCAGATCGCCGCCGGTAGCGGTAGACCCGGTGGGTCAGCGTCTCGGCCACCAGAACGGCCGACCGGTCGACGGTGATGTTAATCCCGTTCGGGTACGCGAGGTCAGAGTCTGCCTGGACGACGGTCCGGTCCGGCCGTACGTAGTAGACCGCCCCGATCCGGCTGTCCAGCGAGCTGCCGTCCGGGTCCGTGAAATAGAAACCGCCGTCGGCATCAATGGCAACGTCATTGGGCCCGTTGAACGGGCGACCGCAACATAATTCAGCAACTACTGAAATACCCCCATCAGGTGAAACCCGGACAACCGCCTTCCGCTTGCATTCGCAGCAGACGTAGTGCCCGTCGGCATCGAATTGCCCGCCATTAGGGGACGGCGTCTCGGCCACGCGGGTTTTCTTTCCGCTCATAGTGACCCTGGAAATAAAGCCACCGTGTAGATTGACGACCCAAAGGCGGCCTTTGGGGTCAAATGCCGGGCCCTCACAGAACTTGAAGCCACCGGCGACTCTCACAGGCTGGGTGTTCAGGTCCACCTTCTCTCCTTCATCTTCCCAAATCGGCCTCCCCAACCGGACAGATGGTAATCGGTCGGGCCGTCGGCACAAGAGGCGTGCTGTGCGTGACGCGGATGAAAATTCGGCTAGAATGCTCGCCTGACACGGTTCTTTTGTCGCAAGGAAAACGCTTGAAAGAGGTGACACTGACATGATCAAGATCCTTGTTGCTGATCCTCTCGCAAAGGAGGGCATGAAGAAGATCCAGGAAGCCAGCGGCGTCGAAGCCGACGTGAAGACCGGCCTGAAAGAAGATGAACTCGCCGCCGTGGTGGGCGAGTACGACGGCATGATCATCCGCTCGGGCGTGAAGATCACCGCCAAAGTCCTGGCCAACCCAGGCAAGCTGCGGGTCATTGCCCGGGCGGGCGTGGGCGTTGACAACGTCGACCTGCCGGCGGCCACCAAGGCCGGCATCCTGGTTATGAATACGCCGGACGCCAACACCATCAGTACCGCCGAGCAGACCATGACCCTGATGCTGGCACTGTCACGCCATGTGCCCAAAGCCGATGCACATGTCCGAGAGAAGAAGTGGGAGCGCAAGGCCTTCACCGGCAGACAGTTGGCCGGCAAGACGTTGGGCATCATCGGTCTGGGACGTGTGGGCAGCGCCGTCGCACGCCGGGCCCTGTCGTTCGACATGAAGGTGATTGCATACGATCCGTTTTTCTCAGGCGAAACCGCCCTGGACGGACAGGTCGTTCTGCGCCAGACCCGTGATGAGGTTTTCGCCGAGGCTGATTATCTCACACTGCACACCAAGATGAGCGATGAAACCAAGCAGATGATCAACAAGGACAACATCGCCAAGATGAAGAAGGGCGTGCGGATCATCAACAGCTCGCGCGGCGGTGTGATCAACGATGCCGACCTGGCCGAAGCCCTCAAGAGCGGACACGTGGCCGGGGCGGCCATCGACGTCTACACGACCGAGCCGCCCGCTCCTGACAATCCCCTGCTGACGGCCCCAAACACCGTCTTGGCCCCCCACCTCGGCGCCTCGACCGAAGAAGCACAATTGCAGGTGACACTCGACGCCGTCGAAATCCTGCTGAACTACCTGACCAAGGGTGAGATCCGCTGGGCCTGCAACGTGGCCGGCCTGCCCTCGCAGCTCAGCGCCCGCGACAAGGCCTACCTCGACCTCGCCCAGCGAATGGGCGTCATTCTCTCGCACGTCGGCTCGGGTGTGATCGAGACGGTGAGCGTCACAACCCACGGCGAGTCGCTGGAGCCCCTGCTGGGCACCATCCAGAAGCAGATTCTCATCGATCTGCTCAGCCCGCACTTCACCTCGCGGCTGAACATGATCAACGTGGATAGCTTCGTGAAGGAACGCGGCATCAAGCTCGAGCAGACCGCCGACCTGACCGCCAGCGCCGTCACCGACAGCGTAACCGTCGAGATCAAGACGCGGGACGGCGCCCACGAGGTCACCGGCGAGGTCTTCCTTGATGGCAAGCCCAGGATCATGGCCATCAACGGCTACCAGATGAACCTGAAACCCGAAGGCCCAATGATCCTCATCTTCAACGATGACCAGCCGGGCGTGATCGGCCTGGTCGGTACCGTCTTCGGCAACAACAAGATCAACATCGCCGACATGATGCTCTCGCGGCGGGATAACACGGCCCTCATGGTCCTCAAGCTCGACGCGGAAATCCCGGCCAAGGTGCTCCAGGACCTCGAAAGCCATAAGCCGCCCATCCAGCGCGTGCTGCCGGTGGCACTTCCGTCGATCACAGCATAGAGAGGACCTGACATGAATCGTCGCGAGTTGCTCAAGGCCGGCGTGGCCGGCTCGGTCGCATCCGCGCTTGGCGGCTATTTCGCCCACGGCGCGGAACAGAAGCCCCTGCGCGTCGGGCTCATCGGCACCGGCTGGTACGGCAAATCAGACCTGTTCCGCCTGATTCAGGTTGCTCCGGTCGAGGTCATCTCATTGTGCGATGTGGACAAGAAGCTGCTCACCGAGGCGGCCGAGCTGGTCGCCGCCCGGCAGGCCTCGAAGAAGAAACCGCGCCTGTACGGCGATTACCGCGAGATGCTCAGGGAGAAGGACCTCGATATCGTGCTTGTCGGCACCCCCGACCACTGGCATGCCCTGCCGATGATTGCGGCCGTCGAAGCCGGCGCCGATGTCTACGTCCAGAAGCCGATCAGCGTCGACGTGGCCGAAGGCGCGGCCATGGTCGCCGCCGCCCGCAAGCACAATCGCGTCGTCCAGGTCGGCACGCAGCGCAAGAGCACGCCGCATCTGATCGACTGCAAGAAGAACGTCGTTGAGGCCGGCCTGCTCGGCAAGATCGGCCACGTGGAGGCCTGCTGCTACTACCACATGCGGGCCAAGGACAACCCGCCGGTGCAGACCGTGCCGGACTACCTGGACTACGAGATGTGGACCGGGCCCGCGCCCCTGCGCCCGTATGACGGCCTCCCCCACCGCCGATGGTGGCGGACCTTCATGGAATACGGCAACGGAATCGTCGGCGACATGTGCGTCCACATGCTGGACACCGCCCGCTGGATGCTCGGTCTCGGCTGGCCCAAACGCGTCTCGTCGGCCGGCGGCATTCTGGTCCAGAAGAGCGGCAAGTCCAACATCAGCGACACGCAGACGGCCACGTTCGAATACGACGGACTGAACGTGGCCTGGACCCACCGCACCTGGGGCAACGCTCCCGACCCCAAGTACCCGTGGGCGCTGTTCATCTACGGTGACAAAGGCACACTCAAGGCCAGCACCATGTCCTACGACTTCTTCCCGGCCGGCAAGAACGAGCCGAGCATCCACAAGGACGTGGTCTACGAGCGCGAGCAGTATCCGGAGGATCTCAAGGAAAAAGACATCGAACTCAACGCTGCACCCGCCACCCGGCTGCACATGAAGGACTTCCTGAACGCCATCGCCACGCGAGTCAGACCCGTGGCCGACATCGAGGAAGGCCACATCTCAACCGCTTCCTGCATCCTGGCCAACATCGCCATGAAAGTTGGCCGCACGCTCGTCTGGGACGCAGCCAAAGGACAGGTGGCCGGAGATGACAACGCCAACCGATTGCTCAAGCGGGCCTACCGGACACCATGGGTGCACCCGGCGGACAAGTAGCAGAACCGAAATCAGCGAGATGAAAGACGCCGGCCGTGCTGGCGCGGCTGCGCTTGCTCGACGTTGATGAGGTCGCGATATCGGGCATCACCATGGCCGAGCTTCAGTACGGCGTGGCCAAGTCGGCCGATCCCGTCACCTACGAGACCCTGCTCGCTCAATTCTGCTCTCCGTTTGACGGCCTGCTGTTTGACACCCTAGCCGCCGAAACCTGCGGCCGCATGCGGACCGCGATCGAGCATCACGGCACTCCCATCGGCCCCTTGGAGAGCCTTACCGCCTCGCGCGCTCTGTCGGTCGGCGTGACGCTGCTCCCGAACAACGATCGAGAGTTCCGCCGGGTAACGGGGCTGCGGGTGAAGTGGTGGCTGGGGAGGTAGGGGGGAAGTTGTCAGTGGTCGGTTGTCGGTTGCGCGGAGGAGGACCGTTAGACTGTTCGACTATCAGACTGTCAGATCATTCGGACATTGGGGAAGAGCGACAATAGCGGCGGCTGGTTGGAGAAATCGGAACCTGTCGCGACCGAAAGCTGAAAACTGACAACTGATTACTTTGCGTACCCCCTGTATGGAGCACAATGCGGGTATAGCATAGATGCTTCCTATCCGGCGTTGGGTGGAGTGGTTCGTTGTCGGGGAGACACAGTGGGCGGGATGGCATCAATCGGCATGGCTAGATAATGAAACGAACCTGTTTCAGGCCTTCCTGCATTTGTATGGCGTCATATGGCGACGTATGACTTGTGCCCATCACTCCCCGGTTGCGTCCGCGATGAGCTGCCTGACCTTGTCCCGGACAACCTTGGGTGTCAGCCCCAAAGACCTGAGGGCCTCGTAGCCGACGGAGCCCTTCTCGAGAAGCAGGCCGATCAACAGATGCTCGGTGGAGACCTCCTTGCTGCCCAGATTGCGGGCCTCCTCGATCGCCTTGGCCATGACGTTGCGGAAATGCGGCGTGCCCGGCAGGCGACCGAAAACCCAGGTGTCTTCCAGGCTGTTCTTGATCAGCCTGTCCACGGCGGCCCGGGCCTTGTCCTCGCTCGCACCGACCTCCGTCAGCACCTGGCCCGAAACACCCTCCTGCTCGCGGGCGATCGCCAGAAGCAGGTGCTCCGTGCCCACGTATTCCTGCTCGTACTCCCGCGCGATCTCGTGGGCGACCTTGATAACCCGCTCAAGACGTTTGTTCATGCGTTCATACATATCGATCAATCCGCTTCAGACGGCTGTGTCGCAATATCTCCCGCAGGGGCAACGGCAGGCGTCCGCTGCTCGCCGCCGGGAACAACCCTGACGTTCGACTTGAGCAGAGTATAGCCGTAGCTCATAACCGCCACAAGAATCGACGCCACCAGCGTGATCTTGATGATTTTCAGCCGGTTGGCGATCTCGCGATCCCGCCATTCCGCCAGGCGCCGGTCAATCTCATCGAGCTTGCGATCGATCCTCGCTTCGATCTCATCCATCTTCTGTCGCACGTAATCATCGGCCACTCCGCGAATAGTCCGAGCCAAGCCGCTCACAACGCCTTGCTCGGCGATCCGCTCCTTGAGCGAGGTATGGCCACCTTCTTCGGGAAGAAATCGATAGGCTTCCTTCGAGTCGGGCTCCGGCTCGTCAAGCATGTGACTGATCAGCGACCCGATCAGTCGCCGTCGCTTGCGCGTGACCTTGTCCCAGAAACGCTCGCTGTCGCGAATGGCTTTCTCGATCTCCTCCCGACGTTCCTTGGGCGAAACGGCCACGCCCCGCAGCCTGGCCAGCGCCAATAGGCCTCGGTCGCTGAGCCCCTCGAAATCGACTCGCTTGATGGAGGCGATTTCTTTGGCAAGCTCCTCTTTGCCGGCCGATTTGCGGACCGGCCTGCGTGCCCAAACGACGATGTCCAACAGGGCCTCGTGCTCCAACTCAGCCAGCAGGGCCTGCCGCTCTCGCACCAGACGCAACAGCTCACCCCGCTCGGCCCGGCCGTCAAGGTACAGCCCCAGCGTCCGGCCATAGGCGACCAGTTCGTCGACCGGCAAATCGCCAATCGCAGCCGATTTGTCTGATGGTTGGCTCATTCCTGCCGCTTCCCTCACATAGGCCCCTGCAGGCCGCGATGAGCATAGACAACCGCGGCGAAGACCGCCAGCAGCAGTCCGATTTGCCACAGATCTCTCGCGAATCGTCGAATCCGCGCACGCAGCAACAGCACAACGGCATAGTGTCCCAAAACCTGCGTCCGCCTCGACTGGCTGAAGTAGTCGAGCCAGCCGAATAACGTATGCGCCATGCAAGCCAGCGTGTATACGCTGCCGATGATCACCAGCATCCAGCGGTACATCTCAAACAGGTCGGGGGCCTTGGTCATGTGCTTTCCTGCTCATCCGGCACAATGCCAGCGCGCCGGGCACGTCTTCCGGTCAAAGGCAGGCCCTATCTGCGTGCCACTGCTCTATGAGCAGTGCCCACCCTCTCCACCAGACGCGGCGGTCTGACAGGCAAAATCCGATCGCCTGTGATATCATAACGGAAAATGGCCCCTGCAACGCCAATACCGGCAATCGAGCAACTGACATGGCAGATCAATCAAAACAGACCGTCGTTTCGTTCCGTGTCGATCAGCATCTGGCTGAAATCCTGAACGAAATACCCGACAAGTCGGCGTTCATCCGTGACGCCATTCTTCAGCGGTTCCACACCGTCTGCCCGTTCTGCCGCGGCCGGGGCGTTCTTCCGCAAGTCCTCGCCGAGTGGCTCAAGGCCCGGACGCCCGATTTCGAGGCCGTGGAGTGTGCCTGTTGCCATTTTGTCTACCCGGCGGAGTTGGCTCATCGGCAAGCGGGCAAGGCCGAGGACCAGCAGTTCATCTGCCCGCACTGCGAGCAGCACGACCACCTGCACTGAGGGCCCACTTGGTCTCGTTCACGCCTATCCGCCGGCAGCTTGTGCTGCGATTCGTGCACACAAATCCTTTGAAAAGCGTGGGTTGACAATGTAATACACGAGGCTATGATTGTGGTAGGTATGGTCAGGGATCGTCGGTGGCAGCCTTGCACCGCGGCTTCCTCGCTCAAGGGGGTATATGATGAGAGGAACAGAAATGGACGGAGCATCGGGCACACGCCGGCGAATCACCCTGCTCATCGCGGTTGTCCTGGCCGCGCTGGTCGTCGTGGTCTTTCTTCCCAGCGGACGCGACTCCCAAGGTACTGCCAGGTTGAAGGTGGTCTGCACTTTCCTGCCCAACTACGTATTCGCCCGCAATATCGTCGGCGACACCCCGGGTGTCGATGTCCGTTTGCTCGTGTCCACCAACGTCGGATGCCCCCACAACTACGTCGTCACGCCCTCCGATCTCAAAGCGGTTGCGCAGGCAGATCTGATCGTGGCAAACGGGCTGGGACTCGAATCTTTCCTGGCCACGTTGCACAGGACCAATCCCAAGGCTCGCGTCATCACCATCTCCGACGATTGCGACATCCTGCAGAGCCGAGACTCGCACCATCACGAACACCACACCGCTGAACCGCCGGCCTCGACGCCGACGACCGAGCATGGGGACGCATCCAACCACGAAGGGCACGAGCATCACGACCACGAGGCCGCGCATGCTGAAGAGGCCGACGATCATCATGACGACGAACACACCGGTCGCGAGCCCAATCCTCACGTTTGGGTGTCGCCGGCTCAGGCGACAAAGCAGATCCGCAGTCTGGCGCGTCAGTTGTCCGAGGTAGATCCCGAGCATGCCGGCCGCTATCAGGCCAATGCCGAGGCGTATATCGCTCGGATCGAGACTCTGCGCCGCCGAATGAAGGATGCCGCCGCGGGCTTTGCCAACCGTCGGATCGTGACTTTCCACGACGCTTTCGCGTACCTGGCCAAGGATCTCGACCTGGAAGTTGTTGCCACACTGACGCTCGATCCGTCGAGGCCCCCTTCGGCCGCGGAGATGGCAGATGTCATCAAGACGATCCGCGAGACCGGGGCGGCGGCCGTCTTCTTCGAGCCTGCTTATTCAGACACGGTCGCCCGCACAATCAGCCGGGATGCCGGGGTACCCGCGTTCCCGCTCAACCCCTTCAACAGCCTTGACGCCGAGCCAACTGAACGGTCTTATGAAGAGGTCATGGAAGCAAACCTCGATGTGCTGGTGAAGGCGATTGGGCCAAAACCTTGAATGCCATCATCGACAACCCGATGTCCGGTTTCGCGCTTCGCCTGACGGATGTCAGCGTGACACTCGGCGGACGACCGATCCTGGAGAACGTCACCTTCGAACCTGCTGTCGGGCAACTCAATGCGATCATCGGTCCCAACGGGGCCGGCAAGACGACTCTGTTGCGGGCAATCCTTGGGTTGGTGCCCTATACCGGCCGTATCGAGTGGGCTAAAAACAACAGCGGCCGGCCGATAAGGGCGGGGTACGTCCCACAACGACTGGACTTCGATCGCGGCATCCCCATGACGGTCATGGATTTCATGTGTGCCGGCCTCCAACGAAGGCCCATTTGGCTCGGGCACCGCAGGCAGGCTCGTGAGTTGGCGGAGGCCTGCCTGGAGCGAGTCGGCAGCAGGGGCTGGAGCAGCAAACCGATCGGAGGCCTTTCGGGCGGCGAACTACAGCGCGTGCTGCTGGCGATGGCGTTGTCCGGCAACCCCGAAATTCTCCTGCTCGACGAACCGGTGTCTGGCGTGGACGTGACCGGCGAGGAGTTGTTCTGCGATCTCCTCGGCTCACTGCAAGGTGATTGTCGTTACACCATGTTGCTGGTCAGTCATGACCTGAGCATCGTCACGCGGCACGCCCAGTACGTTCTCTGTCTGAACAAGACGGTGCAATGCAGCGGCAGAACTGTCGAGACGCTTACGGCAGAGAACCTGAAGGCCCTCTACGAGCAGGAAGTTGCCCTTTACGCTCACACCGGCGAGCACGAGGGCCACTCTCACGGACACACTCATCACCACGGGGGCAGTTGCATCAAATGAGTACGGCATTGGCCAGTATCGACCTCTGGAGCGGCGTGATCCTGCCGGCGATTGATGACCTCCTTCGCCGTGTACTGCCCGCCAAGTGGGGCGAGTATCAATTCATGCGATACGCTCTGCTGGAATGCCTGCTCCTGGCTCCGGTTTGTGCGGCCATCGGGGTCAAGGTGGTCAACTTCCGCATGGCATTCTTCTCCGACGCGATTTCGCACTCCGCATTCGCCGGCGTGGCCATCGGCCTGCTGCTGCAGGAGTCATTCGCCGCAGCCGATCCCCGCATGACCCTGGTCCTCTTCGGCCTGATCGTCGGACTCGGAATCGCTTACGTCCGCCGGAGCACCGATCTCTCGAACGACACAGTCATCGGCGTTTTTTTCAGTGCCGTCGTGGCCCTTGGAATCGCCATTGTCACCCGGAGCGGTGCCCGGGCAGCCCAGTTCCAGCGGTATCTCTACGGCGACATCCTGAATCTTGACAGCACGGACCTCGGGCTCGGCGTGCTGCTGGCCATTGCCGTGCTGGCGTTCATGGTCACCGGATTCAACAGGTTAATCCTCGTCGGTCTGAACGATGAGTTAGCCCACAGCCGTGGCGTCCGCGTTCGGCGGTACGACTACCTGTTCACGCTTCTGCTGGCCCTGGTGGTGACCGTGTCTATCCGGACGGCCGGGATTCTGCTGGTCACCGCCTTGCTGGTCATCCCGGCCGCGACTGCCCGCAATCTCGCTCGAAGTGCCGGCGGCATGTTCTGGTGGGCAATTGCCTTCGGGCTGCTCAGTGGAGTTGCCGGGACGCTGGCCTCCTTCTCAGACTACTTGGCCAACGTCGGGACCGGGGCCGTGATCGTCCTGGCCAGCGTGGTCTTCTTCGTCCTCAGCACCTTCCTTCGACCCAGATGAATAGAAAGCTGCACGCCTGCTTGAGCCACGCAACCGGAACGCCAACTCAGACAACCTGACAGAAGGCACGACATGGACAGTCTCAATGAACGGTCCGTGCCTGCCGATACCTATCCCACAGGAACTCATACTGACTCAGCCAGTCATGGCTGACGGATAAGCATCAGCCTGGGATCTCACGGAGGAGATGCATGGGCATCACAGCCCCAGCACCGGGTGCCCGCCGACGGTCGGCGAATCTGCGTTTCTGGACTGTTCTGTCAATTTCGCTGCTTGCCGTTTCGGCCTTCTGCAGCCATTTTGGCTTGTTCGGACAGTTCAGAACCACGACCTTCGGGGTGAGCTACTCGGCAATCTGGGATCCTGGCGGCCCCTACTTGGCGTCCGGTACCCTACTGTTTCGAACCGACAAGGCGGCCTTCTACGGCCATCCGGGCCTCTTCCTTCAGACCTGTGCAGCGCTACTGGGAGAAGGAAGCTATTTTGTGGCCACACGGATCTTTGACTGCTCGGCCTCCTACCCCCGGTTCACCGCCAAGAACTGCTACTGGTTCATCCTCATCGGCAAGCTGATCATGACCGCCTGCCACTTGTTCTGGCTCTGCCTGCTCAGCCGGGTGTGCGCCCGCTTCTGGACGGATCGCCTGACGACACAGGTCGCGATCCTGGCGTGCTTGACCACCTTCCCCGTGCTCTACTACCTGAACACGATCTCGCCCGAGCCGATTCTGATCACCTGGGTTCTGACTGCCCTTCTGCTGGCGTGGAGATGGGCCGATGATCGTCAGGCCGGCAGATGTCGGCGTGCCTGGGCGTGGTTCGGGCTCTCCGCTCTGGCATGTGCGGGTGCGTGCTTCTCCAAGTTCATGTTCGGCGTCCCGGCCGCGGTGGCGGTCTCCCTCTACTACCTGATCGAATCCAAGACGGCTCTCAGCAGAATGCGTCGAGCTCTGCTGCCGCCACTGTTCCTGGTTCTCTGTGCCGTGCTGGTGATTGCCCTCAGCCAGAAGGTCGACTGGCAAGCCTTCTTCCTACATTGGCTTCACTATACTGCGGGACTGTCCGACCATCCGGCGTGGAGCCCCCATCCGGCCGCCGATGGAGGTCTGATCGCCAAGGCAACGGCCATGTTGCGGTCAGCCGCGACCATCATGTTGCCGATTCTGTCACCATCCCACTGGTTGCCCGCCCGCTCTCCGCACGGCCTGCTGTGCGCCGCGGAGATCGCCTTCGTTCCGGTGGCCCTTCTGGGCACCCTTCTGATGCTCAGGCAGCTTCGGGAGAACCGGCGAGAATTCTGGTCGATTCTTCTCATGGTCATCTGCATAGCCCCCATCGTGCTCTACAAGGATTACTACAACTACTACATTCTCCCGCTGGCGCTGGCCTCGATTCCCTTTGCCTATGTCTTAACAACCGCCTTCAGATCAGTCCTCAAGACGCGGGTCAGTCGGACTCTGCAATGGGTAATCCTGGCCGTGGCCGTTGGAGTCATTCATCTGCCGTCTATCATCATCATTGCCGATGCCAAGCGCGGCGACATCCAGATGTACCGCTGGTACCACCAGTGCTACTTCACGGGACTCCGCCGGATCAGCTACGACCAGCGCATCGGCCTGACAGAAGCCAATCTC
>CAZTQK010000126.1:0-14613 GCA_964615635.1 uncultured Planctomycetales bacterium
TGTGATCTGGCCGCTTTCCGGTTTGGCCTGCCCTTGACCCACTCATGGGAATCGGACAAGGGCCCCTCGCTTACGCTCGGGGTTCTGAAAGAGCCGCCTGAACTGCCACGGACGCGGCTCGCGGGCACAGGCTTCGCGGCGACGGGAACCCAGTTCAGGACCCACTGCTTTTTCTACGGCTTCCTTTTTCGACTGGCCAACCGGGTCGAGGCTGCTCTCGCGGCCCAGTCTGGCAGCCCACGTCCAGCTTGAGCGTCGCCATCGCCCGAACGATGGACGGCTGGTTACCGGGCGGGGTGACGCTGCTTGTCAGACGCACATCTTACCGGACGGCGCTGCCCGAAAACGCGTAACCTTCACCATAGTGCTGTCGCAGGTGAAGCCTCCGTGCGATCGCTTCGATAACGGGAAAAGCGGAGGCAGCGCGCCCTCGGTTCCTGAAGGCCGGGGCGTACGCCCTCCAAGCAACCAGGGGGGATGGTCTTGTTTGTGACAGATGAAGGGGTGAACCTGCTGGCGTCGCTGGTCGGCAGTTCGAGCATCCTGATGGGAGGGCTGGGGCTGGCGGGCGGTCTTGTCGCCGGCTGGGTCTTGTGGTCGTGGCACAACGGACGCGGAGCGACCGGGCGGATCCACGGGACACTCCGTCGGTTGGCAGAGGATGTGCACGCGGATCTGGCCGACCTGCAATTGAGGGATGCCCAGGACCAGCTTTCCAAGGGCTGGAACACGCTGATCAAAGAAATCACCGCCGTGCGCCGCGAGTTGGACGAGTCTCAGATTCGCCAGCAGGCCAAGGAGACGGTCGGGCGCTACCAGACCCGGTGGCTGACGAAGATCCTCAATGCCATGCCGGCCGGCCTGTTGACCGTGTCTGACGATTGGACGATCACGTTCGCCAACGAGTCGGCCGCTCGGCTGCTTCATGCCGAGGCCGACGGTCTTCCCGGCCACAAACTGACCGAGTTTCTGGGCGAGGAATTGGCCGCCATGAGTCTCAAAGGCGGCGCGATTGTTGATCGCACGCTCGAAGTCCGTTCCACCGGTGTATCACTGCGGTTGACCTCCATTCGTTCCGATGACGGCGCTAACGTGCATGAAACCGCGCTGTCGCTGTCGGACATGAGCCTGCAGCGCGAGGTGGAGCGATCGAGGAGCCAGTTCCTCTATCACATCACTCACGAGTTGCGGACGCCCCTGACCAATATCCGGGCGTACGCAGAGACGCTTTCACAGGGCGTGCTCACCGACCCAAGCGCCCTTCGCGAGTGCTACAACGTGATCATCGGGGAGACGCAGCGGCTGTCACGGCTGGTGGAAGACATCCTGAGCCTGTCGCAGTTCGAGGCCGGCGCCGCCCGGTTGGTGATGGATGACGTGAACCTGGCGAGGCTGATCCGGCAGGTGGTCGAGGACATGCAGGCGTCGGCTGACGAGAAGAACATTGACCTCCGCTTGTCGCTGCCGCCGAAGGTCCCGACGCTCCGCGGTGACAAGGACCGCCTGGCGGTGGTGCTCACGAACCTGGTGGGCAACGCGGTCAAGTACACGCCCTCGCACGGCACGGTCGAGGTCAGCTGCGAGCCTGGAGACAAGCGGCTGAGGATCCTGGTAAAGGACACGGGCATCGGCATCGACCGGACCGAGCACGAGAAGGTGTTCGAGAAGTTCTACCGGTCGAGCGACGAGCAGGTGTCTCGCGTTCCGGGCACGGGCCTGGGGCTGGCCCTGGCCCAGGAGATCGCGCGGGCCCACGGCGGGACAGTCGAATTGGAAAGCGAATTGGGCAAGGGTTCAACCTTCACCATCGTCCTGCCAGTCGAGAGTCTGGCGGCGGTGCAGACGTAGGAGGCAGAGCGATGGCAATCATCGTCATTGCGGAAGACGACGCTCATATTCTCCGAGTCATGAGCATCTGGCTGAAACAGAACCACCACACGCTGTTCGAGGCCGCGAACGGGCGCCAAGCCCTCAGCCTGGTCCTCGAACATCGCCCGGACATTCTCATCACCGACGTCAACATGCCGATCATGGACGGTATCGCACTGGTGAAAGCGTGTGACGAGCAGGCCTTGCCCCGAATGGGCACGATCATGTTGACGTCTCGATGCGACCAGAACGAAATCCATGCCAGCCTCGAAGGGCTGAACGTCGTGCTTCACGCAAAGCCTTTCAGTCCCTCTCGACTGATGGCGGAGGTGGAAGCACTCATCGCCGGCGTGCATGCCGAGACGGCGCAGGCAAACATGGGAGGGACCCGTCCTGATGACCGTTAGTACCTCACCTGATCAACTGGCTTCGGGACTGCGCGTCGACTTGGCCGGCACGACGAGGCAGCTCCTGGAATGCGCCGTCGGCGCGGAGATCGGGCTGTTCGCGCCCCAGCGAAGCCGGCCGCCGGCCACGTGCCGCCGTCTCTGCCTGGAGCCGGACGGTGAAGACAACGCGCGCGGTCCGTGCGCCATGGTCGAGAGCCTGTTGACCGGCGATCCGGAATTCTCGGGTGATGAGACCAGCGGATGTGAGCTCGGTCACGACACTGCTCTTCACGCTCTTCGAGAGGCAGGCGAGTGGGTACTGCTCCTTGCCCCGCGCCGAGAGGAACCGCAGGAACGGGACTCCGGCCAGTCGGCTCGGCTTCATGCCGCCGGTCACCTCTGGGAACAGTGTCGCAAGTGGATCGAGGAGAACACGGGGCTTGCCGGTGAAGTGCTTCGCAGCTACGAGCAGCTCAATGTCCTGTTTGATGTGACCCAGCAAATCTGCAAGGCGCAGGAGGCTCCGCAGATCAAGCTGTTTCTGATTCATCGGCTGGCCGAGACGTTCCAGTGCGATTGGGCCTGCTGTCTCTCGCCGAAGGACGGGGTTTTGTGGTGGTGTCCGGACAAGAGCGACGAACGAAGGCAGACAATCCAGGTGATCGAGGAACGCTGCGGCGACCTGATCCAGGAGGTGAGACAGCAGCAGGTCGTCAAGGTCAGCAACCGCCCCATGTCGGGCGACAGCACTTGGCCGTCGCTGCTGCTCGCTCCGCTCTCGGATCAGGAGGGAGCGATTGATATCCTGGTCTTCGGCCGGCGGCCCCCCAAGCCCGATTTCCTGTCCGGCGACATGCTGATGATCGACTCGGTGCTGAATCATGCCCGGCACGTCATCGCAAACCTGCGGCTGACCGAGCGGCTTCGGACCATGTCACTGGAGTCCGTCCGGGCATTCAGCAGCGCCATCGACAAGAAGGATCGGTACACCAGCGGCCACTCCGGACGAGTCGGGTTCCTGTCCAGACTCATTGGGCAGGAGCTGGGTCTCTCGGCCGAAGAGCTGCAGGACCTGGAATGGGGTGGGATACTGCACGACGTCGGCAAAATAGGCATCCATGAGGGTATCCTGTGCAAGCCGGGCCGGCTGACGCCGGAAGAATTTGCGATGATTCAGCAGCACTCAATGATGAGTCATGAAATCATTGCACCGATTCAAGCTCTGGCGCCGATCCGCGACATCGTGCTGTTCCATCACGAAACGCCTGACGGCACCGGTTATCCGGCGGGACTCAAGGGGGACGAGATCCCGCTGTTGGCCAGCATCGTTCATGTAGCCGACACCTTCGACGCACTGACGACGTCCCGTTCTTACCGTTCCAAGTTCTCGCTGGAAAAGGCGCTGGAGATCATGCACCAGGACAGCGGCACCAAACTGGACGGGCGGCTGGTCGAGGCGCTGGAGGCCGCCTTCCAGACATTCCGCCTCACCCAGCCGGATCGCTTCGCGAAGCTGTTCCCGCATATCGAGGAGGAGCCGTCGTGATCGCGGCAGCGCCCGACAAGAGACTGGAGATTGTGCGAATCGCCGCCGCTGGTGCGGTGGCGGCCGTGACGCTGTTATGGGCAGGCCGCCTGCACCCTGTCCTGTTCCAAGCCGGCAGCGTGCTGTTGTCCGTGTGCCTCATCCCCCTGGCATCCGGTCTTGGCGCCCGGGGAGGGGGCCTTTTTGGTCTTCTTTTTGGAGCAGTCTGGATCACGGCGACATACGGGACGATCGACATCCCGCAAGCCGGCCAACTGGTGAACTGGGTGAACCTTGCAGCCATGGCGGCGATGACCGTCGTGGGAGGGCTGGCCGGCGGCTTCCTCGCACCAATTGCCGAGGAGGAGGCTGCTTCACCAGCCAGGGTTGGAGCCGGTCCATCGTCCGAAAAACCGATCGTCGGCAGACCGGCAGGCGATTTGCAGCGACGGATTGACATTGCGTTGCTCAAGCATCGCGAATGGATGAACGAATGGGACCGTCACACGGACCCATGGGCATCCTTTGACCAGCACGTGCGGGCGGTGTTGGCGACTCTGACCGGCGCACGGCGGATCCGCACCTATCGCCTCAACACCGACCTGCGACTGCAGGCCATCAGCCGCAGTCAGCCGCCCGACGATCTTGGGCCATCCACCGACGGGCTGATTGGTCACGTGCTGACCACGCGGCGGCGCTATTTCGGCTGTGATCCGTCAACGCCGCCGCTGATTCGGCAACTGGCGGGTTCGATCCCATCGTGCCCTGCGTGGATCTTCTCGGTATGTCATCTGGACAGACCGGTGGGTCTGGTCACCGTGGGCGAGTTCGACGCACAGGTTCTTGACCAGGACACCTGCGACACGGCTGCAGAGCTTGTGGCGGTTTTCTGGCGTCACGTTCATGAAGCCGACGAACTGCGGCTGGCGCGCCTGACGGACCAGGCGTCGGGCCTCCTGAGCCGAACCCAGTTCATGGGCGCGCTGACCGATCTGGCCAGGCGCAGCCGGGAGATGCATGAACCGTTTGTGGTGCTGACTGTATGTCTGGAAGGACTTCGCCGGCTGGACGATGCCGGGGATTGGCGCACCCGCGACCAGGTGGTTGTGATTACCGGCCAAGCCCTTCGCAGCGCACTTCGCCGTGACGACCTGGTTGGGCGATTCAGCGATGCGCTGTTCGTGGCCGTGTTGCGCCGCCTTGACGTTCCACTGGCCGAGCTGATCACGCAGAATCTGGTCAAGAACGTGGAGCAAGCAATCGCTCAGATGGATACGAGACATCTGCTCACCTTGCGAGCGGGGCTGTCGGGCAGCGGTTTGCAGGCAGTGCCGGCCGACGCGCTGCTCAAAGCGGCATTTGCGGCACTCGAAGTCGCCAGGTCCGAGCAGCGGCCACTGGCGGCAGACCCGGCATCAGAGGCGGCGGCAGGAGTTGGATCGTGAAGCTGAGTTCGTATAAGTCGGGTCCGGCGTCGGTGATTTGTCCGCGCGAAGCCGTCACGCAGGCCGAGTGCGAACAGATTCGCCTGATGGTGGCGGAGGCCTCGGTTGACGGCGCCGCGATCATCCTTCTTGACTTGTCAGAGGTGCCGTTCATCGACAGCGTCGGTCTTGAGATGCTGCTCGACCTTGAGCGCGGGTGCCGCGACCAGGGCGGTCGTCTCAAACTGGTCGGTCTGAGCGAGAACTGCACGGACATCCTGCAGGTGACTGATTTGTCGGCCCGGTTTGAAATCCAGCCCACGGTGGAGCAGGCGCTTCGAGGAGTGGTCTGAGGCAAGACGGGAAACAGGAATGGAAACCGCCATCAAGAGTCCTGAGAAGCTGGGTACCTTGCTGATTCGCTCGGGAGCGATCAGCGAGCAGGACCTTGAGACCGCACTGAAGCTGCAGAAACAGGAACACGGCCGGCTCGGTGAGACGCTCATTGAGATGGGCGTTCTTTCGGCCAAAGTGCTGGTAGGCATTCTGGCCGAGCGGCTGCGGGTCAAGGGCTGCATTCTGCGGCACGGCCTGGTGGATCCCGCGGTCGCGGGCATCATCGACCGCGAGGAGGCCCGACGGCTGAAGGTCCTGCCCATGTTCAAGGTTCGCAACCGGCTGACGGTGGCCATGGTCGAGCCGCAGCGGTTGCCGGTGATCGACCGGTTGTCGGCGTGCACGGGCTGCGAGATCAACCCCGTTCTGGTCCTGGAGAAGAACTACAACGAGTTTGCCGAGCGGTATCTGGCCGAGGAAGTCTCGGTCGACTCTTTCTTGATGAGCCTGAACGAGCAGGACGTCGAGTTCGTCGATCGTGAACAGGTCGACGACGAGGCCCTGACCGACCTGACCCGCAACGACAGCAGCCCGGTGGTCAACCTGGTCAATCTGTCGCTGCTGACGGCGATCCGTGACGGGGCCAGCGACGTGCACATCGAACCGGAGCGCAAGCACCTCCGCGTGCGCTACCGCATCGACGGCGTGCTGCGCGAGTTGCTCAATGCCCCGCTCCAGATGCACTCGGGCGTGATTTCCCGCATCAAAGTCCTCGGCAAGATGGACATCGCCGAGAAGCGGCTGCCGCAGGAAGGCCGCATCCGCATCATCGCCGAGGGCCGCGACGTCGACTTGCGCATCTCGACCATGCCGACGATTCTCGGCGAGAAAGCGGTCATCCGCGTGCTCGACCGGGCGAATCTGACGCTGGATCTGGCCAAGCTCGGGTTCCGCGAGGATTCGCTGGAGTCGTTCCGGCGGATGCTCCTGCGGCCGCACGGCCTGGTTCTGGTGACCGGCCCGACCGGCAGCGGCAAGACCACGACCCTGTACTCGGCGCTGGACCTGCTGCGGTCCGTCACCGTCAACATTGTGACCGTGGAAGACCCGGTCGAGTATCAGCTCGACCTGATCAACCAGATTCACGTGCAGGACCACGTGGGTCTGACGTTTTCCCGGGCCCTCCGGTCGATCCTTCGGCAGGACCCGGACGTGGTCATGGTCGGCGAGATCCGCGATAGCGACACGGCCCACGTGGCGGTGCAGGCCGCCCTGACGGGGCACCTGGTGCTGAGCACGCTGCACACCAAGGACTGCGTCGGGGCGCTGGCCCGGCTCAAAGACATGAACGTGGAATCGTACCTGCTCGCCTCAGCGCTCAACGGGCTGGTCGCCCAACGACTGGCGCGCACCATCTGCCCGAGCTGCCGATCGACGTACATGCCCGACCAGACGCTTCTGAAGATGGCCGGCTGGGCGGAGAAGGGGCCGCGGACCTTCTATCGCGGCGAGGGCTGCAAGAACTGCCACGACTCGGGATTCAAAGGACGGGCCGGAATCTACGAAGTCGTGGAGATGGACGAACAGATGTACGGCCTCGTCCACCACAACGCCGACGAGTCCGCGATTCGCGAACATCTGATCACACAGCGTGGTTTTCGGAGCCTGCGTGAGGAAGGGCTGCACCTGGTGGAAACCGGCAAGTCGACGCTCGATGAGGTCCTGCGGGTCACCCACATGGACACGATCTCAACGGTGCGGGCGGAGAGGAAAGGGGCGGCAGCGGTGGGGGCTGGAGCTTAGCGTACTGACAGAGAAGGTCGAGAATGGCATTCGCGTACGAGGCATTTGATTCGCAGGGCAAGAAGGTCGCCGGCACGGTGGACGGAGAGTCGGCCGCGCATGCGACCGATCTCTTGCATGCCCGCGGACTCTTCGTGACGCGAGTGTCGGAGACATCGGAAGCCGCCCAGCCGGCCGCCGCCACAGCCCCTCGCCGTTCGTTGTTGCCGGGGCGCCCCGGAACCACTCGCGACCTCATGCTGCTGGCCCAGCAGACGGCCATGATGCTCCGGGCCGGAAGCCGAGGCGTGCCGGCACTGGAGGCCATTGAGGAACAGATCCCTAAACGCTCGTGGCGCAGAATCATCGCCGACATGCGCGGGCGCGTGGAGACCGGTTCTCTGCTCAGCGCGGCCATGGCCGACTATCCGCACATCTTCAATGACACGTGGCGGGCCATCATTGCGGCCGGCGAAAGCACGGGACAGATCAGCCAGGCCTTCGAACGACTCGCCATCATGACCAAGCAGCAGCACCAGATCAGGGTCCGCGTGCTTGGTGCCCTGATCTACCCCGCGGTGCTGATGTCCATGGCTTTCGCCGTGGTCGCGGTGATGACTTTGTTTGTCCTGCCGCGATTCGGCGAACTCTATGAAACACTGAAGACACCGCTGCCGGCCATGACGCAGATGATGCTGGCCGTGGCGGACGCGGTGCTGACGCACAAGCTGGCCGTCGGATGCGGATTACTGGCTGTCCTGGCGGCCCCCGTGCTGGCGTGGCGCGTTGCTGCTCTCAGATCGCGTGCGGACGGCCTGTTCATACGCTTGCCGCTGATCGGCAAGCTGGCCCGACAGATCATCCTGGCCAAGATCTTCCGCGTCTGGGGGACGGCCATTCACAGCAAGGTGCCGTTGCTGGAGAGCCTGGAACTGTCGCGCAACGTGACCCGCAATTCGCTGTACAGGAGCCTGGTCAACGAGGTGGCCAACGCGGTGTCAGAGGGCCAGTCCATCGGCCGCTGTCTGATGGGCAGCCCGTTGGTCCCCAAGACGATGGCCTCGGCGATCGCCACCGGCGAGCAGAGCGGGCAGCTCGGTGAATCACTGCTGTTCCTTGCGGAATATACGGAAGACGAGAACGCCCAGATGCTGGCCACGGTCACGCGACTCCTGGAGCCGCTGATCCTGGTGCTCATGGGCCTGACGGTCGGGGCGGTCGCGGTTTCCTTATTCCTGCCGCTGTTCGACCTGACCTCGGCGATGTGAGGACGTTTGGTACGAGAGTCAAGGACCCGGTTTGATGCGAAAGCTGCTTGCCAAGAGGACGCCAATTGCAGTGGATCTGGGAGCGGGTTCTTTTCGCGCGGTCCAGCTCGAGCAAACCGATGGCCGCATATCCGTTCGCCACTGGATGCGGCGCGTGCCGTCGGCGGCGGAGGTCGAACAGTCCGTGGCCGCCGACCAGCCGCCGGTCCCACCCCGGCTGCGCATCCGCGAGGAATCCGGGTTCGTCGGGCGTGAGGCGGTCCTTTGCCTGGGTCTCAATGAAGTCGAGTGCTGCCCGCTGCGGGTGCCTGACAACCTGCTGTCTCTCGGCCGCGAACAACTGCTCCACGCCTTGCAGCACGAGGTATCGCGGCAACTCAGCATTTCGATCGAGGCTGCCCAACTGGACTACTGGGAACTGGTGCCGGCGGATGTGGAAGGCCCCAACCTGATGGTGGCTGCGGCCCGGAAATCTGCCGTGCAGCAGGTCATCGATTGGGTCACCGAACAGAAGCTGGTGTGCCGCCGGATCGACCTGGCTCCTCTCGCGGCTATGCGGGCCTGCGCCGCCATGCTCGGCCCGTCGCACAGCGAAAGCATTCTCGGTGTGCTGGACATCGGGAGGCGAGGTTCGCGTCTGTGCGTCGGGATCGGAAGTGTTCCGGTCTACATTCGCAAGATGCAGCGGGGTGGCGACGCCATGACCCAACGCATCGCCGATGAACTGGAAGTCGGTCGCCCCATCGCCGAGCGGTACAAGACCAAATTCGGCGTCTCGGTGTCGCAGGCCGGCTACCGCCCCTTCGACAAGAACGTCGAGGCGATCGATGAGCAGCGCATGAGCAGCATTCTTCAGGGCGTGCTGCAGCCGATCATTCACGGGCTTTGTGAGGAAGTGAAGAACTCGTTCCATTACGCAATGGAGTACTACCCCGGCCGTCCGATCGGCGGGCTCGTGCTGGTCGGGGGCGGGGCCACCATGAAAGGACTGTGCGAGAGCCTCAGCCATCTGTTGGGAATCAACGTCCGACGGCCGACCGGTGCGGGTCTGCCTGAGGACATGGCCCTGCTCGCGGAAATGCAGGATGACGTGCTGACCGAGATGGCCGGCCCGATCGGGCTGGGCCTGGCGGAGATCGCAGCGTGACGGTACAGGTCAATTTCCTGCCGAAAGCATACCAACGGCGTTGCCGGCGAAGCCGCCGCATCCAACGATGGGCAGTAGTCTGCGCCGCCGTGGTCGTCGCCCAGGGATTGTCAGCCCACTTTCTCGCCGTCATGGCCAAAGACGTCAGAGATTCTCGCGGACGTCTGGCGGGCATGGAAAGAGACATCCAGGACATGAACATCCGGCTTGCGCGGTTGACCGCACAACAACGCGATCTGTCGCGGCGGGTGCAGCTTGTGGACCGGCTTGGCCGGAAGCACCAGTGGAGCAACGTGCTCACCACACTGGCGGGGCACATGCCGCCGACAATCACCCTGACCGATCTGCGGACCGATCCGCCAAAGGGGCAATCCGCCCACATGCCGACCTCCGGCGGGGCGAGCGCAAAAAACACGACGTCCGCAGGCCTGAACACCCGGACGGAGTCGGGCACCGCAACCGGCTTTGTGATCGCAGGCGTGGCCACGGATCACGAGTCGATCGCCCATTTCATGCAGGCGCTCAATAATGAGGCGCAGTGGGGCCGCTGCCAGCTTGAGTCAACCAGTCGTCGCCCGTTCAAGGACGGTGAGGCGGTGGGTTTCACGATCCGAATGAGGTGGCAATGAACCTCGATCGCGTACGAGACCTGCAGATCGATCTGTACGGAGCGGCAGCGGCCGTCATCCTGGTTGCCGCCGGCTACGGTCTCTATTTGCACAAGCCTCTCTCCGACGCGATGCGGCGCGGCGCCATACAGGAACGATACGATCAGGTGAACGAGCAGTTGGCCACGCTTCGCGGCACCTGCAGCAGCCAACAGAAGGAAACAGAGAACTCGCGGCTTCGATTGGCAACACTGGCCGCATCCCTCCGTTCTCCAGGCGGAACCGACGAACTGCTCTCTCGTCTGGATCACCTGGCGAGCGAGTGTGGGCTGCAGCTTGGCGGCTGGCAACCCGGCGGCGAGGAGGTCCGCGACCAGTATTCGACGCACATTTACTGGATCCAGGGCCGGGCGGCGTTTCCGGACCTGTGCAAGTGGCTGTCACTGGTGGAGAGCGGTGTTCCGCTGCTGGATATCACCCACTTCACCATCCGGGGCGCAGGTGAACGTTCGGTCGATGACAAGTGCGATTTCGAGTGTACGCTGAGACTGTATACCGGTTGGGACGCTGCCGTGACGGAGGTCGCGCAGGTTACGCCATGACCACACCAAGCAGCAAGAGACTGATCCTGTATGGGCTGCTGTTCCTGGCGGCGATTGTCGGCCTGCTGGTCGACCGCCTCCATTTCAGCCCGTCGCCGGCCAAAGGCTATGATGCGACACAGGTTGTGCAGCCGACTGCGCCTGCGTCGGCCTCGCCCGACATCGGGGACTCCATCGGTCCAGAGATCGCCGCCATCTTCGAGCCCAAGAGCACGGCAGCCACCGCACCGGCCGCCGAGCCGATCCGCGATGCCTTCATGACGACTCCGAAGATGGATGAACACTTCGGACGGCGATCGGCCAGGCGACCGGGGCAGCGGCTGGCCGGGGGTGAAGACGAACCCGACCCGATCGACGCTGAAGCCTTTGTGGCAAAGCACAAGCTGCAGGCGACATCCGTCCAGAAAAGAGGCTCCTGGGCCCTGATCGACGATCGCGTTCTGCGAGTGGGCGATAACCTGGACGGGTTTCTGGTTCGTCAGATCGATCATTATCGGGTGACGTTCGAGGGCCAGTCGAACAAATTCGATTTGACGCTGCCTGTGGGTTTGTCAGCTAAAGTCACCACCAGCGCGCCACGATGACAGTTAGGGTGCCTCGCAGAGGGGCAGACTCCTTTCATGCGGTATTCGTGCAGGAGTCCAATAAGATTCAGAGGGGTTGTCATGAAACGGAACAGGAAAAGCGGCTTCAGTCTGGTCGAACTCGTGATCGTGATCATCATTCTGGCGGTGATCTCAGCGATCGCCGTTCCGCGCATCGGCCGGGGTGCCAAGGGGGCCGATGAATCGGCCGTCGGGCAGAATCTCGCGATCCTGCGGAGCGCCATCGAGACCTACTCCGCGGAGCACGGCGGCAAGTATCCTGGTGCCGTGGCCGACGGAGCCGGTGGCGGCGCGGGGTCGGAAGCCGCTTTCATCAGTCAGTTGACCAAGTACAGCGACAAGGTCGGCAACGTCAGCGACACCAAGGACACCGCCACAGGCAAGATCTACGGACCTTACCTGCACAAGATCCCACCGCTGACCGTCGGTGCCAACAACGGCAAGTCCACCGTCAGCGTCGTAACCGGCGCGACGGTGCCGGCCGTCGGCGGAACCACAGGCTGGGTCTACAACTGCGACAGCGGCAAGCTGATCGCCAACTGCGGCGACACGGCCGATAACGGCCTGACGTACGACACCTGGTAAGCGGGGATCGGCCGTGTCCGGCAAGGCACGTTGCATGATCCGGAAGCATGACACCGGCGGTTCACTCGACAGGCGAGCCGCCGGTTTCTCATTGGCTGAACTGATCATCGTCGTGGTGATCGGCACCGTCCTGGCCACCAGTGTGGCCGTCGGCTATTACGGCAAGGCCGTGACCCGGCGCCGACTCGACGCCGCGGTGGCGCGGGTGGAGGCGGACATCGAGCTGGCCCGCCGCCAGGCCGTGCAGACCAGCTCCGAAAAGACCGTGACCTTCACCACCATCGGATACACGATTACCGGAGTTCGTCACCTGGACCGCGCGAACATCGATTACGCGGTCAATCTGGCCGGCGAGCCTTACCAGGCAAAGATCGACTCCACGGATTTCGGCGGCGACAACAAGATCATCTTCAGTATCTACGGCACGCCCGACAGCGGCGGCCAGATGGTAATTTCGGTCGGCGAGTATTCAAGAAAAGTGACTCTGAATGCTCAGACCGGCCGGACCGGCTCGCAGTAAGCGAACCTTCGGAGCAGCGATGAGATTGCGGCCTGCATACACGTTGATCGAGATGGTCCTGAGCATGGCCATTACCACCGTGCTCATCGGCGGGATGGCGTCGTCGCTGGTCATCGCCAGCCGGGCCGCAGACCCGTCTGCCGACCCGGCGGCCCGAACCGTGCGGGCGAGGCAGGCCATCGACCAGATCACCGCTGATCTGACCCATGCCACCGCCCTGACGGCACAATCGTCTTCAAGCGTAACCTTCTGCGTGCCCGACCGCGACGGCAACGGAACAATCGAGACGATCAGCTATGACTGGAGCCTCGGCAACGGCGATATCCTGACCCGCGACTACAATGGCACCGGGGCCGCCACGATTCTGGACAACGTCGATTTCTTCTCGCTGGCATGGGTTGCCCGGCCGAATGTGGTTCCGCAGCTGGTTGAATATGACGGCGAGGATCTGTTCGAATACGACAGCCCGCTGGGTGGATTGACCAGCAATTACTACGTCAGCTCGACTGAGTGGCGGGCACAGTACTTCAAGCCTGATCTGCCCACGAACACGATCTCGTGGGGAGTTGAGACTGTGGAATTGGTGGTCGACAGAGTGAACAGCGGCCGGACAGTCTTGTTCGAAATCCGTTCGGCCACGCCGAGACAGTCGCCGACCTCCACCGTGCTGGGAGTTGTATCCGCCTCTTCCACCAGCCTTCCAGTCATCACCAGTTGGGTGCAGGTCAACTTCTCAGGTGTCACCGGCTTGGATCCCGGTTCTGGCGCATGTCTGGTCGTCAGACAAGCCAGCGGGACGGCGGGCGCGGAGATCAGGGTCCACAGCAGCGGTCTCAATATGCCTCGGCATTCGCATTTCATGACCAGCATCGACAGCGGAGCAACATGGACGGCCCCGGGTCACACGCTGGACCTGCTCATCAAAGTAACCGGTGCCTATACGACGCAGGGGGCGGCCCAATGAGACCGATCCATGACAGGAGCGAGTCCAAGCGGCAGCACCACCGCCGTGGCATGACGCTGGTCGAGGCGATGATTTCGATCGTCGTGGTGGCGGTGATGCTGACGACGGCCGTCGGCATGGTCGGGTCGGCTGCCAAGATGCGCAAAATACAGGCGGGGCAGATGCGGGCCCCAGCGGTGGCGACCGCCTTGATGACGGAAGTTCTGGCCGCCCGATACCGGGATACCGACAAACCGACGAATTGGGGCACCGAGTCGGGGGAAGACGGAAGCACGCGCGAGAACTACGACGACGTCGATGACTATGACGGCTGGACATCGACCCCTCCCGAGTACAAAAACGGCCAGGCGATCCCGGGCTGCACGGGATGGAAGGAGAACATCAAGGTTTATCGAGCCAGTCTCTCGGACCCGAGCGCCACGTTCGGCTCGGAAACCGGCTTGCGGAGGATTTGTGTCACCATCACGGACGATCGCGGTGCAGTGACATCATTGACGGCCTTGCGAACGGCCGATCGCGATCAGGCGTTCGGGCCGGGAAACAGCCCCGCCAACATCAACTGGGCGGCCGTTCGCCTGGATGTCGCCGAGACCGAGGCGCCGGTCGTTTCGGGCGTGGTGATGCTCAATCAGCCGGGAGGCAATCCCAGCGCAGGCGAATCGATGGGCAACAGCCCGCCAAAGGTGAAAGCCAGCGTCGTGCCGCAGGCAGGCTCGGCACCTCTGACGGTCGTCTTTGACGCCTCCCAATCGACTGATCCGAATTCCGGAGACACACTGACATACCAGTGGGACCTGGGCGATACGACCACCAGTACGGAGGCCACCGTTACACACGTGTACTCCAATCCCGGCGACTACGTGGTTACTTGCACTGTGACCGACAACAAAGGAGCGGCAGACGCAGTGTCCCTGACCGTTCATGTTACAGTCGTCGCCGAGACTCCGGCAGCGGCCACCGCCGCGTCCAATTCGGCGAGTTGGCAAGAC
>CAZTQK010000127.1:0-14609 GCA_964615635.1 uncultured Planctomycetales bacterium
CTGCTAAACCGCTTGCGGGTCGACGGTTCGGGGACGATTGACATGGATGTCTCCAGCGGCGTCAGGCTGGTATCGCCGGCCGCCTTGCGGGCCGCGATGCCCTGGGTGAACATGGTCGTCAGTCGGGTGGCCAGCTCTTCGACATCCGCGTAGTTGACGGTGATCTCGTAGTCGTTGACGGCCACCTCAATCGGTCTGACCTGTGTGTATCCTTCCAGCGGCTTGATGACCTGTTCGTCGATCAGTTCGAGTTGGCTGGCCGTGCCGGTCACGAAAACCACATTGGCGACCGGGTCGGGAGCCGCCTTTGGAGCCTCGACGCCCGCCTGCCACCGCTTCGAGCCGTACAACTGGTTGATGGTCGCGGCCACGGATGCTGCATTGCCGCGATTCAGCGGGAACATCTTCGTCACCGGCAGCGTCTTGTCCGATGGCGGCTGGTCCAGTTGCGTGACAACCGCTTCCACCGCAACAAGAGCCTTGGGTGTACCTGCGGCAATGATGGCGTTGGTCCGTTCGTCCGCGGATACGGCGAATACGGAATCCGCGCCGACCGAGCCGCCGAGCTTGGGAATGATCTGGGCCGCCAGCTCCTTCAGTCTCGCCAGCACCTCTGCGGCCGACGCATGATCCAATGGGAATATCTTGACCATCTGTTCGGTGGTCTGATCCATCTGCTCGGCGATCTTCTTGATCTCCTCGTACATGTCCTGCGGGCAGGTCACGAAGAGCATCTTGCTGGCGTCGTCGCCGGTGATACTGATCTGCTGGCGAGTGCCGCGGGCACTGCCTTTGGGCGAGAAGATCTGCGTCAACTGCTTCGCGACGACCGTGGGCGTGGCCACCTTGAGTTGGACCTGCCGCACCTCGCCCTGGACAACGCTCTGCTTCTCGATCTCCTTGATCTTCGCGGCGATGAGCAGTTGCTGGGCCTTGGGAGCCCGGACCAGGACCGAGTTGGTGTTGCGATCGGCGGTGATGCGCACCGTCTGCGCACCGCTGACCCCGGCGCCCTGGGTGCCGTAGATCTCGGTCAGCGTCTTGGCCATGTCCTCGGCGCTGGCCTTCTCGACCGCGTAGATCTCCACGGGGTTCGAGGGGATGCTGTCGAGGTCCTCGACGATCTTCATGATCCGTTCCATGTCGGTTTCGAGTGCCCGGATCACCAGCCGGTTCGTCCGCGAGTCGGCCGCGACCTTGAAATCACCCATCCTCGACGGAGTGTAACCGTCCATTCCGCCTCTCATGCCGCCCATGCCGCTGCGCCGTTGCGTGGTCTCGAAGACGCCCTGGAGCTGGGTGGCCACTTTCTCGGCCTCGGCGTGCTGGAGCTCGACCGTCTTGATGTCGATCGGAATGTCCTGCTCCTCGAGCCTGTTGATCAGTGTCTCGACCAGCTTCATGCCCTCCTCGGGAGCGGTGACGATGATCGTATTGGTCGTTGCGTTGGAGGCGATGCTGATATCCTTGGCCGGGTTGATCTTCGTCTTTCCATTCTTGCCTTCGCCCTCAGCGCGTGGAGTGCTCGATTCGATCATGCTCTGCTGGAATTCCAGCATCTGCTGTTCGAGCGCCTCGATCATGTCAACTTCCGCGCCGCCACTACCGCGGCCAGGCATTCGCGGTCGGAAAGTCCTCTGCTGCCGCGGTGTCTCGATCTTCAGGATTTCCTTCAAGACCTCCTCGACCTCGGCAGCATTCAGTTTCTTGAGCTGGAAGATCTTGATGTTCTGCACCTTGTCCGGGCCCGGCCGGTCGATCTTCAGCAGGACTTCGATGATCTTCGGAAAAGTCTCCTGGGCCGCTCTGATGATCAGCGTGTTGGTTCGCGGGTCAGGCACCACCTTGATGTTCGTTGCCGCCGCGGCCGCGGCGGCCTCCTCGGCTTCCTTGGCCTTGGCCTGCTCCTCCTCTTCGCGTCGGCGCTGGGCGGCGGACTCTTCCTCCTCTTCCTCACCGGGCTTGGCCTTCTTCTCGCCCGGCTTGGTCGGCTGGGGTTTGCGAGCCTGCGCCCTGGCTGCTTGCTGGCCTTTGGCTCCTTCATTAAACAGCGTCTCCAGCCACAGGCCCGCGACCTGCACGTCGATGTGCTTCACACGGAATACGCGAATATCGCCCTTGGCACCCTCCTCGATCTCGTCCAGTTCTTTAATGATCATGGTGAGGATGTCGTCGATTTCCTCGACCTCGTCCTCGGAACCGATGATAATGAACGTGCCTTGGACCTCGTCGTAGAGGATCTGAGGCTGGTTGGTGGCCCGCGCTTCGGCGGCAGCGTCATACAACGCGGCCACTTGCCGCTGCTCGGCGGTCATCTCCTCCTCCAGAAGCTCGTCCTGCAGGTCTTCAGCTTCGTCCGGCGGGGGTGCAACGTTCGGCGCGTTGGCCGGGCGGGTTGCCGGCGGCGGCGCCACAGGTTTCGCGGTCGCTGCAGGTTTGCTGACGACGGTGACTTGGGCCAGCGGAATCGACGCTAGCTCCTGCTCAATCCGGCTCAACACGCCGGTCGGGACGAAGTGCGACACCGACTCGACCTGTGGCCGGCCGGTTAGGGGCTGTGTCTTCGCCGGCTGAGTGGTCGTCGTCGGCTGCTCGATAGGCGTATCGTATCTGATCTCTTCGACCATGCTCATGGGGTCGCGGCCGACTCCGCCGCTTTCCAGCCTGCGGATGCCGGCACCCTTGTTCAGGCTGGTCGGCACCATCCGCTGCAGGTGCGGCAGCACCTTGCTCGGGGCCACCGTGCTGCGACGGACCAGAACCTTCAACGCGACCGGCGGCGGGTTCTTCTCCAGCTTCGCCAGCCACTCCTCGGCCGCCTTGAAGTACTTGGGATCGCCGTCAACGACCACCTGATTGGTGTAGGGGAAGTACTTGACCCAAGGACCTTTGTACCCGTACATCCCATACATGATCTCATCCAGTCGCTTGGCAATCTCCTTGGCCGGTCCTTCGACCGTATAGAACTTCTTGATGGTGCCGTCCGGATTGGGTATGACATCGTCGCCAGGAACGGTCGGCCTCTCCGTCAGTTCGCGAGCCAGTTGCTCCTGGATATCAATGACCTGCTCGATCAGCGGGAACTTCTCCGGCGGCGCCGCCACGATCAATCGTTTCGTGGCGTAGTCGGTCTTCACGCTGACCGCGGCGCTGCTGCTGCTCGACAGCCTCCTGGCCGTGGTGCTCGTGAGGCTCGTCGAATCCCCGCCACCGGTCACTTCGTCGATGTAGTCAGAGACCGTGTACGGGTCGGCAAACTGGAGCTGGAAAACGCGAATCATCGGACCTTCCGGAACAGCGCCGGCGTCGAGCATCTTGATGAACTGCTCGGCTTCAAAGACCTTCTCTTCCGTGCCCCGCAGAATAATCGAGTTGCCCGCCTCAAAGGCCGTGACCACGAGGTCCTCGTCGCCGTCCGAGCTGGAACTGGAGCTGCCGTAGCCACCCCAGGGACTATAGTAGTCCCAAGGCGACCGGTAACGGGTCCGCCGGCTGGAACTGCTAGGCCCTGCCGACGCTTTCATCTGCTCCTGAACGATGGGAGCGATTTCCTCGGCCTTGGCGGTCTTGAGCGTCACCGTCCGGGTCACCGAAGCCTGGCTGGGCTGGTCAAACTCGCGAATCAGTTCCTCGGCCGTGGTCATCAGCTCGGCCGGGGCCATCACCATCAGCTTGCGGGTGATCTTGTTGACCGTGATCTGCGGCCCGCCGCTGCTGCTGCCGCCATACCAGCCGCCATAACGGCTGCGACTGCCGCTCGACTCCTGCATCTCGCGGTACTTGGTGTCCAGGATCGGCTGGACCATGTCGGCCACTTCCTGCGGCCGGGCCTTGGTCACCTCGAAATGCTTGAGGATCATGGTGGTGTCGCCGCCCTGGGCGTCGATGTACGCCTGAACCTGCTTGTCGATCTCCGGCATCTTCTCCTTGGGCGCCGACACGAGCAATACGTTGCTCCCGTACTCGCCCATGATCTTGATCGGAGACTTGGTGCCGGACGACGGGCCGTAGCCCCTGCTTGAATCCTGGATGCCCAGCATCGCCGACAGGGTACGAGCGACGCCAGCCGAACCTTCGTAGCCGGGGCTCTTGACCTTGTACATCTTGACTTCGTTGCCGGCCGTCGGGTTCCTGTCGATCTCCGCGATGAACTTCTCGATCTCGGCCATCTTGTCCTTGGGGGCCTGCACGACCAGACCGTTGCCCATCGGGGCGATCTTCACGCTGCCGGGCGTCGAGGAACCTGATCTTCTGTCATAGTAGCTCTCACCATAGCCATATCGGCTCCGGCCACCGCCGGAGGATTGGGCGTCGAACATCGAGCTGATGATCTGCTGGGCCTCCCAGGCGTCGGTGTTCTCGAGAATGAAGGTCTTGCGGACGATCTCCTGCTTGATGTACTGAGTGTCGATTTCCTTTGCCAGGGCCTCGGCTTTCTTGAAGTCCTCGTCCGAGGCTGAGACCAGCACGCGATTGCCCATCGTCTCGGCGATCACCCGCACCGGCACCTTGGGGGCACCCTCGCTGCCGCTGCCGTAACTGCTGCCGTAGTAGTCATAGCCTCTGTAGCTTCGGCGCCGGGATGACCCGCCCTCGCCGCCGAGCACTTCCTCGATCTTCTCGGCGACGTACTCGGCGTCGGCCTGTTCCAGGTCGATCGGCCGGAACTCGGCCTGATCGGCCGGGCTCGGCTGGTCGAGCTTCTCGATCAGCTCCGCTGCCTTCACATGGTCTTCCTCGACAGCCGTCACCAGCAGCAGGTTGGTGCTCGTGTTGACCAGGAAGCTCGGCTGACGACCTTCGCCCCCGCCGCCCATGCCGTATCTGCGGTAGTAGCTGCTCCCGCCCCCGCTGCCCAGCGCCTGGCTCAGCAGCATGGATACCGATTCGGCATTGGCGTGCTTGATCTGGTAAGACCGCGTCGTCTTGAGCGTCTCGCTCTTCTCGTCCAGCTCAAGGATCAGCTTGTTGATGTCCGGCCACATGGCGTCGTGGCAGATGACCACGAGCATCTTGGATTCGTCGTCGGGAACGAACTGCGGCAGGGACTGGCTCGCGCCGCCCCCGTATCCGCCGTAGCCGTACGGACCACGCCGGTACCCGCCGCCGGAACTGCTGCCGCCGAAGCGCGTGGTCAGAATCTGCACCACCGACCCCGGCTCGGCGTTCTTGAGCTGCACGATATGCTCGGCCGCACCGGCGGCCGGGTCGATGTCCAACTCTGCGATCAGCTTCCTCGCCTCAGCGATGTCCTGCTGGCTCCCGCTCAGCACCAGCGTGCGGTCCGTGGTGTTGTCGGGAATCGCTTTGAATCCCTCTGCTCCAATGCCGCTGGGCGGCATGCCCGGGCGGGTATATCTCGACTGTGATGTCTGCCGCCCGGTAATGATGCTCGTCAATACCATCGCGACCGAAGAGGCGTCGGCGTGCTCGAGCTTGACCACCTGATACTTGGATTCCTCGATCTCCACGTCCAGCAGCTCGATCAACTCCTCGATCTTCTTCATTTCCTTTTCGTTGGCCTCAACGAGAATACTGCGAGGGGGTCGCGGCTTCATCGTCGCCGAGCTGTTCACCCTCATGATCTGCGGCGGCGGCGGCGGGGTCGGCGGCTGGCCCGGTTTGGCCGGCGGAGCCGGCGGCTGGATCATCTTCTGCTCACCCAGAAACGAGTTGAGCAGCTCGATCATCTCGTTGGGGTCGCTGTACTTAAGGTCGAAGATCCGCCGCTGCCGCGGGTCGCTGCCTTCAACGTCGATGTACTGCGCGAGCAGTTCCTCGATGCGCTTGTGCTTGACCGGTGAGGCCAGCACCAGCAGAGTGCTGCCGCTGAGCGGCTCCAGAATCTCGATGTCATCGCCGGTGTTGGTCCCGACCTCCACCGGTCCGGCCGGGGCTCGTGGCGGTACACCGCGAGGGGGCCTGCCCGGAGGACCCGCAGGGGTCGGCGTGGGTGTGGGGCTCGGCACTATGCCCGAGGCGCCGCCCATCAGGCCTTCGGGCAGCATCATACCCTGCAACTGGCTGGACGCTTCGGCAGGGGTGCGGTGCTTGAGGGGATAGGTCCGCCACTCTCGCCCGTCCTTTATCTCTATGTCCCGCTTGGCCAGGATCTCCAGCGCCCGGTTGATGTGGTAGACGCAGCCGCGGATTTCGATCCAACTGCTGTCAGGGAACAACGTGGCCCGCGCACAGTTGTCGGGCACGCTGTCGTTGACCCACTGGGCCAGGCGCACCGCCGGCTGGTGCTTGGGGGTGTACATCATCGAGGCCATCTCCCATTCGGGCAGATTGGCTTTCTCATAGGCCTCTTGCGAATCGTACAACCGCTCGGCCGGCATCCGCCGATACCACTCGCTGAGCTGGCGGAACTCGAGATAGCCGTCCCGCACCATCGTCCAGTAACCCATGCCGACTTCCTGGGTGATAAGGTTGAACCGGGTCAGGGCCTGATCGAAAGTCTGGAGTTCCAGGCTCTGGAAGGTGATGGTCTTCTTGCGGTCCGGTTCACTGACACCGTCACCCAGCAGGCCGACCATACTCAGGCCGCTCATCTCGACGAAGTCCGCGCAGCACTTCTCCAGGGGCGTGTTGTTCCAGTTGAAGAAGTACGGACGCTCGTTGTACGGCAGCTTCCAATAGGTCTTCGGATCCAGCTTCGGGACAGCCGTTCCGCTATTCGGGTCGGTGGTTGCCGGCTGGGGAGTCGGACCGGCAGGCTGCGGCGCGTGCACCTCGCCCGGTCTCGCCCCGGGGACGGGACCCGGCCGACGGCCGTGCGTTGGCGGCGTGGTGTGGGCCGGGTGAGTGGTTGGCGCTCCGGGCGAAGGCCTCGGCGGCACGGTGTGTGGCCCGACGGCACCGGGCGTCGCAGCCGGAGAGGACGCAGGCTCGCCGGAAGGAACGGGCGTCTCCTCGTTCTCGACAGTAATCGGCTCGTCAACCGGCACGTCTTGCCCTTCGATCGTCGGCGGCATCGCATCGACCGCCGGCTGCGGTTCGTCAAGCATTACCGGCTCTGCCACCGGCGGCGTGGAGTCCGTTCCCGGGGTCGCTTCACCAGGAGCCGGCGGCTTGCGCGGCGACACTCGCACCGGCAAGGCCGGCCGATTCGGGAGACCGCTCGGGCGAGTCGATGCCTTGGCCGCAGCCTTCAGCGCTTCGAGCTGAGCGTCGTCGACAGCGTCGATGTGGCGAGCTTCGGAGCTCATCTTGATGTCGAGCGGAGCCGGCACGCCGTTGTTCTGCGGGTCCGACGGATTGATGACTCCGGGGTCATGCCGGTGCGGACTCGCCGGCCGTGTCGCGAGGGCGCGAGCCCTCATCGCCTCTTCCCTGCTGGAATAGCGTCTGACAGGTGACACAGGCTGCGCTGTCGCGGCCGGCGACTCGGGACTTGCCCCAGAAACCCCGTTGGCGTCCTGGCCGAGGGCCGAGCCGTTCAACAAGAACCAGACCGCCAAAACCGGCACCAGCATCAGCCGACTTCCGATCCGCCTGGCACTGAGATTCGTTGTCATGATATCCGCAGCCTCCCATGGACTCGCCCGCATCACGCGGACGGAGAACAGCATCTAAAGCACCTTTGAACAGATACTTCTGATCCGGACACGCCCGGCAGCTCTCCCGGCTGGCCAGCCCTTAACCCAATCTCGGCCTGGGCCGCGTCCGGCACCCCGGAGAGGTGAATCAGCCGGCCTCAAGGGCTGGCCGTCTTCTCCGGTCTGTTTATACCCGCCAACCTCTCCTCAAGTTTCGCCAACGCGTCATAAACCGCCGGATGCTCCGTCTGGCTCAGGACTTGGCCCTGCTTCAGGGGTTGGCCGATCAGGTGGAACGTCCGTTTTATGCCATCCTTCTCTTGCTTCTCCGAAACCGCGCCGTCACGGTGAATAAAGATCAGCACACCGCCGTAGAGCGTGTCGCCGACTTCCACCCGCTTGTCTTCCGCGTTGGGGTTTCTCGGATCCTGCAATACCACCTGCTGGCTCCGCGGTGAACTCAGTATCCGGGCCAAGAGCAACTCGGCGTCCGCGGGCGGAGGTGGGGGTGGAGGCGGTGGAGGGGGTGGGGTTTTGCCCGGCTCCGGTGGAGGAGGCGGAGGGGGAGGGGGAGGCGGTTTGGGGACGTAGGGCTCGAACAACTCCCTCTTGATGCCACGGTAGTCGTCCGCGCTCGCCAGCAGCGTGCGGCCCACCGGAACCCGCTTGTCCGGAGCCAACTCGGCCGTCTCGAGCTTCGGAACCCGCTTGTCGCTCGGAAGAATCGGCGTCTCCACTGAAATCGAGAACGTCAGCCGCCCGGTCGGCGTCGGAGACGCGGTCGGCGAGGACGGCTTGTTCATCACCGGCTTGAGCGAGATGTTCTTGCACCGCGCCAGATACGGCTGACGATACAGGCTGTGCAGAAAACCGACGATCTGATCGATCGTACCTTCCCCCTTGACCTGGTAAACCAGAAACAACAGCCCGTTCTTGCCCTGCGGCAACGTACTGCTCAGCCGGACCTCCGTCGGCGGAACCGCAAATCCCGACTCGGACGCGACCCGCGTCAGTTCAACCCGGAACCGCCCCTTGGCCACCATCACATCCGTCGAGAGCGTCTGCCGGCCGATCGCTTTCCACTCCAGTTCATTGGCCTTCGCCTCGTCAAACTTCCTCTGCGCTTCCTTCAGCTTGTCCTGTTCGTACTTGCGGTTCGCCGCCAAACTCGCCGCCCGGTCAACGTACAGACGACGGGCGCCGAACGCGGCCCCAACGACCGCGATCGCTGCAACGATCACCACAAGCAACCTCTCGCGAGAATTCATGTCGCCATCATACTCTCAATCGCCGCCGACATCCTCATCAGCCGCCAAGCCCGCAGGCAACCAATCCGCGACAGTCCGGGGGTGTGCCACTGGCAGCTCGTCTGCCAGTGTCTTCTGCCACCTGGGCCTGCACCGGCGGGCGAGCCGCCATGGACACCCATGCTGTACGACCGGCAAGCGTGTCACGTGCGTCGGCCGCGGTACGCATCTCCAATTCCCTCAAAGTCTCGAATACATCCGGGTTCCGGGCCGCGCTGAGCTCCTGCCCTTGTTCGATCGCCATGCCGATCGGGTGGAACCGCCGCTTGCCGTCGGTTGCCGACTCGGACACCGCGCCGGTCAGATGTACGAAGATCAACGTGCCGTTGTAGAGGGCCTCGCCGACCTCCACACGCTTGTCCGGCACGACTTTGTTCACAGGGTCCTCCAATACCACCTGCTGAACCCTCGGCGAACTCAACACCCGAGCCAGTACCAGTCGCGAGTCCGGCGGTTTCTGCGGTTCCTTCGTCACCCCGGTGGTGCTTCCGGTCTGCCCGTTCCCGCTTTGCCCGCTCCCGCCTCCGCTCTCAACAACCCTGACCACCTCGTACGGCCGGAACAGATTGCTGCTGATCGCCTGATAGTCGGCCACGGAAGAGAAGCTCGGCCGCTCCACCGGAACACGTTTGTCCAATGCCAACTCGGCCGTCTCGAGCTTCGGAACCCGCTTGTCGCTCGGGAGAATCGGCGTCTCCACCGAAATTGAGAACGTCAGCCGCCCGGTCGGCGTCGGAGACGCGGTCGGCGAGGACGGCTTGTTCATCACCGGCTTGAGCGAGATGTTCTTGCACCGCGCCAGATACGGCTGACGATACAGGCTGTGCAGAAAACCGACGATCTGATCGATCGTACCTTCCCCCTTGACCTGGTAAACCAGAAACAACAGCCCGTTCTTGCCCTGCGGCAACGTACTGCTCAGCCGGACCTCCGTCGGCGGAACCGCAAATCCCGACTCGGACGCGACCCGCGTCAGTTCAACCCGGAACCGCCCCTTGGCCACCATCACATCCGTCGAGAGCGTCTGCCGGCCGATCGCTTTCCACTCCAGTTCATTGGCCTTCGCCTCGTCAAACTTCCTCTGCGCTTCCTTCAGCTTGTCCTGTTCGTACTTGCGGTTCGCCGCCAAACTCGCCGCCCGGTCAACGTACAGACGACGGGCGCCAAACGCGGCCCCAACGACCGCGATCGCTGCAACGATCACCACAAGCAGCCTCTCGCGAGAATTCATGCGTTCATCTCATCTGGAGCTCCGGCCCCTCTTGGCGGCCGCAAGCGATTTCACCCGCACCGTCACGGTGTCGATGAACGGGTATTTCGGATCCTTGCTCGCCTTGACCGAGCCGACCTCGGCGGTGAACTCGGTCACCGTCGAGACCTTGCCATCGGAGGCCGGCCGGCTGGTGGTGATCTTGCGGATCTCTTCCGCCAGCTTGGTGCCCACCGAATTATCCTTCGATGCCAGCAAGATGATCATCTCGCCGGGATCCTTGATCTGCAGATCCGTGATGTAGCCTTTCTCGTTGGAGACGAAGTTCTCGGCCACGAGCTTCAGCTTGTCGATCCAGACCACGTTCTTGCGCATCCATTCATTGATGTCGGCGTGTTTCTTCTGCAGATCGGCGTATTCTTTGGCCTGCCTTTCGATCTGCTGCCGTTCGGCAACGATGCCATCAATTTCCTTCTGTTCCTTTCGAAGCATCTGCACCGCCAGCACCACGCCCGCCGCCAAAAACAGCGCGACCGTCAAGGCCACCAGCGGCCGACGCTTGGCCCGTTCCTTGCGCTCGGCTTCCGGCTCCTTGGGGTGAAGGAAGTCGAACCGCTCTGTTTCGTTCGCCAGGTGGTTGTACGTCAGGCCGATCGCCGCAACGAACGGAGCCGCCGACACGTCGGCAATCCGCTTCCAGTTCACCGCGGAAGGGGCATCGAATATCCTGGTCGGGCTGCCGAAGCGACTCTCAACGAAGCCCGCACGCGCTCGTCCGCCCCGCCGGTTCCCGACAGGATGATGCGGTCGATTCTCGCGCCTGCATCGCTCGCCCGGTACGCCTGGATGGTGCGGCTGACCTCGATCAGCAGGGCGTCCAATGGACCTTGCTTGGGCAGGGAGTCGTCCGCCGGTGGAATAGTCTGGTCGGGCGACGGCCGCCGCTCTTCCGCGTGATGCGGCTCGGTCATCACCGCCACCTGGGCGGCCCGGGTGTAAACCAGACGGGCATCGCGGATGACGCTGATCTCGGTCATCGACGGGCCGATGTCCACCAGAACCGTGCGCCCGGCAACGTCGCCGCCCTCGATCACTGCGGCCTGGCTGGCGTAAGAGCGAAGACCGATGCGTTCGGCGGCCAGGCCCGCGGCCTCCAGGGTCTGCTCGTAGTACTCGATCACATGGCTGCGCACGGCCGCGACCCACAGATCACAGCTCGTGCCGCCGTTGCCCGGAACGACCGCGAAATCGATCGCTGCCTGATCCTTGCTGAAAGGCAATTCCTTGGCCACCTGGACGTGAACCATGGCCGCCAGTTCGTCGCGCGTCCCCTTCGGGAGGGTAATCAGGTTGAGAATCACGTCCTGGCGCGGCACGTCGATCAGGGCCTTCTTGGCCCGAATGCGGTGCTCGCGCAGCGTGCGATTCAGGAAGTCGCCCATCGAGGCGGGATCGTGGACGTTGACGCCCGGTCCCAGCGGCACATGAACCGCCTTGCGCAGGCGCACCCCGGTCCGCGAGAACACCGCTTCGACCACCCGAAGCGAGCGCTCGTCCCAGTCGATACACAGCATCGATCGATCAAAGCCCGTCATAAGACAATCCTTCGCTTTGCTCGTCGTTCCACACCGGGTATCCGGCCCCCAGTGAACTGATGTCCCTGAAGTACACGATCTGGGCCAGGTGTCCCCGCATTTCGACCACCACCTCGAACCGCTTGAACGTCCCGGTGTGGTCCGCAAATCCGATCACATCGGCGCTGAACTGGATCGAGCGCGTCGTCAGCATATTCGAAACAAGGGCAAACGTCTCCGCATCCAGCGCGCCGTTGGCCACCAGCCAGCCGATACTCGTCTTCTGATCGCCGGCGATCTGCTGCCGCTGAGCGACGATGGTGGCAGCCTGCTCGGGCGAGAGTTTCGGGATCGTCCGGAGCACGAGCTCAGAAGCGGTGTTGACGTTGATCAGGCCCGGTATGACCGGAGCTGTCTCGACCGTGAAGCGGTCGCAGATCGCGATCATGTCAGCGGCGGTGACGGGGTTGGGCAGCGGGGTACCGACCAATTCGTCCTCGTCTGCACTCTGGCTGGTCGCCATCGGATCCCGGGGCCCTCGATTGCGCCGCCGGTCGCTTCGGTCCTGTTGCTGATCGCTCCAACTCCTGGGCCTGTCCTGGCGACCGTCGCGGTTTTCGCCCTGACCGTCAGCGCGGGGGCCGCGATCGCCTTGACGATCCTCATTGCCCCGCCTGTCATTGTCTCTGTCGTTGCCCTCATTGCCGGCCGTCGGTTCGGCGCCGGCATCACCATCCTCGTCGGCGTTCGACCGGTCGCCCCTGTCGGGCCTGGCGCTCTGCCGACGACGATTGCTCTTGTCTGCCCCATCACCGTTCTCATTATCCTGGTCATCAGGGTTGTCATCGTCGAACTCGTTCCCGCCGCCCCGGCCACCGCCGCCGCCTCCACCGTTTTCATTGCCTCCCCCACCTCCACCTTCACCCTCGCCTTCGCCTTCACCCTCACCCGTATCCTTGCGATCTTCGTTGAGATAATCGATCAGTTCGTCGTATTCCCTCCACGCCTTGGTGTAGTTCGACTTGCCGTTCTCATACACCTCGAGACCGAGCAATTCGCCGACCGAGCGGAACTGGTACCCCCGCTGCCTGGCCTGGGCGATGAAATCGATGATCTCCGGGCGAATCTCCAGCGTCAGGTACTGAAACTGCGCCTGCTCGAGCATCTCCGTCGAGACCGCGTTGAGCGGAATCTTCGGTTTGTTGTCTGTGGCGGTGTTCCAGTCCCAGGAATGCACCGTGATATAAGGGAGCAGCCCTCGATAAAGCTCGCCGTCGCCGTTGTCGGGCGGGAAGATGTCGATCTCGTTGGCGCCGTCATCCTCGTTCGCGTCGAGGTAGCCGTTGCGATTGGCGTCCTCGCCGTAGAGCACCAACCCGTCGAACCCGCGGATCATGAGGAGTTCGTCAATCGATTGAAGCGGGCGATTCTTGGCCCGGTAACGCGGGTGGCGGTTGATGTACCAGGCGTGCTCGGCCCCGTTGACGGAAATGGGCACATCGTCGGGGTCCTGCCAATCCATCAGCGAGTCAGCGAGCATCTCCGGCAGCAGGTTGGTGCGTCGGACCTGCGCCCGTACCTGGTCGAGCAGGCTCAGGACCTGGGCTCGCAGGGCCTTGTTCGCCAGATTGGCGATATTGATCTTGCTCGCCTCGTCGATGACGCCATAGCGCATCTTGACGTCCTCGGCGCTGGTGCCGGTGTCGCGGTAGGAGACAATGCTGTATCTCCACGCATCAACACCCGGCACGGCGTCCTTGTCCCACGGGCTGGCCGAGAGCGTCTCGTCACCCTCGACCCACACCGGTACGCGCCGGAAGTCGTCCGGGTTGTCGTACCACTTGTCCACGTTGGTGCGTTCCGTGCGCAGAACGTGGATCAAACGGTCAATGCCGGAGTGCGCCGCCAGCCGCGCCTGCTGCAGGTCCTGCGACGCCTTCACCGCCGCCAACTCGGCGTTCATGCGAAATGCAAACGTCCCCGCGAGCACGCCGAGCACGGTGATGATCGCCAGCACCACGATGAGCACGATTCCGCGAGGCTGCGTCATCCCTATTCCTCCGACGAGCGCCCGAGCTGATCCGTCACGCCGTACTTGCGCGAAGTGATCAGCGACGGGTCCGACTGGAGCACGTGAACCACGATGGTGACTCGGTCCGGATGATGAATCTCGTTTTCCTCTTCTTCCTCCGAGCCCTGCTTGGCCAGTTCGAGTTCCTCACGGGTCGCGCGGGTCCGCCCGAGGGTGATCATGACCGCCTGCGGCAGGGCATAGGTCGCCTTTCCGGTGGCGGCCGCCTTGCCCATGTCCTCACCGCCGAACTCGTCGGTCGTCTGCCATTGATCGAGCCACAGCGTTCCATCGAAGTACTGGAACCGCAGGTATTTGATCTCCGGGGCGTACAGTTCCGTCGTGACGGGGGGGACGTCAATCGGCAGATCCTCGACGTCCTGCTCGTCGCTGGTGTCGGGATCCAGGTCAACCACGATTTCCGGGTTCGGGTCGAAGACCTTCTGCTCCGAGCGGAACAGGCCGTACACGATCGGCAGACCCTCTTCATCGTCGACCTCTTCAGGATCCTCGCGCAACTCGTATTTGATTCGGATCAGATCGAGTTGGGGCGCCGGCATGTTCTCGACCACCGTGTCGTCGAACTCGATGTAGGAGTAGTTCTCGGTCATCCGGTGCCGCACGATGGTGAGGCTGTTCTGGTCGCCGCGGAAGCCGACCCCGTCGCCCGGGACAATGTCAGTGGCATGGCGAATCTCGTCGGCGATCCGATCGAGAATCGCCCGCGTGAGCAGGACGTACTGGGCCAGAACCTAGCCCTCCTGCCGCACCCGCAGGACGGTGTTGTAGAAGCCGAAAATGCCCGACAGCATCAGGATGATCAGCGTCAGCGACAGCAGGGCTTCCAGGAGGTTGACGCGCCGGCGGTGCTCGGCGGGCGCCGTGTTGTGTGGACGGCGTTCGCCA
>CAZTQK010000128.1:0-14533 GCA_964615635.1 uncultured Planctomycetales bacterium
GCGGTGACTTCAATCAGTTCCTTGGGGTAGTCGAAGTGACCGCAGACGGTCTGCTGTATCGTGGCCAGTGAGCCATCCGCGAATCGCATGATCAGTGCGAAATTGCCCTGGGCCGAGCCTTCGACAAAGACGCGATTGATCGGCAACGGTGTCATGAGCCACATGGCGACGTCGATGAAGTGGACCATCTCCGCGAACAGGATCCCTTCGGCGTCGGTCAGCGCCCAGTCCACCCAACTGCGGCAGTCGTCGTTGACTCGCATGAGGATCTGCGTCTGGCTCTCCTGCGGCATCGGAGCACGCTTGCCACCGTTGCTGCGGTCGACCGAAGGCAGATGGCCACCCGGGTCGTTGCGGGCCTTCTGCAGCAGCCGGTACAGGTCGTGGATAGCCGGGCTTGAGCGGCGATTGTGCCCGACGCAGACCGGCACGCCTGTCTTGCGACTGGCGCGCACGATTTCCACCATTTCGGTGTCAGTGTTGGCCACAGGTTTCTCAACGAACACGGGTTTGCCCGCCCGCAACGCGGGAATGATCAACTCGCCGCGAAGATTAGTGTGTGTTGCCAGGATGATGGCGTCCACGCCGGCGTCGTTGATGACCTCGTGCCAATCGGCGGTTGCCTTCCCGGCGTTGAAGCGGTGGGCACACTCCTTGGCGGCATCGAGATTGAGGTCACAGGTGACTGCCAGTTGTGCTCTGGGGTTGGCCTGAATGATCGGCAGGTGGTAGAGCCTGGCGAACGCCCCGCACCCGACCATGGCCAAGCGATGAACACGCATGTCGATATCCTCACTCAGGTCATGGACTCTACTCGGGTACGTGTTTAGCGTGCAAGACAGCGGGTCAGGCACTTCTTGCCGTCTTTTTCGCGCCGCCGAGCCCCCGCCTGACCGAGCCAACCACTCCAGATTGCACGGCGAACCGCATTTGGGCAAAAAGAGCCAGACCCCAGCACGCTAAACACGTACCTACTCGATGAGCAGCACCGAGCTGATCTGGAAGTCTGGCACGGTGATCGTCACCACGCCGTTCTCACGACGGTCGGGTGTGACTGCGGTTTTCGCCGGCAGCAGCTTGATGCTGCGATTACCGACGAGGCTCTCGGCAAGGTGCAGCTTTGCACCGGCCACCGTGGGCATCTCGTCGATCACCGGGTCCTGATTGACCAGGTCATCCTTGTTGAACGTGCCGAGGCTGGCCCGGCTCTGCGGGCAGTGTACAAGATGCACGATGACGCGGTTGCCCTGGCGGTTGAGCGAGACTTCCAGGTGAACCGGCGCGTCCACATCCGCCAGCCGCTGATGTGGGGGGATCATGTACCGTAGCAGATCGACAACGATCTCCCGCATGGCCGAGTAGCCCCATCGGGCGTAGACCTCCGGCAGCAGGGCGGCGCAATAGATAGCCTGCCCCTTTCCGAGCTTTCGGCTGGTGATGGCCGCCAGTCCCGAAGCCTCGTCCGACGGCGGGCTTTGACGCCGTGAAACGTGAATTGTGCCATGATTCATCGCCCACACCAGCGGGGCCAGCACGTCGGTGCCCTCAAGCGGCCGAGCGGGTGCGACGTCGAGGTAGGTGTACAGGTTCGTGGGCGGCGGCGTCGGGAAGATACTCGGATCGATGTTGATATAGGCGGCCTCCTTGGCGGCCTGGGCCTCGACGCCGAGCAAGTTGGCCAGCTTCGCCGACGGCTTGCCGAAAACGAGCAGTCTGCCGCCGTTCTCGAGGTATTCCTGCAACTGTGCGGTCAAAGCATCGTCGACCATGCTCGCGTCGGGCACGACGACGGCCGCAAACGGCTTGAGGTCCTGCGACGGATCGATGACCGTGAAATGGATACCCGAATCGAGCAGGGCATGGCAGGGATTGTCCACGCCCATCAGTGCAACCTCTTTCGGCCGCATCAGGGCGACGTAGGGCATGCTCTCCGAGCCGGTGACGTAGGGTTCGATCTTCATGACGTCACGCAGGACACGGCCGATGCGCTCGTAGACCGCCGGGTCGAGTTGCCCGGAGGGGTGCAGATGATCACCGATGGTCAGCAGGCAGCCGTTGGCCATCGCGGTGGCTGCGTGGACGCGAAGCATCGCCTCGCTGGTGACGCCGCCGAAGTCGCCCCAGCTTTTGTGGAAGCGGATGGTCATGGCCGTGAGCGGCACGGCCCCGCGAGCGTAGCGGGCGTAGTATTGCCAATGATAGAGGGGCTGCTTGTGCCGCCAACTCTCCAGTTCGAGGACGTCGAGCCCGCGGAGTTCGTCCCGGCTCTTGGCCCATTGGTGGTTATAGGCCACGACCATCCCGGGCTTGATGCCCTTGACCAGACGCACAGTCTCGCGGACGAATTCCTCGTTTCCGGGGAAGTCAAAGAAGAGCCCATCCAGGTCGTAGTTGCGGACGCACTCGGTGACCATCGGCCAGAGATTGTCGACTACGTAGGACGATTTGACATCGACCTGCATGTCGGTGGGCCGATCGTTCGGGTCGGTGATCGTTTGGTCGCAGGTGCTGGTATATAGCTCGTCGGGAGCAATGGAGAAGTAGGTCCACACCGCGATCCCGTGTTTGTGGCAGGCATCGATCTGGGCCTGCATCAGATCGAAATCCAGCCCCGGATGCCGTGTTCCGATCTTCGTGTTGTAGTAGGCGTAGCCGTGATGCCCCTTGGCGAAGATGCAGATGGCGTTGATACCGCTGTCTTTCAGCGTTTTGCCGAAGGCATCGCCCTCGAGCTTGGACCCGATTCCGCGAATGAAGCCGGCGGTGTGGAAATCACTGTGGATCTTGCGGCTGATATTCTTCGACCAATCGTCCGGCAGCGACGGCCTCGGGCCCACGATGGGTGGCTCGGGGTCCGGCGCGGGGCTTTGCCCGGCGTGGTACACCAGCCGCAAGCCGCTCACCGTCGGAAAGGGTGTCTCCACATGTTGTGAGGTGAAGCGGATCCCGTGTTTCCCGGGTGCCAACGGTGTCTTTGCAAGCGAAACCCATTCCGACCGGCGGTCCTCAGGCTTCTCAAAACGTATTCCTTGCGGCTTGCCATCAATTGTCAGGAACGTCGGACTGGCCATCTCGGCCGTGTACCGGCCTTGCAGCTCATACTCGCCGCCGACCGACAACTCGAAACGGTATTCGATCAGATGGGGAACATGCGGGAAGCTCTTCTTACTATCGTGCAAGCCGGCCTGGTCGACCTTCACGTTGCTGCGCCAGTAGCGGTCCAGCAGGATATCAACAGCCTGGCCGGCCTGGATCGTGGCCGGCATCGGGATCATTTGCGCCCGGATCGGTGGGGCGATTCTCGCCGCGAAGGCGGCCGCACAGGAGATGAGCGGGATGACCAGGCAGGCAAGGCATCTGTTCATCGGGTGTACCCTCCGTTCTCAGTCCACGTTGGTTCGTTTCGGCAATTCGATCAGACGAATGGGGCCGACCAGCGCGAGCGTTTGATTTCCGATTGCACCTCTCAGGTTCTCGACGCGCAGGCGCAGCGTCGCCACCTCCAAGCTCTGCGGCACAGGCGGCAACTTGACCATGAACCATTCGCCCTGTTCCCGCTGTACACCGAGGTTCGCTTCCCACAGAACGTGGTCGCGATGCAGAAGTTGGATGCTCCGGTAATCGGCCCATCGCCACTTCACGTAGTGCAGTCCGATCAGCTCCTTGTTCACATCCGCGAGGTAGATGAGCAGGGCCAGTCGATTCCGATCACCCGAGATCGGCAGGGTCAGCTCTAATTCCGCGAATTCTGCCTCCGCGGCGGGCGTTCGGCGGCTTGTGGCGAAGGCGGCGACCTTGCTGCCTTCATGCTCGCACACGCCCGCGATCCAATTGCCCCAGAACTGCTCCCGTTGCGTGAACGTCGCCGTGGCCCGCACCAGGTTTGGGTACTCCCAGCGGCCGGTTCCCCAGTCGACCGGCGGGTCGGCCAGCCCTTTCAGCATGTCGGACCGCACTTTCACAAAGTAGTCGTAGTCCGCCAGACGTTTGACGAGTTCCTCGCGACGTTTTTCGACCAGGTTCTTCCAGCCGGCCGCGTCCAGATTGACCCGCCCTGTCCACCATTTGACGTAGTCGTCGATCTTGGCAAGGTGCTTGCCCCCGCGGGCGATTTCATCGATGTCCCGCAGCAAGGGCTCACGCACGGCGGCGGTCAATCGCACCACTCGCGCCATGTCGTCATCATAAACGGCATCGAGGACCGCTTGCTGATGGGCAATCCACCAGTACTCCGGGAAAGGCAGTGTTGCGGCCGCTCGCAGCCTGGCGACCTCTTTCTCCATTTTGGTCAGGTACCCGGTCTGCAACTGGTCGGCATCGAGCATGCTCTGGGTCGACGCCGTCTGCTGAATCTTTGCCAGCAACGCCTCCATCCCGGCGATGAGCGCCGTCGCACGCCGGCGGCTTGCCGGTTCCTTCAGCCTTGGCGGGCTGACCGGCTGCCATTCGCTGTCGCCAACCCCGTAACGGAGCAACGGTCGCATTCGCGCCAGCGTCTCGTCAAACTCGGCCGCGGCCGCAATCTGGCTCTCACCGAACACGAACCCGTGTATCCGCCTGCGCGTTGCCTGCCAGTCGTGAGCCTTAGGATTCCAACTCCACCAGCCGATCACCGGCACCACATAGTACGGGCCATACGCGTTGCCGCCCCAGGGCATCACAGCGGTGAATTGGCGCCCGGCATCAGCCAGCAGATCGTAGCCCGGCCCATGCCATCCCATCGCCAGCGACGGAATACCGGTGTATTCATGGCTGTTGAGCGTCCGCGGGTAGTTGTGCCACCAGCTTGGCAGGACCTTCAGGCCGATTGAACGAGCGGCCTCGACGTCGGCATCGCAGGGGTACCGCGTCCAGAACCACAGGGCTGACTCCATCCCGGGCACGGCCATGATCTTGCGATTGAAGGGGGCTGAGATGTCCTGGTAGGCCCCCTTGGGCGGAGTGATCGCAATTCGCTCGCCCGTTATCCCGTGCTTGCGACCCAGTTCGAGCACGCGACGGACGATCTCTTCGGGTTTGTCACCCGGTCCCTTGTCATCGAACGACACCCACAGGCCGTCGGCGCCCAGGGCGATGAAGCGTTCGAACATCGCGATGGCTTTGTCGTACTCCGCTTCGGGTACGCCGGTGTTGACCGTTCCGTAGACCAGCATGCCCCGCCGGTGAATCTCATTGATGGCCCGGGACAGCAATGCCTCATCCAGCTTGTCACTCGGCTCGAATGCGTAGATGCCATTGCGCAGGTCGACGAAGTTGATGCGTGATCGCAGGTAGCAGTCCAGTTCGCCCGGTCTCAGGTAGAGTTCCACGTTTGTCTGAGGCCGGCCTCGCCATGGGATACTCGCCCAGTCACACACCGAAGCGCGGACCAGCTCGGTCCGGCCGGCGCGTTCGCGCAGCATCTGAAAGAGCGTGTCCTGACCGTAGATCACGCCGCGCGGGTTGCCGCCGCCGACTACGACCAGGTGCCGGCCGTCGTCGTCAAGAATCTCGATCACGTAGTTGTCATGGCCTGCGACCGCCGTCCTCAGATCGACCCGTTTCTGTGCGGACAGTTGCTTCAGCCACTGGCTGGATGACTGCCGGCCCAGCAGAATCACAGTCTCGCAACCAGGTGGTATCTGAACCTCCTCAACGATCGGCCATTTCTGGCCGAACCGTCGCGACACGCTGTCCTGCAGCATCTCCGCGGCGTGTTTCTCCGGAGCGGTGGCCTGAACCCCGATCGCAATGACCACACCGTCCCGGCTGATTGCCAGCGGCGGTTCTGCCGGCCGTTGGATCTGCTGCGGGGGCGGAACCAGCACCGGATACCGCGGTGACTGAGAGCAACCGAAAGCGGCCACGACTACCAGAGTCGTCAACAGCCTGGCGAACGTGTGCATGTCAGACTCCCGTTCATTCGAAGACAATGCTTGGCGAGACCGACCAGATGCCGGTTGTCACCGCCCTCCCGGGCTTTGATTCTGATCGTGGTTTTTCCGCGGCTTTACAGCCATCTCCAGCCGGGGCTACTCGAACTGCAGCGTCCCGAAGCACTCCGGCACGTGGAAGTCAGGCCGCGGTCTTTCAACCTTGGACCACGTGAGCCAGTGGGGGTGTGAGCTATTATCGGCGCACTTGAAGAAATTCGCCCTCCAGGTCACGCCCGGGCCCGGCTTGGTGACATCCTTTCGATATTTGGTCAGGATATCCAACGGCAGTCGGTACTCAATGACCCAGGTCGTGGGCGCGGAGATCTCCGGGTTCACGGTCTTGGGCATATTGTGGGCGATCTCGATGCGATTGAGGTCGTCGTTGCCGATCGCGACGGAGTCCTTCCGGGGGATCACCTGGAAGTGGAACAGCATCGTTCCGCCGCAGTTCATCTCCATGTTGAAGTAGCCTTTGGACAAGTCCATCCCCGGCACGAAGAAGAACTCCGCGCAACTGTCGAGACAGACCGGGTCGTCGTGTCGCCTTGCAACGGCCCGCACATAGCGGTCCTCCACCCGGAAGATCACATACAAGGCCTTGTCATCGTATAACACCTTGGCCTGGGTCCTGGGAAAGTGATCGGGCTTGTCTCCCATGTGATGGGTCAACTCGGCGACGGGCGCGTTCTTCCATTCCGGCTTGTCCCAGTTGCCATCGATGGTCAAAGGCCCGTGGGCCCTCTTCGCGTGGTACGTCATGGTTGTCCCTTTGTTGCTGTCGAATCGCATCGCGGAGCATCCGGACAAGGCTGCGAGCAGTCCGCACGTCGGGATGGCCGCCCAATACAGTAATGTGTATCTGCTCATGAATTCTCCTTTTTCGGATCGGTGTCGCATAGTCATCTCATAACGGATTGGACGGCCTGCCGCAAGCCAAACGGATGGGACCCGAGGACGGCCCCGGCAGAAGATCGGGAATGACCAATGACGAAATCTCAATGACCAATCAATGACGAATGACAAAGTCCGAATGACGAAGCGGCATTCGGGTATGGTCTCGCCACAGCGAATCTTCGTCACTGAGATTTCGGGATTCGGGCTGCTTTGGTTATTGGGACTTGGGCATTGGCCGGTGGCGAACCGTGCGTTTCCCCGAATCGAGCGACCCAGGTCTCATTCACAGTCTTGGTTGTCCGACCGACGGGCCGCCTCAGCCCCAATGTACCAGCCCGACGTGATACCGGGCCGGCATTTCAGGATGGCTTGGGACGATCCGCAGCGAGTACCCGTATTGTCCGCTGTATTCACAGGGCACAACGCCCGTATAGCGGTAGACGTCGTCCGATCCGTTGGCTCCCTCGCATCGCAGCGGGGTGGAGCTTCCGGTGGTGATCTGTCCGCTGGTGTCCAGCGGGCCGTAATACAGCTCGACCGACACTTCTTCGGGCTTGATGGACCCGAGTCGCACCTGGGCAAGTACGGGCAACTCGGTGCCGACAGTGACCTCGGTGGGCACATGCGCGTCCACCGATTCAATTCGCACCTCGCTCCACTTGTCAGTCACCCGCCGCCGCCAGCCGGCAATATCGCGAGCGATCTTGTAACTCTCCTGGCTGAATCGGTGCCATCGACGGGCTGCGGGCAGGTAGAACCGCTCGGTGTACTCGCGGACCATGCGGTTGGTGTTGAACACCGGACAGCAGGTTCGCATGGAGGCTTTCATCATTGCGGTCCACCGTCGCGGCAGGCCGTCGACTCCCCGATCGTAGAACATCGGAACGAGCTCTTTCTCGAGCAAATCGTACAGGGAGTCGGCTTCCATGAAGTCCTGGTAGTCCTGGTTGTTGTAGATCCGACGATCGCCGATCGCCCAGCCGTTTGTTCCGTCGTAGGCCTCCGGCCACCAGCCGTCGAGCACCGACATGTTGATTCCGCCGTTCGGCGTGACCTTCATACCGCTGGTGCCGCTGGCTTCATGCAGCTTGGTCGGCGTGTTGAGCCACACGTCCACCCCTTCGATGAGCAGGCGGGCAATGCTCATGTCGTAGTCTTCGAGGAAGATGATGCGGTTGCGGACCCGCGGGTCCTTGGTGAAAGCCACGATCCGCTTGATCAGCTCCTTGCCGGCCTCGTCCTTTGGATGCGCCTTTCCGGCGACGATGATCTGGACCGGCCTCTGCGGGTCGGTCAGCAGCTTGCGCAGGCGGTCCTGATTGTAGATGAGCAGAGTCGCCCGCTTATAGGTGGCAAACCGCCGCGCGAAGCCCAGCGTCAAGGCTTCCGGGTCGAGCATCTCCTCCACCGCATCTACCTCAGCGGGCGGCGCCCCTCGGGCAATCAATTGCGTCTTCAGTCGTCGGCGGGCGAAGCCCACCAGCCGCTCGCGCAGCCGTTCGTGTGTTCGCCACAGCTCCGCATCCGGCACGAGATCGACGCGCTGCCAGATACCCTGGTTCAGAGGGTCCTCGGCCCATTGCGGCCCGAGATACTGGTCCAGCAAGTGGGCCATGTCCCGAGACAGCCAGCTTCTGATGTGGACGCCGTTGGTGATCGCGGTGATCGGCACTTCGTTGGTCGGCACGCCGGGGTAGACCGGCCCGAACATCTTGCGGGAGACTTCTCCGTGAAGCTGGCTCACGCCGTTGCTCAGGTACGACAGCCGCAGGGCCAGGACGGCCATTGAGAACGGCTCGTGGGCGTCCTCCGGCTGCATGCGCCCCAGTTGCAGCAGCGACTGCTCGGTGATGCCCAGTGTCTGGCAGTAGGGGGCTAAGTACTTGGTGACCAGTGCCGGCGGGAAATGGTCGATTCCCGCCGGGACCGGTGTATGCGTCGTGAACACGGTGCCTGTCGACACCACTTCTCGTGCCTGCTCGAAGGTGAGCTTGTCTTCGCGCATCCGCTGATGGACACGTTCGACGGCCAGGAACGCCGAATGGCCCTCGTTCATATGACAGACCGACGGTGTGATCCCCAACGCCGCCAGCGCTCGCATGCCGCCGATGCCCAGCACGAGTTCCTGTCGGATGCGGACTTCCTGATCGCCCCCGTACAGCCGGGCGGTGATGTCGCGGTCCTCTCGTCGGTTGTTCGGATGATTGGCGTCGAGCAGGTACAGGGTGACGCGCCCGACGGCGACCTTCCAGATCTTGATCCACACGTTCCGCCCGCCGACGTCCAGTTGAATGCACAACTGGTTGCCGGATGGCTCCAGCACCGGCATGACGGGCATGACGGCAAAATCCAGCTCGGGGTAGTCCTCGAACTGGTAGCCGTCATTGGTCAGGTACTGGTGGAAGTAGCCCTGTCGATACAGCAGTCCCACCCCGTACAACGGAAGTCCGAGATCGCTGGCGCTCTTGAGATGATCGCCCGAGAGGATCCCGAGACCGCCCGAGTAGATCGGCAGGCATTCGTGCAACCCGAATTCCGCCGAGAAATAGGCGATCTTTCCGATGCTCTCGTGGCCGTATGTCTCAGAGAACCACGTGGGGTGTTCTAAGTATGCGGCCAGTTGCTCCTGCACTCGGTGCAGCGCGGCGATGTACGCCGGATCGCGGGCCAATCGGTCAAGGCGCTCTTGCCGAAGCTGGGCCAGCATGGCAACCGGGTTGTGTTTCAATTCCCTCCAAAGGTCGACGTCCAGGCGGCGGAACAGCTCAATGGCATCGGGGGTCCATGTCCACCAGACGTTGTACGCCAGGTCCCGCAAAGGCTTGAGGGGCTCGGGCAGGGCTGGCAGTACCATAAAGCTGCGAACTTGCGGCATAATGTCCCACCATACATCAAGGGATAAAGCTAGTCAGGCACGCGCACACGCGCGCCGGCCGGGGCTGCCCCGGCTCACTCGTCGCGGACGCATCTCGTCCCGCAGCAACGATTTCCGACGCATTGTAGCATCGGCAGAAACCCGATAACGGTAGCGATAAAACTACACTGATATCAGCTCCGGCTCGCCTGTCAATCGGGCGAATCGCTCATGACCCTCTCCTGCCAGACGGATCGGCGTCATTTGCGTTATTCCGACATGCACTGGCTCATCATTCGGTCTGGACGCAAGCTACGACCACGGTCTGAGCAACCGGCGTACCACCCAGAAGCAGGTGACAACACGTTGTCACGGAAGGATTTCGGCGAACCACGAATTGGGGTATTCGACCACGCTTCGATCCTGATGCCGGCATGCCATGACTCATGCCCACCGGCCGATCAGGATCATCACGATGACAGCAACGGCCAGGGACGTCACCGCCAACCACGGCCGGCGGATCTTCTCGCCGTACACGATGTTGGCGGGAATCATTTCCGTGCCGCATTCCGGGCAGCGGTCGCTGGTCAGCCCCGTCAGGTTGTACTCGCAACGGGCGCAGTGAGGTGTGGTACCGCGACGGCGTGGGCGGCGCAACATTCGGATAAACAGAATCACTGCTACCACGAGAGCGGCGAGCAGAATCAGTAGTTTGACGCTCATGGCCAGATGCACGGTCAGCTCCGTCTCAATGCCTCGCGAACGGAACACAGGTTCTTTTGTACATAGTGTCCGCTGAGAGCAGAATGTTACCGGCAACGAATAGGAGGCAACAGGCGCGACCTTATCACCGGGATGGACTCCCCGCGGCGAGCCTGCCGCGAAGACTTGGTGACTCGCTCAGAATACAGCCGCCGGCCCGCTCTTGCCTGCCCCTCGTCTCTGGGCCCCCGCCCCCATGTCCTGTCGGTGCTCGCTAGGCGCCGTCTGTTATCCACCGTGGCCCGCTGTTATAATCTTGGTGTGGTTTCGCGAGGACAGACCATGACACGAATCGAACTGCGATCCAAGGTTGGAGCCGATGGGGTATTGACCCTCAAGGTCCCACTCGGGCCGGGCGAGGCCAACCAGGAGGTTCTGGTGACCGTCCAAGCGGCGGGAGAGCCCGTCTCAAGCCATGCTGAAGAGGATTGGCATTGCTTTGTCGAGAAGACCTATGGCTCGTGTGCCGGTCAGGGGCTGGAAGAGCCTCCTGATCTGCCGGTTCAGCAACGATCTTGGTGATCGCGATGTTCCTTCTTGATACCAATGCATGTATCCGCTATCTCAACGCGAGGTCTGAGGTCCTTCGTCGACGAATCGACGAAGCTGGCGATGATCAGATAGCAGTCTGCTCCGTGGTTAAGGCTGAACTCGCATTTGGGGCTGCCAAGTGCAAGGCCCCCGACCGAGTTCTTGCTCTCCAACAGATGTTCACGGCCCGGTTCGTCTCCATGCCGTTTGACGATTCGGCAGCCGTTGCCTATGCGACGATCCGCGCGGATCTGGAGTCTCGCGGCTTGCCTATCGGGGCCAATGACCTGATGATCGCAGCGATCGCCTTGGCGAATCGTCTCACCCTGGTCACCCAGAACACTGATGAGTTCTCCCGTGTCAACGGGTTGGGGGTTGTTGACTGGGAGAAGTGACCCCGGCCTGGGGCCAATGCTCCCTCCGGGTGGTCACCGACGGCGTGCCGTCGACAGGCCCGGTCCAGGAAGGCCGGCGACCCGCTTTCGCTCGCCCCCCGTCCCTCGTCTCTCGGCCCCCGCCTCCAGATGGAAACGCCCACGGATTGCGTACGTGTTTAGCGTGCAAGACAGCGGGTCAGGCACTTTTTGCCGTCTTCTTGTCGCCGACGAGTCCCGCCGGACTGAGCCAACCTCTCCAAATTGCACCGCGAACCGCATTTGGGCAAAAAGAGCCAGACCCCAGCACGCTAAACACGTACCGGATTGCGTCCGCAGGCGGGAATCATGTCGATCACTTGCGCCCGTTGAGGCGTGGTACTCGACCGGGCGGTTACTTGGCTCGTTCGAGGTACTCGCCGGTGCGGGTGTCGACCCGGATGACCTCGCCGATCTGGATGAACGCCGGGACCCGGACTTTGGCGCCTGTTTCCAGGATGGCTTCCTTGGGCTGGTTGGTGGCCGTCGCCCCTTTGACGACCGGGGGCGTGTCCTTGACCGCCAGTTCGACGGTGTTGGGCAGATCGATGCTGACGATTTTGCCCTCAATGATCGCGCAGGTCACCCGGATGTTCTCCTTGAGGAACTGGAGCGAGTCGCCGAACAGGTCGGCGCTGACCGGCGTCTGGTCATAAGTCTCGGGATCAGCCAGGACGTAATCATTGCCGTCCTTGTACAGGTACTCGAAGTCCTTGGTCTCGACGAAGACCAACTCGATCCGGTCATCGACGGCCATGCGTTGGTCGATGATTTGACCGGTGACGAAGTTCTTCAGTTTCACCTGGTAGTAGCTCCGCCAGTTGCCCTTGGCCACGTGCTGGATGTCCTTGATGGTAAAGCGCGTGCCGTTGTAGTCGATGACCTGTCCGCGTCTCAGTTCGCTTGCCTTGACCATTCGATAATCTCTCTCATTGCCGCCCCGAGGGCGGGACCGTCTCCTGATCTCGTCGCCCCAATGTTCCTCTCACAATCGCGGGAATCGGGGGAATGAACGAGCCCGACGGGTTTGTCAGGCCTTTGGCTGATAGTCTCTCAGAATCGTCCTCCGCAGTCAATATCCCGGCCGCAAACCGGCCAACGCCATACAGGGGTGCCGCTCCCTTACGGTCGCGGTTCTGAAACGGGGGTCTGCCGCTCCCTTACGGTCGCGGTTCTGAAACGGGGTCTGCCGCTCCCTCACGGTCGTGGTTCTGAAACGGGGGTCTGCCGCTCCCTCCTCACGGTCGCGGTTGTGGAAAAGCCGTAGCGCTTCCCCGCCTGGACTGTCGCGCTCCCCGGGCCCACGCTGCCGGCGTTGAGGACTGGACAGATTGTCAGATTCCCGAGATTATGGGGCTATGGGGCTGAGGGATCATTTCCAGTTGCCTGCGCTCAAGGAGGAGCCATGAACGAGTACCGAATCCACCTGAACCTGACCACCACCGTCGCCATTCTCGTGTTGGGTATTGCCGTCAGCGCGATCGTCAGCACGATCGTTGCAGCCAAGGCCTATAAGCTTCGCGGTGAGCAACTCACGCGAAACGAGAAAACCATCGTCGTCAAGGGTTCCGCGAGAAAACGTATTCGTTCGGACCGGGCGGTCTGGCAGATCCGCGTCGAGGGTGAGAACAAGCAGATGCAGGAGGCGTTCAAGATCTTGGACAGCGGGGTCCAGCGAGTCAGAGCCTTCCTGGAGCAGCACAAGTTCGTGGCTGAGGAGATCGGGCTCGGAGCGATCGACACGAACGTTCACTACGTGACGGACGCGCACGGGCAGACCACCCGGGAAGTGGCCTCGTACACTTTGAGCCGAACATTCTTCGTCACCACCGGCGATGTCGATCGGGTCATGCAGACGGCAGGACAGGTCACGCAGTTGATCGAGGAAGGCGTGCTGGTCATATCCCAGAGCCCCGCGTACTACTACAGCGATCCCGCGCCCCTCAAGGTGGAACTGATGGGTTTGGCGTCCAAGGATGCTCGCGGCCGGGCTGAAGAGATCGCCCGCAGCGCCGGATGCAGGCTGGGCCAGGTCCGAGCTGCGTATATGGGAGTCCTCCAGATCACACGCCCCTATTCCACCGACGTCAGTGCCGAGGGTATCTACGATATCTCGACCATCGAGAAGGACGCCCAGGCCGTGGTCACCGTCACCTTCCAGATTCTCGATGAGTAGCCGGCGTGGCGGCCCTGATTGACGCGTTCCCGGAATCCGCTACTCTGTCAGCGGTGGGCCGTCGGCAAGGCGGCTGTGAATGGAGCGAGCATGGGGGTATCGGGCTCTCGCCCGAATGGAGTGTCCCGGTGGCGAGGGATCGCATCATCTTCTGGGTGGCGCTGGTGATACTGCTGCCTGCCGCCTCGTTCGGGGTCCTCGTTCTCAACTGGAATCCTCGATTACCTGTTCCGGTTCTGATCGCGCATCTCTGTGCCGGCTTGTGTTTCGTGCTCGTCTTGCCGGCTTATCTGGCAGGAGAATGCCGCCCGGCGTTCGCTCCTGGTGTCGGAGACCGCGGGCCGGTGCGAGTGCTGGAACTCGGGGCTGTCACGACGGGTTTATCTGTTGTTCTGGTGATGCTCTATGTGGTTGTCGTCGAGGTCTTGTTTCGCGCACTCGCGTGGCAGCACGAAGCGATGCCGCGATTGCCCATCTGGGCCACGGGTTTCGCGGATCTGACGCTGGTCGGCGGTGCGCTGATACTCGCCTGGCATCGCAGCGGCAACCGCGAGATCCTGACCGCGCTGCTCTGGCTGTCGGCGATTGCGGCGGTGTGGGCCGCTCTCCAGATTCCTGCATTCAGCGTTGACGCCGAGGGCCGCGCCTTCACGAGCCGTTGGCTCAGCGTGTTCGCGTTGCTCATTGCGGTGGTTGTGGGGGTGTTCGTGCTTGGGACCGGCTTGGCTCACCGTCGCCGACGAAAGCAGGCATGGCCGGCCAGGCTCCACGTGCTCGCGGAGCCGCCTGCTGACCGGCCCACCTTCCGGTACAGCATGGGCATCCTGGCGACTGTTGTTCTGCTTGTGGGCTGTGCTCAACTCGTTCTTCCTCTGACCGGCCCGGCCGCCTTCATTGCCGGATTGGCCAGCTTGACTCTTGCTCACCGCCAGTGGAATGAGAACCTGGCTGATGTCGGCATGGCTCTGATCACACTGGGTGTTGTTTC
>CAZTQK010000129.1:0-14521 GCA_964615635.1 uncultured Planctomycetales bacterium
GAAATACGGCGTGGCCGACATCCGCGGGCTGAACAGCGGCGACCTGCGGGCGATCGTCCGGCCGGAACAGAGAAGCGGCGCCGCGATCATCGACAAGGAGTAGGGCGGGCTCTGCCCGCCTTCTTGAAAGCCGCTCGGCCCGGAATCACTGCTCTGCGAAGCAGCGCTTCGCTGCGCAGCACGAGCCTTTCCGGGCCGCCTCGCGCGACCGAATCCGTTTGGCATTCGGTGATGATGAGGATGGGAATCCTCGACGCAAAAGGCCCCAGAAGGGATTCTGGGGCCAGCGAACGCTAGACACGCACTTGCCCGCCCGGTGAGCGAAGCCCGGGCTGCGGGCCTGGAGAATTGTCGAGATGCTGATCTCGCTCAACTGGATACGTGATTTCGTTGACTTGCCCGCCGGCTTTGATCCCCTTGAACTGGCCGAGCGATTCACCTGCACCACCGCCGAGGTCGAAGGTGTCGAACACATCACCTGCTCCGCCTCGGGCCTGATTGCGGTAGGCGTCATCAGTGTCGAGAGCGTCCCCGGTGACAAACCGTTGTTTGCCGTGAAGGTCGACTTGGGCGACCGACAGGTGGACACCGTGACCATCGCCGAGGGCCTCAAGCCCGGCGACCGCGTGATCTTCGCTCCGCCGGGAGCCAGTTTGCCCGGCGTCGGCCAGGTCGGCGAGCGCAAGACCGCCGGCCGCACCAGCGTCGGTATGATCGTGCCCGGCGACGCGCTGAGCCTTCCTACCGTCGGCCAGCGCCCCATGTGGTTGCCGCCGTCCACAAAGCCCGGCAGCTCCATCGACATGAGCCTGTTCGATGACTGGATCATCGAGGTGGATAACAAGTCGATCACCCACCGGCCGGACCTGTGGGGCCACTACGGAATCGCTCGTGAACTGGCGGCTATCCACGACTGCCAACTGAAACCCTACCCGATCGTGCCGCCGCAGGAGCTTGACGACCCGGCACTCCCGGCCGTTCCGATCGTCATCGACGACCCGGCCAAGTGCCCGCGCTACAGCGCCCTGCGGTTTACCGGTGTGCGACCCCAACCGGCTCCGCTGTGGATGCAGGTTCGGCTGGCTCACGTGGGCTTGCGGCCGATCGACATTCTGGTTGACCTGACCAACTACATCATGGCCGAGTTGGGCCAGCCGATGCACGCGTTCGACTGTGCGAAGATCGAGCGAATCGAAGTGGCCGTGGCCAAGCCGGGCGAGAAGTTCGTCACCCTGGACGGGTTCACGCGATCCATGCCGCAAGGCGCGCTCATGATCCAGTGCAATCGCCAGTCGGTGGCCCTGGCCGGCATCATGGGCGGTGCCAATACCGAGGTGACCGCCAAGACCACCGATTTGCTCCTGGAGAGCGCCAACTTTGAAGCGGCCACGATCCGGCGATGCGCCACCGCGCTTGGTCATCGCACCGACGCCAGCGCCCGATTCGAGAAATCGCAGGACCCGCACAACACGGTCATCGGCATCGGGCGCTTCGTCTATCTCGCACGGCCGGAACTGCCGGACATGAAGCTGACCAGCCGACTTTCGGATTGCTTCCCGAACCCGCCGAAGCCGATCACCATCCACGTCGGCCCGACGTTCGTCGGCCGCTACATCGGTCGGGCGGTTCCGGTCGAACGGATCACGACCATTCTCATGAAGATCGGTTTCGCCGTGCGCCCGGTGGATGACTGCCTGGAGGTGAGCGTTCCCACGTACCGGGCAACCAAGGACATCAGTATTGAGGCGGATGTCATCGAGGAGGTGGCTCGTTTCATCGGCTATGGCACGATTACGCCGGTCTTGCCGGAGGTGACCGTTCGTTACGCCGAACCGGAAGCGATCACCCTGATTGAACGGCGAACGCTGACCCTGATGTGCGGCGGCATGAGCTACGCCGAGGTGCACCGTTACCTGTGGTTTGATGCCGATTGGCTCAAGGTGTTGGGATTCGACCCCGGCCCGACGTTGACGCTCAAGAACCCCGCGACGGCGGGAACCGAGCGCCTGCGGACCACGCTGGTCCCCGGTTTGCTGGCGGCCGTTGATCTCGACCGCCGCCACTTCGATCAGTTTGAGCTGCTGGAGATCGGCAGCGCTTTTCCGAGCGGACCGCAGGACTCCCCCGAGAAGACCGAGCAGCGGCATCTGGCCCTGGCCGTGGCAGCCCCCGGCCGCAAAGCATCACACGAAGACACGCTGCTGCGTCGGCTGAAGACAGATCTCGCCACCTTCGCTCAGCAGATCCTCAAGGGCCACCTCAGGTTCGCGCCGGCTCAGGCGGCGACTCCCTGGGAACACGAGGCCAAAACGGCGGTCGTGATGCTCGATGACCAGGTGATCGGCCGCATCACCATCGTGCCCGCGGCCTGCCGCCGCAAGATCGATGAGCATCTGGTCGCATGGTCGATTGGGCTGGCGGAGATCAATCTGTCGTTGCTCGCTCAGCGGCGCCCGGAGGTGCGAAAACTCACCCCCGTGCCTGTATACCCGCGCATCAGTCTGGATTTTTCCGTGCTTGCCCAGTCGTCGCGGCGTTACGCTGAGATCGAACGGTCCCTGGCGATCTACGATCACCCGCTGTTGCGGCGCCTTGCCTTCGTGGACAGCTACGAGGGCGGGTCCGTCCCGCAAGGCATGCGGAGCCTCACCTTCCGGGCGACCATCGGCGACGCCGCACGAACGCTGACTGAACAGGACATCCAGGGTTTTCGTTTGACTTTCCTCGAATGGTTGAAGAGTCACGATCTGACTCTGCGGACATAGACCATGAACCAGCATGCCCGACAATCTGTGATCAAGGGGTTTGCGGCCCCGTTTCTGGTTGCAGCACTGACGTGCGCTCCATGGCCGGCTGCCGCCCAGACCTCGCCGCCCAGCACCGTTGACCAGGACGCGGTGTGGAGCGGGGTCATCGAGATCAAAGGGGAAGTGTGTATTCGAGATGCTTCGGTGCGCGTCGAACCGGGATCCACGATTCGTTTCGTCGGTGGCGGAGGGTCGGGTGGTGCTTCCATTCGCTTCGGCGGCAGCCTGACGGGCAGACGATTGAGCAGTCGAAGCCGGTTGACCCTGGCGGGCACCGCCGACCGTCCCATCACGGTCGAGAGCCCCGCAAACCATGCGCCCGGCTTCATCAGTGGTGATCTGGAATCGGGGTGTGCCCTTGTGGCCCAGCACGCGGTGTTCCGCCGCATGGGCTCCGCCGCCTCCGGCAGACGAGGCACGCCGGCCGTGTTCCTGATGCTCAATTCGCCCGACAGCGATCTGTGGTTGTCGCATTGCCGATTCACCGATTGCGGACGCATTCACGCGGAGTTCATCGGCGGCGCGGCCACCGCGGAGATTGACGGCTGCACCTTCGTTCGCACTGTCGGAGACACAACCATCGAATTCCTGGGTACCGGGGAGGGGCCTCGGGTCATCAGTGACAACATCGCCGACGCGGCGTTTCGTATCGAGTGCCCGCAGACCCTGATGAAGAACAATGTCCTGGTCGGCGAGTGGGCATCTATCAGTGTTCCCGCCAGAGACGCTCACGGAATAGCGGTCACGGGCAACTATGTCCACTGCGCGACCAATCGCGACGAGGGCCGCTATGCGCTGCGGTGCGCCGCCGCCGAGGCCGTGGTGGCCGACAACGTGCTGCTCGGCGGCACGTACGTCATCGAACAATCGCCACGCACGGTGACCGGCAACGTGCTGGTGGGTGAAGCGGCCCTGCAGCCCAGCGCCACACCCGGCACTGTGGCCGCCGTCAAACTCACCACCACGCACTATCTGCTTTCGAAGCCGGCGCCTCGGGCCAGGATCACTGACAACCTGTTCCTGGGGCCTGCCTATGCCGCGATTTCCGCCGGTCGCGAGAGCCCGCAGACTCACATTGAACACAACCTCTTCGACGGTTGGGCGGCGGCCAGACGGGCGATCCACTTCAACCTGCTGATGCCCGCTTCGCGCGACGAACCGCTGGCGGCCAGGATCACAGGCAACGTGTTCGCCCGGTACCGCTCCGCCCCAATCGTGGACGCCGCCAGGCATATCGGCACCGTCGCGCAAGCCGGCCTGAACGTCTTCACTGAAGTGCCCGATACGCTCTATGAGACCAGCGACATCCAGAAGACAGCACCCGGCGACCTGATGCTCCGGACGCTGGCCGATCTTCGGCTGCAAGCCCCGGTGGCGACAAGGTCGGCTCTGTCCGCCGAAGCGCAGTTGCTGCAGCGCCAGCTCACGGTCGCCAAGGTTCGCGAGATGTGGTTCGATGCGTATCGTCCTCTGCAGGGCTCGCCGCTGATCGGCAGCCAGCCCGCCGGCCCGCGCCCGGCGTCTTCGCCGGAATGAGGCACTCGCAGGCGCGATGCACACGGTAGGGCATGGTCGAAGCCGCCAAAGGCGGCGCAGACCTGCCGCGATCGTTATCGAAGGGTATCATCATGACCAATGGGCTTCCCGAGAGCACCACGTTCTCCCGGCGCCGGCTTCTTGCCGGCGGTTGCGCCGCTGTTGCCGGCCTGGCAGCCGCTCATGGCTTCGCACAGAAACCCGAGACTCGACCCGTCGAGGGTCCGGATACCTCCTCCTGGCCGAAACCGATCAAGGCCTTCTGCATCGACTTCAACTGGGCTCGCGGCCAGGCATCGCCGCCGGGGACCTACGCCCAGGCCGATCCGGCCGAGCACGTCCGCTGGTACCGGGACCTGGGGGCCAACACCATCCAGACGTTCTGCGTCAGCTACAACGGCTACGCCTGGTATCCCAGCGAGACTGCCCCCGTCACACCCGGCCTGAAGAGCCCGAACTTCCTCGGCGAAATGGTCGAGCTCGGCCACAAGGCCGGCATGAAGGTCACGGGCTACTTCACGCTGGGTGCGAACCCGTACTGGGAGAAGCTTCATCCGGACCTCGTACATGGTGGCGATTCCGACTACATCAAGATCCCGATAACACTCGATTATCTCGATTACTTCTGCCGGTCGGTCGAAGATGCGATGCTCAAGACCGGCGTTGACGGGTTCATGATCGATTGGGTCCGCCCGACGCAGCACAAGAACTGGCTTGCTTGCGAGAAGGAGATGTACCGCCAGCTTCTCGGCGAGCAGTTCCCGGAATCGGGCGAGCCATCAGCGGAAATGGCACTGGAGTTCGACCGCCGAGCGATGGAGCGGGCCTGGCGACACATCCGGTGGACGGTTCGAGCCACCGGCCGGGCCGTCATCTGGACAAACCACCCGTTCCTCAAGAGCGAGTATCCGCTGTGGACCGGCCACCGTTTGCTCACGGAAGTGGACTGGGTGCTCAACGAGGCCCCGGAGCTCGATCACCTCGACTGGCTGCGGCAGCAGGTCAGCCCGCGGACGCTGATCGTCCAGAACCTCTGCGGCTGGAAGGACCACGATGCCTCGGTGTGGAAGAAGATCGATCCCAAGACCCTGGGGTTCTACGGTTTCGCCAAGGCCGACGAGAAGACCACCCTGCCCGATGCAGCGGTTGAAGCGAACATGAAGAACATCGGGATCCTCCGCGAAGCATACCGCTCGCTGTAAGCAGGTCTCCGAGACCAAGGTAGGGCATGGTCCAGGCCGCCAAAGGCGGCGCAGACACGCCGTGCCAACTGTCTTGACGAGCCACGCGGTTCATCCGCGTGGTCTTCCGGCGGACAAGTGAGCCTCAGTAGTGCGTGCTCTGCACGCCGCAACTCGCTCCGGTCTGATTGCCACGAAGAAGCTCAAGAGGCTCAAAAGACGCGAACCGGTAGGGCGTGCCCCGCACGACGTCTGCCCTCCATCCGGCTGATTGCTGATCGCTTCTTGCCCGCCCGCAGATTACCGGATGACGCAGACGGGGTGACCCCGCACGGCGGCTGCGCCGGCCATTTGAGTTCCCACAGGCCGGATGGATACAATAGGGCAGGGTTGAAGGGAGGCCGACGGTGCCGGAACTGTTCAGAGCGGAAGGCTTTGTGTTTTTCTTCTACAGCAACGAAGGACGCGAGCCCATGCATGTGCATGCCCGGCGGGGCGGCGGCTTCGCCAAGTTCTGGCTTGAGCCGCTTGAACTCGATTTTGCCAGTGGCATGAAGACTCAGGAGCTTGCCCGCGCCGAGCAACTGATCGCGGAACACGTGGACCTGATCCGGAGACGGTGGAATGAAGTATTCGGTACTTGAGCTGAAGACCAGAGCAACTAACGCCTGGGCGGAGGGCCGGCTGATCTGCGTACGGCTGGACGATCAGCGCGAGATACGCTTCCCGGCCTCCGAAAACCGGCGCCTCGCGGCCGGCACTGATGAACAGATCAACAACATCGAGATCATCTGCGGCGGCACCGGCCTGCACTGGCCCGACCTCGACGAGGATCTGTCCGTCCTCGGCATCCTCGAAGGACGTCTGGGCCAGGAGAACCGGTAGGGCGTGCTCTGCAAACCGTCGTGACCGCATGTTCACCCCTCAGGCCGAAGGCCTGCCACAGAAGTAGCCAGCGGCAACCCCGCCGGGCCGCGATTGCCCTCGCAGTATCCAAAGGCTGTAAGCCTTCAACCCGTCCGTTGTGGTCGGGTGCCTCATCCTCGCCTCGCCGAGGGTGGGGAGGACGATGATCACTGTCTTGACGAGCCACGCGGTTTATCCGCGTGGTCTTCCCCCTGACAACTGATACTCGCCCCTGCGGTTCAAAAGCTCCCCCGCCTCCGGTTCGACGAAAGCCCTTTCCACCGCAGAGTTCGCAGAGGTCTTGAGCCAGAGGAGACAAGCCGACACTGTGCCTCGGCGTCAAGTCTGTGCCTGGATGCGGCAGGTATCCCTCTGGGCCTTTCCCTTCGGTAGCGGTGGCGACAGGCTAATGGCTATGCGTGTCCCAGCTAGGCAAAAAGCCCTACCGGTACAGGTCGGTCAGGATTCCCATCGCTAGGGGATTCCCTTGTCGGAGCCATTGGCAGCCATCGTACCTTGACCGGTAGACCATCTGTGGGCGAGCTGTTGGGTCCTCTGTGACTACCTTGTACCAGTCCAGCACGACTCCCACGTCTGTGTCCGGAGCACCTTCCGGCAGCGTAACGGCTATCGTGACGTCATTAACCTTGAAGATGCAGGTACCTGCGAACATGATACCCCGCGGAGTGAAATGCACCAACGCCTCCCTGTCGGTGAGGGTGTCAGACGGGTAGTCGTAGCGGATTTCGTTTCCCTTCTCATCCAAAGACCTAGTAGTCATCACATGTATCGCATTCCGAAAGTCCGCAAAGTACTTCCCTGCGTCCTTGCGCTTGGCATTCTCTTCGTAGAACTGCTTCAAAGAGCGGCGTATAGTGTCCCCCCATGGAGTGAACACGGCTGTGTATCCTAGCATGTCAAAGAATGTGAGATAGCTCGCCTTAACGAGAGAGGCCACCCAGTCGTACCGATAGAAGACCGCCGTCTTCGTGACGTCGATGGGCCCGCTCACGTTAGGGCTGTCGTAGGGAGTTCTCAAGTAGACCGAGGCGACGTGTTTCCCATCCTTGATAAGATCGACCAACGGGAAATGGCCCTCCGCCTTCTTTGCGGCACGTGACTCGGCGAAGAATGCTTTGACCTTCGATCCGTCCGAAAGGGTGACTGTCAGCTCGCGACTCTGTCTTAAGATGTCGAGATCGCTTGTGTGCCGGAGGTTGAGGAACCGCACAAGGCCTGCTTCGACACAAGAGCCGTAGAAGTGGTCGATGTGCCCGTATTGAATAACCTTCCGCCGCGACGCGCAAAGAAATCCGTCGTTGAGGATGTGTCCGTCGATCAGTTCATCCTCATTGCACTTACGCAGGGTAATGGGACAGACGAAGCGGTCTGTCTTCTGCCCGCTCACGCGGAAGTAGTCGTCAAGATGAGACGCAAGCTTTGCCCTGTCCACGGTCATTGTACGATGGCACCCCGTCGTCGTCGCATGAATACTAAGCCGCCGACACTCAACAGCAGAAACGTGACGGGTTCAGGAACCTCGGCGATGCGGAAGCCGACGTAGCCGTATTCGTTCAGTGGTGAGGTTCCGCCACGCCAGGACGCGTGTATGTTGTATTGATCCATGAACGAACCACCTCGCCAACCGCGATTCGCGCCGTCAAGCGACGTCTCATTCCACTCACACAGATTTCCACCCTGGTCGAACGTGCCGTAGGAACTGGGGTAAGCCCCGTAGGCTCCAACAACGGTGGTGTGACCAATAGAAGAGTTGTAGTTCGCCATACCAGCGTCTATTGAGTCACTCCGTGTCGGATAATCCCAGTATCCCAGCCCGCCCGGCTTACTTGGGTCGTAATGGGCGGCTTTGTACCATTCATCCTCTGTGGGAATAACATAGCGGGCATCGCCCTTGCGAGTAACCGCCATCAAGGCTTGTTCACTCATCGCGCCGTTGATGTAGTACGAGCCGTTCTCGGGAGTGGCCAGACCCTGGGGCCCTGTCGGCTGGCCATTGGCAAGCCAATTGCAGAATCTCACCGCGTCACCCCAGGAGACCAAGTTCACGGGTCGATTGGCTTGGTCAGGAGAGACGCTGTAGCTGTAGTTGCCAGACAAACCAATCCGCTGGATTTTGCAGCCGGGGCTGATGTGATCATCCCACATGCTCGTGTTGTATAGTCCGTAGGTATCTGTCCTGGCCACGGCGTTCAGAAACTCGCAGTATTGACCGGCAGTCACCTCGAACTTGCCCATGCGATAGGCGTAAGCCACGTTGCCGTAGCCGCTCGGCGTATCGGGTGGGTTGGCATACCGGCTATCCGGCGCGTTGCCCGGATTCCCCACGGTGACCATCTCCAGGGTGGTCAGGCCGGAGGGCATGTTGAAGACGTTCCCCATCGCCAGACTCGAACAGACCAATACCATGATGACTGCCGTTCGCATGACTACTCCTCCTGCAAGGTGCCAGGAAGGCTCGCCCCCTGTGCCGTTATGCGGCATCGACATGAAAAAAGAGAGCCCACCATTCTGGCGTCTCTCTCCCTGTTCGATCCGACCTGATCCCGCGACGTCCGAACCTGTTTTGACCCTTCTACTGCCGCATTACTGCGACTGGGGTATATCTCTGACTCAACCTAACACCCCCGCATGGCCTGTAATGACGGGGGCCGCGTCTTGTTACGCCAGAATCCCGCGGTAATCGAGGGGGTGGTTGAGTCACATGCATACCCCTATACTGCGGATTCTCCCAGATTGCAGAGCCACTGTCAAACCCTGTATTGGCCTCTCCATTCGTACAATTCGTGGCCCCCCGGGCATAGCCTTGGCGACGCCGGGTAATTCGTGGTCAACGCCGCCCGCCGCGCCATCCTGGCCCGCTTCACCAACAAGTCACCAAGGCACGAAGCCCGGTGTCCGCGGCCCTCTTCTCTTGGTGTCTTTGTGCCTTGGTGGTTTACGCCCTCATCTCGATTCCTCTCTCCTCAAATCTGCGTCAATCCGCGTGATCTGCGGGCCTTACCGTCCGCTTCTTCCGCGTAGTCCGCGTGTTCCGCGGTTTGGCTCCTCCCCCTGTCCATCCGCCTGTCTCATGCCTTCACTGAGCCACGACAAGCAGGTTCGCCACGGCGAAGGCTGGGACCCTGCTTGCCGCGCCGAAGCCTCGGCGAAGGCGGGAACCCGCTGTTCGCCCATTCCATTATTCTCCGGGGCGCAATGCCGTGTTATGGAGGGATGAAGCCCAACGGAGATGCCGTGCGCCGACCGCACGAGCCCGCGGGCTTCAATGGCATTGATATCCCAACCGCTCAAGGAGGCACAACGATGACCCCGACATGCCTGGCAATCTCGACCGCACTGATCGCCAACCGTATACCCCGCAAGGCTTTACCCACAAGTCGCGTTCCCCGCCCCCCGTGCTTCGCCCTCCGACCCGGGCAAAAGCGCCAAACGAACCCAAGTTGCAGCCGAATTTCAACCGACGGCCCGCCACCGGGCCCTCAGCCATCCTGCCGGTCTGCAATCTGCAATCTCCCCGGTCCCCGTGTCTGTCTCTTCCCCGCCCCCCGAAACGCGGAACGAACCCAACTCAGACTCAGGCGGTCCGGGCGGGATGGGCGACCCGATTGGCATGATCCACAGACGGTGTGGGATGATGAATATATATTTAACCAGTATTTTATGGTCGGCGCCTTCGCGAATGCTTCCAGGCGGGCTGCCTGTCGCTCTTGCTCCGCCGTCTGTGTGGCCGCCGCGCGTGTCAACCGAAGATCAACCTCGCGATGACTACATAAGCGTTGCTGAACGGTTCCTGGCGGAAGAAAGCGACGGGCAGTCGCGGATCGCCGATGAACGGTCGGAGCATCCAGCCCATCTGCATCCCCACGAAGGCGTACAAGCCGACCCAGACCATCAACATCAGCCGGTGGCGATGATGCCGACGGATCAATGGGCGGTAGTAGCGCAGCATGGTGATCTGGCCGGCCACGGTCGCCACCGTGAACATGGCGGCGTTGAACAACAGCGCCGCCCGGTAGCTCTCACACGAGAAGTACCAGAACCGCGTCAGCGGGGCGAGCGAGGCCAGGGCGATGCTCAGCCCGGCTTGGCCGGCGAGAACGGCATGCACGGCTTCGCGGAAGTCGTCCCGCAAGCCGAGCACCGTGTTGAGCACGAAGAAACCGGGCAGGCACAACGCGGTCGTCGCGAACAGCAGCAACGGCACCTTCACGCCGCTGTAAGTCATCATGAGCAGCCGTTCCGCCGAGGCAAACTCGTAACTGCCCATGAACGCGCCGTAGATCGGCGAGAACGCGACCACCATCAACGGCAGCCACCACCCCGGCCGTGAGGCGGCCCGCTCCGGCAGGAACGGCCCGCCACCCCGAAGGAAGAGATCGGCATGTGCCAGCGCGGCTCGCATTGCGACAAAGGCCCCGGTTCGACTCAAAGCCCCAGCAAGGCTTGAATCTGGTGAATCACGGCCTGGAAGAAATTACCTGACCTCGGCCGGAACCAGGTGAAGGGCATGTTCGGGTTGCCGACGAACGGTCGCAGGACCCAGCCCATCTGGGCTCCCACCAGACAGTAGATCAATAGCCAGATCCGGAAGATCGTTCTGGCCTGCCCGATGGCGTAGTCGGGCATCGCCGAAGATTGAGGATCCAGCGGACCCAGCTCGCGCGGGGATGTGGTGGAAAACTCCGCCAGCGGCGATCTGCCCTCGTTCGCTGGAGGTTCGGGTGCCGGCGCCGCAGCCGGTGCGGGCGGCGGTACAACCGGGTAGGCCAGCCGTTGCAGCGTGTTCAGCAGGAAAGCCAGGGCCACACACCCAGCCACCGCCAGAAATGCGACGTTGAGCAAGACCATGAACGGGTAGCTGGTCGTGCTGACGGTGAAGAACCCGAGGATCGGCCCGAGCGAAGCAGCCACGGCCACGTTGATCGCGATCGCTCCGACCAGCAGACGCAGAGTGGCCGTGAAACTCAAGCGGCAGCCGACCATGGCGTTGAACACGTACAGCGACGGAAACGTGACCATCAATGTCAGCAGAAACAGGGCAGGGAGCTTCACCATGGTCGCGACGAGCTGCCAGCACCTCTGCGGGTCCGGGCTGGTGCCGCCCCAGTAGATGGACAGGGCGTACCACCCCATGAAGAAGCCGTAGCTTGCCCCCAATCCGACCGCCAGCGGCACGAAACGCCTGAGCGACAACTCAACCTTTCCTTCCGCCAGACGCCCCGGTGATGTAATACGCCCCCGCAGCAGCTCGTCGAGCTGCTTGAACGCAGACAACATGTTCTGTCCTCCGAAAGGGATGACACGGATCGGCCCGACCCTGTGTTTGCGACGGGATCGTGGCTGTCAGGTCAATGTGACGCCGGCCTCGCAGTCCGTCTGCCGGCCATGCGTTATCTACGCCCCCGCAGACCACCGGTTCACAACATTTTTATGGTTTGTGCCATTGCATCCCAAAAACGTGGCTGAAGAGCCATGTTGAGAATAGACTTACAGCTTGTCGGCGGTCGTGGTGGCCGCCGTCGCGGGTTCCGCAGAAGTGTTGTTTTCCGTCGATTGCCGCAACAGGTGTGATTCGATGTCTCCGGATACCGCCGCCCAGCAACAACACGCCTTGACCGAGAGACTTCTCGCGGCATTCGACGGTTCCATCCCGCGCGTCTGGAAATCTCCGTTCTACCTGTTGGCCCTGTTGATCGTCGCAACGGTCATTCTGCTCTTGCCCCTGGTGTATCTCGGCTTCATCGCGATGACGGGCTACGGGATCTACTACCACATCATCCACAATATCGACGTCCTGAGCCTGCCTTCTGCTGTGCACAGACGAACCGTGTTCGTCATCATGATGCTGAGGCTGGCAGCGTACTTCGGCCCGATCCTGATCGGGATGATTCTCCTGCTGTTCATGATCAAACCTCTGTTTGCCCGGCCGGCCCGCGGCGAGCGGCGACTCTCATTCGTTCGCGAGAACGAACCCGTCCTATTTGCCTTTGTGGAGAAGCTGTGTGAGGTCGTGCGGGCTCCGCCTCCCCGGCGTATCGACGTCGATTGTGACATCAATGCCGCCGCTTTTTTCCGGCGAGGTCTTCTCAGCTTTTTAGGACGTGATCTGGTGTTGCAGATCGGTGCCCCGCTGGTGGCCGGCCTGTCGCTTCGCGAGTTCGTCGGCGTTCTGGCTCACGAATTCGGCCACTTCAGCCAGGGCACAGGCATGCGTTTGACGTACGTCATCGGTTGCGTCAACGGGTGGTTCGCACGCCTCGTCTACCAGCGAGACACCTGGGACGATCAGTTGACCGCTCTCTCACAGGAACAAGGGTGGTTCCGTCTTTTCTTCCTCGTCGCAAGGCTGTTTGTCTGGCTGACCCGATGGATCCTGTGGCTGCTGATGATCGTCGCTCATGCCATGAGCTGCAGTCTCCTTCGGCAGATGGAGTACGACGCCGATCGGTACGGGGCACGCGTTTGCGGGGGCGAGTGCTCCGAGTCGAACCTCAAGAGGCTGCACGCTCTGGCGAAGGCGAGCCAGACGGCGTTTTCGTTCATCGCCCATTGTTGGCAGGAACGCCGCCTGCCGGAAAACTTGCCCGCGCTGATTGTGGCCGAGGCCGAACGTTTGTCACCGGAGGCCCGGCAGGAGATCGAGAAGGACATATCCGAATCCAGGACGCACATGCTCGCGACACATCCCTCCGACCGCGTACGCATCCAACGAACGCGCAGTGAAAACGAGCCTGGAATCTTCCATCTGGCTGAGCCCGCGTCGGTGCTGTTTGCCGATTTCGATGCCCTCTGTCGTGAGGTGACCTTCACGTTCTACCAGGGCCTCATGGGCCCGGAGGTCCGCCGCGAAGACCTTCTTCCAAAAAGCGACGTGGATCACAAGCGCAGGCTCCTGGATGAGACCCTTGAGGCTGCCCGACGGTTCTGGACCACGCTGGATTTCGTGATCCGGCCCTTCCGCATCAACCGCTTCTCGCCCGTATTCGATCTGCCGCCAAAGGAATGTCTCGAGCGGCTCAAACGCGCTCGCATCGCTCTGGAGCGTTCGCAACAGACGATACGCAAGGAATATGGTCGGTTGCGGGAACTCGACCAGACCATCGGCAACGCCCGTCAGGCTGAGTGCCTGCTCAAGGCCGGCTTTCGCGTCGATCCGAAGGAGATCGGACTCAAAAAGGTTGACGCCGCGCAGGCTCACCAAGTCGGCCGACAGGCCGAGCGCGACCGACAGGCAGTCGAAGAACGCCTGTTGAAGATCGAGGCCGTCTTTGCGGTCCGGCTGGAGGCAGCCTTGGCCTTGCTCAAGTGCGACCCAATGGCCGCTCGGTTCAAGAACGCTGCTGCTTTGCGGGCCAGGAGCGATCAACTGCTCGATGTTACGGCAGGCCTGCATCGGGCCGAGTATCTGCTGACCAGCCTGCGGCTCAACCAGAACGCGCTTCGCGCGATGGAGGATGCGATCGGCCGTGGGCACGAGAACGACGCACTGATCGCACAGACGCTGCGGCTGCTGGAGACTCAGAACCGCGCGTTGACGGAATTGCGAGAGGCAACCAAGGAGGTCCCGTATCCGTATGAGCACGCGGGCGGTTCTGTCTCGGTCGCGCAGTACGCCATCGGCATCGTTCCGGTCGTCAACGACCTGACCGGCATGGCCGAGGCCGTGAGCGGCTGTCTGGACCGCCTGTTTCCCCTTTACCTCAGGGTCATGGGCGATCTGGCCCAGATCGCCGAGCAGGTCGAGGCGGCCGTCGGCCTGCAACCTCTGACCATCGCCAAAGACACCTCGGCGACGGACCAACCCCGGTCCCAGTGATTCTGCGAAGCCGACCTGACGGACACTCCTTCGATCCGACTGTCGCGGTGTAAGATACTGAGGAAGAAGGCGTTAGGAAAACGAGCAGGCAGACGACCGCGGTGTGTCGGCAAGCGATTCTGTGTCGCCGTTCCCTCGCCGAAGGCCTGCCGCTTGTCTGCGGCATCCACTCGCGGTATAAATACAGGTCCTCACTCATATGCGTCCTTAGCTCAATTGGTAGAGCATCTGACTCTTAATCAGAGGGTTGAAGG
>CAZTQK010000130.1:0-14448 GCA_964615635.1 uncultured Planctomycetales bacterium
CCTCAATTCCTGCTGACTCACGCTCGGGCTTTGGTCTTCGATCACTCATATTTATACATTCGGGGGCGCAGTGTATCCTGTGATAGGTCGTCACATGCGGCGACCTCCTTGAGGTGTGGGGCGACTGCAGTCTGAGTGGACGCCTTTTCCGAGCCTTGTCGAGCATCCCGTGGCCTTATCAGACTTAGCAGCAAGGCCGAATGGTCACCAACCTCAGCGCTCGATACCTGCTGTGCGTTCTGCGACACGCGGCCACTCCGGCCCGGACGGAAGGATTCTTAGGAAAGGCTTACTGATCGGGCTTTGCATGGTATCGAGGCCCCTTATCGGACGGACAGCAAGGTGTCGCCGAACGGGCGGTACTGCCGTAACTGGAGCACGTCCAGATCGAAAGCCCTGGGCGGCAACCCGCCGGCATTCCAACTTCATACTGTGGGCACTCCCTAGACCTCAGGCAACTCAAAACCCTTGCGGTACTCGCGGCCCAGGAACTTGTTGGCTTCCTTGTCCTCGACGGTCATTTTCTCATCCATGAAGCACAGTTCCTTCTCGTGGTTCCAGAAGATCTGGCGCCCGACCCTCAGAGACACGTTTGCCAGGTGACAGGCCACAACGCTCGTGTAGTGCTGGTCGATCGATGCGATGGGCTTCTCCCGACTCTGAACACACTCAAGGAAGTCCTCGACATGGACATTATGCCCTTCCACGTCTTTCTTGTGGTACTCGCCCATCTCCTTGACCGGGTCGATCCGCGGCTCGGAACCGGGTCTGTTCCAGTCCTCCAGATCGGGCTCGACCTCCCACCCGCCGCGGGTCATGTGAAGGAAGCCGTTGGTGCCGTTAAAGTCCATCCCGATGCCGCCCTTGTGCCACGGCTTGCCGCTGGCCTTGCGGAGGGTGTAGGTATGCACGTGACCCTTCGGTGCCAGCTTGGAGGGCGGAAACTTGTAGATGGTCACCATGGTGTCGGGCGTGTCGCGGTCATCGGCGAGGATGTAGTGCCCGCCCATCGAGCAGACCGAGGTCGGGTGCGGGGTGTCCAGCGTCCACATGACGATGTCCTGCAGATGGACGTTCCAGTCGCCCACCATCCCACAGCCGTAGTCAAAGTACCATCGCCAACTGCTGTGGAAACGTCGCCTGTTGAACTTGCGCTCCGGTGCCGGTCCCAGCCACAGGTTGTAGTCGACACTGGCCGGCGGATCGGAATCCGGATCGCTGCCGAGGCCGTCGGGGGACTCGTTGCCATAGGTATACGTGCTGGTGGCGCTGATCTCGCCGAGCTCGCCGTTACGGACGAAGTCACGGGCGGCCTGGATGTGCTCGTAGCTGCGTTGATGGGTGCCGACCTGGACAACTCGCTTGTACTTCGCCGCCGCGGCAACCATGGCCTTGCCCTCCCGGACGTTGTGGCAGCAGGGCTTCTCGACGTACACGTCTTTCTCAGCCTGGCACGCAAGCAACATCGGAGCAGCATGCCAGTGGTCGGGTGTCGCAATAATCACAACCTTGATCCCTTGCATGTCGAGGACTTTGCGGAAGTCCTTGAAACGCTGGGGCGTCTTCTGGCCCGCCGGTTCGTTTTTCAGTTTCTCGGCAATCATCTTCTCGGCTTCGTCCATCTGCTTCGTGTCCACGTCGCAGAGGGCCAGTACGTCAACCTGCTTGGTATCCAGGAAGTTGCCGAGCTTGTGGCGACCCATGCCGCCACACCCGATCAGAGCGATGCCGAGTCTGTCATTGGCACCGGCCGCCCGGACTGAAGAGAGCATTGATCGAGGGCCAAGAACGCTCAAACCGGCGGCCACACCGGCCATCGTCTTGCCACTGTTGCCCAGAAACTGTCGTCTCGTCAGGGGATTGCTCATTGCGTTCATTCTCCATTCCTGTTCCGGTCTCTCGCTGCCGGCTGTCCGTCTTCGCGGCCGCGGGCCAGCACCCGCACTGAAGCCCTACAAGTTACACCCAAACACCCATCCGGACAAGTGAGACAAGCCGCACACCTGCCCACGCGCCCATGGCGGCCGATGACAGTTCAGACAAGTGCATCAGGCCCCGCTCCGGCAGGCAAATCCGTGTCCCGGCGACCGCCCTGCAACCCAAGTCCTCACCCGCCTCTCAGCATTCTGCGAAAAGCTGCTCGACCTGAGGTACTCACCAAACGGCCAACATCATTGTCGCATCGTGGCAAACGCCATAGAATCGGCATCATGGCAGTCTTCTTCGGGGGAAACATGATACACAACCGCTCTTGCCTGCTTGTCATTTTGATGCTCGTCGGATCGCTCGCGCCTCGCACCCGAGCGGCCTCGGACACCAAGTCGCTCAATGACCTCACCGGTCCATGGCAGCTCATGGTCGACGATTACTGTGTAGCCGAGAAAACGAACGTGGTCCGCACCTATCATCCCTTCCAGAAGCATCCGGGCAACCCGGTATTGACATACGACCGGCCGTGGGAGGGAACGAACATCTATCTGTACGGGACAGTGCTGCCGAATGAGACCGGACGCGGGTTCCGAATGTGGTATCACGCCCTGCCCGGAGACGACGACGCCTACCGGCTGCTCTACGCCACCAGCGACGACGGCATCAAGTGGCACAAGCCGAACCTCGGCGTCGTCGAGTACAAGGGCTCCAAGGACAACAACATCTTCATCCGGCGGGGAAAACGAGACCACATTCAATCGGTCATCCATACGCCGTGGGAAAAAGACCCCAACCGTCGCTACAAGATGATCAACTTCGACGGCGACCCGGCCAGGAACGGCTATGTCTGTGCCTTTTCCCCTGACGGTCTGCACTGGACGGATGCATCCGACAAACCGGTCTTCAGCAAAGGCGGAGATGTCAGCCAGTTCCTGTGGGATCCTCACGCTGGCCAGTACCTCGGCTTCGTCAAGAACAACGTGAACGTCAGCGGCATGCGCCGCAGGGCCGTTGCCCGGACCGCCTCCAAGAACATCCTATCCTGGCCCGATCCACAACTGGTCCTCGCTCCGGACACTTTCGACGACCGATGGGCCAAGGGCATCCAACGGACGCACTTCTACGGGCTGTCCGCCTTTGCATACGAATCAATGTATCTGGGCTTTCTGTGGGTGTTCCGGGCCACCGACGACGAAGGCTACTTCGACGGGCCGGTGCATCTCGAACTCGTCACCAGCCGCGACGGCGTCCGCTGGTTCCGAGAGGAAGGTGAGCGCCCGCCGATCCTCGAACTCGGCAAGGACGGCACGTGGGATGACGGCATGCACTACACGCCGCAGCACCCGCTGCTCGTGGACGGCGAGCTCTGGCTCTACTACGGTGGGTTCGACTGCACCCACGCCGCGCCTGCGCCATGGCACGGTTCCATCGGACTGGCGATGCTGCGCAAGGACGGCTTCGCATCACTCGACGCGGGGGAGAAGACGGGAATCATCTTGACCAAGAAGCTTGCCAAAACCGCCGGACCGCTGCGTCTGAACTACCAGTGCCGAGCGGGAGGATCCATTCGCCTGGAAGTGCTCGACGCCGAAGGCAAGCCCCTGTCCGGATACACACGCGACGAGTGCAAACCTCTGACCGGCGATAGCCTCGACCAGACAGTCACCTGGAACGGCCAAAACGAGCTGCCGGTCGCCGACTCACCGATTCGCTTGCGGTTCGTCATGGAAAACGCGTCTCTGTATTCCTTCACTGCCGGCCCGAAGCTTCAGGTCACCGATGAGACGGCTCAGGCCACCCTTGCTGTCCTGTACACCTTCGAGAACGGTTGGGCCGACTCTCTCACGGAAGACGGCAAGCAGCCGGCCGTCCAGCATGGCGAGATCCGCCCCAAAGCCGATCCCGAACTGGCCGCGTTCGGCAGCGCCGGCTGTCCGCTCGGCTCTACGTGGTGCCCGCTGAACACGATAGAGATCAAAGGTACCCGGAACCTCGGCACGCAATTCACGTTGGCGCTCATGGCAAAGAACAAAGAGAGCAAGCCTGCCAGACTCTTCAGTTCCACCAACGACCAAGGCCCCGTCAAGACAACAGAGTTGGTCTTCGACTGCGACCCCAAGGGCCAGGTCATTCCCGGTTTGCGTTTGATCTGCAAGGGCATCGCCGTGGAGTCCAAACCCCTTCGATTCGCCGACGGCAAGTATCATCACCTGGCCGTGACCTGCGACGACGGCCAGATCGCGTTCTATCTGGACGGAGCCCCGGCCGGGAGCGGTCGCGTCCCGGCCGGCGAGCCCATCTCAATGACACGCAACCTGTTCGTGGGCGAGGACGCCGACCACGGCCGCGAGGAGCAGCTTCGCGGCAGCGTCGATGACATCCTCGTGCTCGGGCAAGTGCTCACCGCCGTTGAAATCAAGGCCATCAGCCAGAAAGGGGCCGAAGCCGTCCTGCGAGACCGCGATAGAGATCGAAAAGACAATCGTTGAGTGCGGGATGTAAAGAGCCTACAGGGCCGGGCCCGATAGGATACGTCTTTCCAGAAAGAACTCGAACGAGCCAGAAGGACAGGTGACCACATGGCCAAACGCCAAAAACGCCCACCCCGGGACATTGAGAAGGCATACCCTGTCAAGCAGTTTGCCGCCAAACTCCGCCGCATGGCGACGTGCCTGGAAAAGGACCTTCCTTTCCGCATTCAGATCGCCGGCGAGCGGGTTCGCATCCCACCGCATGCCACCATCAGCGTCGAGCACGAACGGGAAGGCAAGGCAGAAGAGGTCGAGATGCAGTTCAAGTGGCGGAACCCATGACCTGAGAGCGACAAACCGGCCGACTTCGCTACTCCGCCGCCAGCTCGCGGAGCTTGTTGACGACATCGTACGCTGCACGCGGACGGGCGATACGTTGCACGTTGGCCTTCATGGCCGCCAGGCGTTCCGGGGCGCCCAGCAGACAATCAATCTTGTATGCCAGCACGGGGAGATTGTTGCACCGAATCGCCACTCCCTCTTCCAGCAGATGATCGGAGTTTCGTTCCTCCTGGCCAGGGATCGGGTTGATGATCACATACACCAGCCCGCGAGCCAAGGCTTCCGATGTCGTGAGTCCGCCCGGCTTGCCGACCACCAGATCCGCGGCGGCCATGTATTCATCCATTTCGTTGGTGAAACCGACCACTCGGACGGGTATGTGGTCGCCGGCCGGCTGTCGGGCGACGAGGCGTTCGAGCCGCCCGCGGAGCTCCTCGCTTCGCCCGCAGATGGCGATGACCTGAACCGCATGTCTCAACTTGAGGAGCGAGGTCATCAGGTGCTCGATAGGCCCGACACCGAAACCTCCAGCCGAGATCAGAATGGTCGTTTTATCGGGATCAAGGTCATGTTTGATCCGTGTCTCCACCTTGTCCTTGGGCCTTGCGAAAACCGGATCGATGGGAATGCCGGACACGGTGATCTTCTCGGCCGGGATGCCCAACCTAATCAGGTGCTCCCGAGTCTCGTCCATCGCGACGAAATAGTGCTCGTAATGGTGGCACAGCCACATGGCGTGAACGTCCAGGTCGGTGACAACGACCACCTGGCGGCATCGCAGCCGCTTCTTGGCCTTGAGCCACGAGATCATCTCCGCGGGCAGAAAATGCGTACACACTGCGATGTCAGGCTGGTACTCCTCCAACATCTTCACGAACGGCCGGGTGTTCAGCTTGTCCAGTGCCAGCCGCCGTCGCTCGTTCTTCCAGGGCTTGTCCAACTGGTCGTAGAGCCACCCGAGCACCTCCGGAGCGGCGTTCACCAGCTCGATGTAGGCCTTGGAGTACAGCGAGCGAAATACCTTGTTGGTGTAATCCAGCGAGTCGATGTGACGAGCCTCTCTGGCCGCTCCCAGTTCATTGATCGCCTTGAGGACTGCGTCAGCCGCCCGCAGATGGCCCGCACCCGCCGATGCAGAGAGAACCAACACCTTGTTCAGCATGAGACACTCCCCTTCGGAGCCCGTCAGGGGCCGGGAGGAATCGCTTATTGAATAGACGACTACATCATCAATGATTTGGCGGATTGAAGCAAACGCCTCGTTATCTGCGCACAAGCCCGGGGCCACGAGTAGCCTGAGAACGTGTGTGCAGAGGGTAGGGTCGGAGCCGCCGAAGATTTTCCTTCCCTGGCTGCCGGATACAAGGGGGGACTTCCTCGACCCAGCGACGCCGGCCGCGGTCTGATCAGCCGCCGCAACCTAGATCGACTGGTACGTCTGTCCCGCTCAAACATCGCTGGAGAATGCCGAAGTCTGACTGGTCTGCGTCGCCGTCGCCATCGAGGTCGCGGTTTCCGCAGCCTTCATCGGCCGACACGCCGGGGCCGGACACGCACGACTCAAAGAGATCTCCGTCGGCGGCATCCACGTCGCCGTCGCGGTCCAGGTCCGCCGGAACAGTGTCCCGGGTCGTGAATTCCCACACGTCACCGGTTGTCGTCCCGAAATCATTGACCTCGTCGATCCGCCAGAAGTAGGTCGTCGCCGCCAGCAGAGCCCCCGGATCGAACGCCGTGCCCGCGGTCTCCGTCCGGAAGGTCCCCGGACTTGTCGTGCCGAAGTAGACCTTGTGCGAGGTTGCTCCCGCCCCGGCGGCCCACGACAGGTTGGTGTTGGTCCAGACACCCGTTGCCTGATGCGCCGGCGTCGGGTTGGTGGCCTTCGCGGGCGGCGGTTCGATGCTGCCCTTGAAGACGAACTTGGCCGCGTCGGCGCTGACGTACTTTGCGTCCAGACTGTTGTTCGCACACTGCACGTACCCGGCCGTCCCCGTCGCGAACGGGAGGTCCTCACCAACCAGGAACCAGCCGCCCTGGTTCGGCGTGGTCGAATACTGGTTCTGGATGCTCACAACCTCCCCGCCGTCGTAGACGACCGTGTATGGTGCCGCCTCGTTGCGATTGGCGCCGATTTGATAATACACGTAGACGTCGTAGAGCCCGGCGGTTTGAATGGTCGGTGTCCACCGGCAGCTTCGGGTGGTGGAAGAGGTGCTGCCTGAGCCGGCAGTGTAAAGATAGTTGGTCCCGATCTTAGGGACGAGTTCACTGCTGCCGGCGCTCCAGGCTGCCCCACCGGGAGATGTATTCGACCATTCGGGATCCGTGTTGTCGATCACGATTTCGGTGACCGGAAGCGTTGTCGTAAAGGTGAAATCAGTCGACTCAGCCGTCCCATAGGCATTTGTCGACACCACCTGATAGTGGTACGGCGTGCTCGCCGTCAAACCATTGAGGCTGACCGAATGGCTGGTCACCAGGGCCGGATCGACGGTCGTTTCCTGGTCGTAGCTCGATGTCAAACCGTAGCGCACCTGGCTGTCGGCCGGCGCGTTTGTCGTCCACGTAATCGTCGCCGCGTTGGAGCCCACGTCGATGGCCTGCACGCTGGAGATCTGCGGCGGCCCGCTGCTCGTGAAGGTGTAGTCGTCTGAGGTGCTGGTGCCATTGGCGTTCGTCGACATCACCCGGTAGTGGTACGGCGTATTAGCGGCCAGGCCGCTCAGTGCCACAGAGTGCGACGTAACCTGCGTGCCGTCCAGGAGGGTGAGGCTTCCATATGAGGTGGTCAGGCCGTATTCGACCTGCGAGGATGAGGCCAGGTCGGTAAGCCAGGTGATGGTCGCACCGCTGTTGGTCACGTCTGTGGCCTGCACGTTGGAGATGGCCGGCAGCGGGTTGCCGCCGAGCAGAAGGTCGCGAACGTACATGTTGCCGGTCACCTGGCCGATTGCCGCGTCGGCCGAGGAGACTGCGTCTGCGTAACCCGGCTTCGAAGCGGTGATGGTGTAACTGCCGGGCGGAAGATCAATGAACGCATAGAAGCCGGTGCCATCCACGTGCATGCTGCGGCTGACCGGCCCGGTGATGCTGACCGTGGCATGGTCGGCCCAGGCGCCATCCGGGACCTGGGTCACCATGCCGCAGATGTGGCCCGTCGTCGGATTGGTCTTCCATGGCATGGTCGGGATGTCATCCCAGGTCGGCGTGACATTGGCAACCAGTTCGGGAGCAAACTCCTCCCATGTGCCGTATGTGCCATCTGTCCTCTTGTACGGCGACCTGTAGGAGTATCCGCTAAAACCCTGTGCGTAGTTGCCGGCCGGCGAGGCCCAGCGAGTCTGCTGCAGTTCGTAGATGGCATTGCTGAGCGAGTTCAGGTAGGTGCCCGGTCCGATGATCATGTGACGGTTGAACTTGCGATCTTTCTCGAAGTTGATCCAGCGAGTGTAATCGTTCGGCAGGCTGGCCCAGTTGTAGTACGTCATCGGGACGGACATGTCGATAATACCTTCCTCCGTCCAACTGTCCCAGTCCGAATAGACATCGTAATAGGGGCGAGTGCCCATGAATGCGGCTCGCGTGCTGGACGCCGGCGACGGGTTCCAGGTGACGAAAGAACCTGACTGCTTCACGTTCGGCTTGACCGCCTGGATGCGAGCGTACATTTGCCGGACGAACGCGGTGACCTGGTCGCGCCGCCATTGCTTAAACTGCTCGTTGCTCGAAGCCGGGTCACCGCTCAGACCGTAACGCTCGTTGTAGCGGGCCACGCTGGTCGGGTTGTATCCCTCCGTGTTGCCCTCGAAGCGAATGTAGTCGTAGTGAATGCCGTCGATATCGAAATTGGTCACCAGGTCCATGTGGGCGTTGATTAGGTACTCGAGGCACCGAGGGTGCCCCGGGTCGAATGCCCCGTCGCCGTTCTCGGAACCACTGGTGCTGCCCAGGCGCGTCACCCAGTAGTTCGCGGGGTCGGACGGATCGCTGTGTTGCGAGTACACCAGTCCCTTGGCAGTCTTGAAGACCACGCTCCAGCAATGCACCTCAATGCGCTTCTTGCCACCGGTGGTGTCGTGAGCCGCGTCAATCATCGCCTGCAGTGCGTTGAAGTTGGAGGGCGTAAGACCCGACATGTAGGGCTCTCCAACTCCGGAGGGATAGCACACATCAAACCGCCGACGCACCTGCACAATGACCATGTTGCAGTTCGCGTCGCGGATCGTGCCCTTGCTGTCGGGGTCGCCAACCACACCGAGCAGGTTATTGACCTGGGTTTGATTGAGGAAACCCGCGCCCCAGCCATCGACCCAGAAAGCCCGATATTCATCCGCCCGTGCAACCTGGGTACCTGCGGCCAGCAAGCCGGCCGCAATCGCAGTCCATACCACCACCCGACACATCGCCGCCGCTGAAATAATGTTCTTGCGCATCTGGAATCCTTGCTTGAGATTGGATAGCAACTGTCCACCTGCCTCGTGTGGAAGGCCGCTGCAGACTGCACGGCTACCGCAGTGCATCAGTCAGCCGGTTGGCTTCCGCACCAGTGAGAACTGTCGAAATAGCCACAGGGACCCGCCGCCCGCGGAGTGAGCGGAGACGCCCTCCTCGCTTTGCATTCTAACAGTTTATATGCTCGCTGTCATGACTTCATCCCGCTCTCAAGCCACATTTGCGAGACTAAGGGCCAGTAATCTCAGGGGTCTAACACGCATGGGTCCCAGCAGAAGCCGGAGGCTGATTCGAAGTGAATTGATCCAATCTCTCATCCGGTCCGGCTCCGTTCGACCCTGATTTGTGGTGGTCCGTACCCCATCTCGCATATGGAGCCCAGCTTGGCCTATAATGTGCCCGGGAACCTGCAGATCACGGTTTCGTTGCGACTGGCGAATGGCCGGCGCTGCGGCTCCGCAGTCTGCTCGACCGGTGGGGACCATGCTTCGGCAGCGCCATAAGTGCTGCTGTGGTCCAGTCTTGCAGAAGACAGGGAGCGGCCGCGTGCCAAGCTTTTTGAACGAGCTTAATGAGGGGCAACAAGGACGGATTATTCGCGTCGGCGGGCGCGGGGCCATCAAGCAGCGGCTCCTGGATATGGGAGTCACGCGTGGTACCACCGTGCTTCTGAAGCGACGAGCCCCCTTAGGCGACCCGTTGCAGATCACGGTGAAGGGATGTGATCTGGCGATCCGCGTGAAAGAAGCTCGATACATTCAAGTGGAAATTCTTGATGGTGCTGCGCACTCAACGGCTGCGGACACCGATATACAAGGGACTCGCAAGCCAAGTCCTCAGGAGTAGTTCAGCAACCGATGTCTCTTGAAAACCATCCTTGTTCCGATTCGATAAGCAGGCCTCATTCTCCCGCAGACAGGCAAACCGGCGAGCCCTCCGGTCCGTGCGGCGAGGCCAAGATCGCAAACGTCATCGCGGCGATCGCCGGCAACCCGAACTCGGGCAAGACGTCCATTTTCAACAGCCTGACCGGGATGAATCAGAGTGTCGCCAACTACCCCGGCGTCACGGTTGAGCGGAAGACCGGTCGTGCCTGTCATCGCGGTCGCGAAGTCACCCTGGTCGACCTGCCCGGGACCTACTCGCTCACCGCATATTCGCTGGATGAACTGATTGCCCGAGATTTCGTGATTGACTCGAAGCCGGATGTGGTGGTGAACGTGGCCAGCGCGACGAACCTGGAGCGCAATCTGTATCTGACCGTCCAACTGATGGAAATGCAGAGGCCGCTGGTGATCGCCCTGAACATGTCCGACCTGGCCAAGAAGCGGGGCATCAAGATCGACACCGCCAAGATGTCGGTGCTTCTGGGGGCGCCGGTGATCGAGACCGTCGGCAACCGCGGCATCGGTCTGGGCGCGCTGCTCGAGGCAACGGCCGATATCGCCACCGACCCGGCCGAGCCAACCGTCCGCCCGGTCAGCTACGGGCATGAGGTCGAGACCGAAGTCGAGAAAGTCGCCGAGGTCATCGCCCGCGAAGAACGGCTGGTTGGTCGCTACCCCGCGAGATGGGTGGCGGTCAAGCTGATCGAGGGTGACAAACAGGTCCTCCAGAAGGTCCGCCAACTGGCGGGCGACGCCGCCGCCATCGAGTCGGCGACTCAGGCGGCGATCGCAGCGATCGAAACGCATTTCCGCGAGAGCGCCGAAATCATCATCGCTGAACGACGATACGGGTTCGCCGCCGGCATCGTGCGAGAATGTGTCCACTCGACAGCCGAATCGCGGCAGAACATCACCGACAAGATCGACTCGGTGGTCTGCCATCGCGTGCTCGGCCCGGTCCTTGTGCTCACGGTGGTCTATTCGCTGTTCGTGGCGATCTTCAAAGTCGCCGACGAGTGGCAGTGGCTCTTCGGCCGAAGCCCGAAGGGGTGGATCGAGTGGCTCTTCGAAGACGCGGCTCCGCGACTCATCGCCGGCTTGGAGCAACCGATGCCCCTGCTGTACTCGTTGCTTCACGACGGCGTGATCGGCGGCGTGGGCGGCGTCCTGGCCTTCGTGCCTCTCATCGCGACCCTGTTCGTTTTCGTGGCCATCCTCGAAGACACGGGTTACGTGGCCCGGGTCGCGTTCGTGCTCGACCGGCTGCTCAGAATCTTCGGCCTGCAGGGCAAGAGCATGCTGGCGATGATCGTCGGCGGTGGCCTGGGGGCCGGTGGTTGCGCGGTGCCCGCCGTCATGGCCACGCGCACCCTCCGCGAGGAAAAGGACCGACTCGTGACCATGCTGGTCGTACCGCTGATGAACTGCGGCGCGAAGATCCCAGTGTACATGATGCTGATCGCCGCGTTCTTTGCTGGTCACAAGCCGCAGATTCTGTTCGCGCTGTGGGCGGCCTCATGGGCAATCGCCCTCGGGGCCGCATGGGTCCTGCGCAAAACCGTGTTTCACGGCGAGCAAACGCCTTTCGTGATGGAGTTGCCGGCCTACCACATGCCGACTCTGCGTGGCGTGCTGACGCACACCTGGGAGCGGGTCTGGCAGTACATCCGCAAGGCCGGAACGGTGATCCTGGCCGTCAACCTGCTGATCTGGGCGGCCATGTTCTTTCCCAGGGTCAATAGTACCGACGCCACCGATCAGCTTCGGCACAGCATCGCCGGCCGGATCGGATCGGCGATGGAACCCGTCACTCGTTACGCGGGCTTTGATTCGCGAGACAACATCGCCCTGATCGGCGGTTTTGCGGCCAAGGAGGTTGTCGTCGGCACCATGGGCATCGTCCACGCCAAGGACGATAGCAGCGCTCGCCGAGCGGAAGGTCTTTCGGCCAAACTGGCGGCCGATCCGAGCTGGTCAGCCACCAGGGCCCTGGCCCTGATGGTGTTCGTCATGATCTACTCGCCTTGCTCGGCCACGCTCATGGTCATCCGGCGCGAGTCGGGTAAATGGAGATGGGCCCTGTTCGCGATGGTGTACACGACGGTGCTGGCATTCATCGTCGCAGCGGCGGTCTATCAAATCGGTCGCCTCATCGGGTAGCCGGTCGCGGAGGCATTGCCCATGAAACACGACATCACACTGCTTGCCATGGGCTGGATCGACACCGCCCTCGTTGTCGCCATCCTGCTGGCGGCCGCAGTTTTCCTGAGCGTCCTCATCGTCCGCTTCTTCCGCGGCCAGACCACCTGTGTGTGTGACAGACGCCGCAGAGGCTGCCCGACAACACGGATGAATCTCTCCCTGGATCAACTAGCAAAGGACCCCCTGAAGAAAAACGAAGAATAGTTGCGACTTGGGTCCGTGACAGTCCAGTCGGGGAGATGCTGTGGCTTCTTCAGAACCGCGACCGTAAAGGAGCGGCAAGCGGGCTCTGCCCGCCAAAGGAATGGCTAACAGCCAAGAGCTGACAGCTCTTTCAGAACCGCGACCGTGAGGGAGCGGCCGCCGTTTGGTGTTGGCCGCTTTGCAGCTTGGCCCTTCCTTCACCGGCCTGCAAAGGTCGGTGAAGGACCCCTCGCTCACGCTCGAGGCTCTGAAAGAGCCGCCCAGACTGTCACGGACCCGCCCTTCAGCAACGGCCGCGAATGGCCTTAATGTGTTCGGCCGGGCAACATATAATAAAGGGGGAGCTAGACAAGAAGCGTGGTCTTGGACAGGGAGGTGTGTGGGTTCGGATGAGTTTGAATGCGGGCTCGACAGTGAGTCCGTGACAACCTGATTGACGCGCGTGCGTCAAGACGCTGCTTCACAGGAGGCGCCCGTTTCCGCGTGGATTCTCATCGCAGGGGGTCCGGCAAGAATCGAGCAGGGTCGCGGTTGGAATCCGCGGTCTCTTGAGTCCCTTGGCCCGCCCCGAGACTTCACCTGCGCGACCTCCGCAGCCAATGACCAAGCACGCTCCATTCTCAATTCACCATTCATCATTCTCCATTGCCCCGGCGTTTGCGGTATGCGACGCCGAGGCGAAGAGGCAGTGCCTTGTGCCCGCGCCCGCAAGGGGCGTCGGCCAGGGTATGTTCTCTACGCCCCTTGGCGGGGGTCCTGTGAGCGTCCTTGGTTCGACGCTCCGTTTTTTGTCGTTCCTTCCGCCCGCTGCGACTGATCTGCAAGCCGATGACCTGATTCTCCGGCGCATTGCGACGGCGTTTCGGGAGCGCCGAACGTATTGACTAAACCAGGCACATAAGAGATTCAAAGAGTGGTATTTATTTTACATTTTCCAGCGAAACCACTTGACTCGCCGCCCGGCGTGGGTTAGATTACCTTTAGTTCTTGCACCGGCCACTGAGCGAGGCAAGCCGCAGGATGATCCACGACGCCCTGACCCGAGAAAAACGTCGATCTGTAGAAAAAGCGGCTTGATTGCACAGATCGTGCAGTGCAAGAATCTAGGCCCAGGATAAGCGAAGGCGGCTGACTTTTCGAGCCTTGGCGGCGTCAAGGCGGCCGGTTGGGCGATGCAACTGGCGGCTTGTGTGCCAGGCGATCGGCGCAGGGTTTCGAGGTAAGCTGGCGCGGGCAAGAATGGTGATTTCTGCGCGGACCGCGAGCGTCGTCCCCCGACTTGTGCACTATACGTGAGCGGCGGAGTACTATGAGAAGGTGAAGCACTGCAGGCGTTGTGATGCAATGATGAGGTGATCGACGAATCGATGGCATCCGGCAAGGTACACTTTGGCGCGTCGGCCACTCTGGGTGATGCGTGCGGCCACGTAGACGAAGGCCTGGCGGAACCACTTCCATTCCCAGCGGCTGGTTTCCTTGGGCAGGGCCAGCAGGCTCAGCCAGGCTCGCAGACACCAGGCGAGTTGGCCGGCCATGAGGAAGGCGCTGTTGTACGCGTGCGTGAGCAGATGGTCGGACTCGAAGTAGGGAAGCTTGATCTTCAGCAGGTGCATGGACGCGTTGATGTCCCGGTCGATGCCCAGCCGCATGGCCAGATCGTGAGCCAGGGCCAGTCCGCCGTAGGGTGTGACCTCGCCCCGCTCCTGGATCGCGACGCGGACCTGACGGTTGCGGATCACCGGCCGCTCATCGCCCGGCCACAGCATGGGCTGGTCCTGATGCCGCTGAATCTTGCGAGTTCGGGGACGCTGGCGAACACGACGAGATCGGGTATGATGCTGCACTTGAAAGGCCTCCTTGCCTTGCGACCACTGCTCTTGCCAAAGACACAGTATATCGCAGCTTGAAGGCCTTTTCTTACGCGCGAAGCCAGTTGTACTCGCTTATTTTGGGTCTAGGTT
>CAZTQK010000131.1:0-14368 GCA_964615635.1 uncultured Planctomycetales bacterium
TCCTTCTGTTGCCGTTTGGCTACGCGCACTTGGTTCTTGTCGCAGAGGGGATCACCAGGATGCCGGGAGATCATGATGGTATGAAGTATCGCCTGTCGCTGGTGGTTATATGAATTAGAGAAGGCGCCCTGGTGATGCGGCCGGACATATGGCTGTTTTCGCTCCCGGCCAACGGCGAGCTGGTCTTGTGGTGGCTGCTCAAGGGGGGTTTCGAACGGCTTGCCAGCGTAGCCTTCTGGCCGGCCACGGTCCTCCTGGGGCTTGCAGCCTGGTCGATCGTTCGATCGCTGAAGGGATCGCGACTGGCCGCTGCTTTGGCCGTCGCGATTCTGCTCTCAACCCACTTGGTGACGTTCCAGGTCGCACACGCGTACATCGACGTTTTCGGGACTGCTTATCTGGCCTGCGGGGTCGCTTCATTCTTCCTTGCGATTGCCCCCGGACGGTCGCCGGCTGCTCGAAGGCTCCTCGTTATCGTCGCGGGCCTGGCCATCGGCATCGCCATCGGCAGCAAGCCGGTCAACTGGCTCTATGCGCTGCTTGTTGCCGTGATATTCCTCGTCGTACACGTGAAGCGGAACCGCCGGAACCACGATCTCGCATTTCTACTGCCGGTGTTTGGACTAGCTTGTATGGTGTGTTCGCTCTTCTGGTTTGTCCGAGCCGGGATGCTAACGGGTAACCCCTTCTATCCCGTGCAGGTGGCCGTCGGAGATCACGTGTTGTTCAAGGGGATCAGATTCAGCAGGCACTATGAGATATACGATCGGAACGACGCGCCGCTTGCGGAGATGGCCGAATCGCCGTCGCAGTGGTTGGCGATGGCGGCAAGAACGGCCAAGTGTGCGGTGACGCTCAACATGCTCTCCGGCAGCGTGGGGCCGCTCTTTGCCATGTGCGTCCCGATCGGGATGCTTGCGGCAGGCTGGATGCCGCTGGCTCGCGGAAGACGTGCGATGCGGCGAAACCGGCTGGCGATAGCCGTGCTGACTGTCTCCTCTCTGTTCCTATGGCTCGGACCGTTGCAGCACTATGCGCGGTTCGGCATCATGTATCTGGTTCTGGCAACCTGCATGGCCGTCCCCGTCATCGGCTGGGCGGCGCGGCATTGGCCCCGAGTGGTTGGGTCGAGCCTTCTCGTCGCGACACTCCTTGCTTGCGTGATCGTCGCGGAGAAACCGGCTCGCGAACTCGGCAGGCGACTGGCCTCGGGAGATCTCTCCCGCGCTGCGTACTACCGCCTCCCGCCGCCGATCGATCAGTGGCCGGCGGGGACGCGCGTAATCAACCTTTCCGACTGGAGCGGGGCCAGCATTCTGACCTATCCCCTCTACGGCCGTGACCTGAAGAACGACGTACTTGACTACATGACCACGAGAAAGCTGTTCCCCGAGATGAAGCCGACCGTCGAGCAGCTTCAGGAACTGAACATTGATTTCGTGTTCGTTCGCAAGCCGTTCCGCAGCGATTGGCCGACGGATCCGCGTCTGGAACTGGTGTACGACGATACGGCTCAACTCTTGCCGGATGATCAGTCGCCCCGTTCCCGCATCTACCGTGTGCCGCCGCCTGTCGCCGACGCGAAGAGTGGGCTTGCGGTCGCTGACAAACCGGATTAAGTGCTGCATCGCGGTGTGTCACGCTATCTTCTGCGGAAACCGGACATTCTGTTGTGCTACAATAGACTGAGAGCCGTGTTGTGACGACGGCCTACGATTGCGACGGCTGTAATCGGTGGAATGTGGGTATGAGACTACACGCCAGAATTCATGTGCTTGTTCCACTCGGTCTCGCGGGAATACTGGTTTGCTGTCTGGCATCGGTGGTCTCCGCCGCCGAGTCTCCCACGAGCCAGGCAAGCGAGCCGGCAACTCAGACGGCGACTCAGCCATCGCAGGATCCTCTAAAGCAGGCGCAGGACCTGCTGAAGAAGGGCTCATACGAGAAAGCGGCCAAGAAGCTGGAGGAGCTGGCGGCCGATCCGAAACAAGCCCTTGAAGCCGCCATCGGGTTGGCCGAAGCCCGCAGGATGGTAGGGCAGTATGCCGATGCTTTGACCGCCCTGGACAAGGTGAATGCCACGTCCTCCGATCGTTGGCAGTTGGCTCGCGCGGAGGTGCTCTCGGAGATCGGCCGGTACGCGGAAGCGATTGAAGCGGCCGGCAAAGCCGTCGAGATCAGCAGTCGAAACACCAGCGCCCGCCGATTGCTGGGCGAGTTGTACGAGATCACCGGCGACAGACCCAAGGCGATCGAAACCTACGCTTGGTTCGACGCCTTTTTGCGGAAGACCTACCCGACCAGCGCGGTCGCCCTGACCGACTCGGGCATTGCGATTTACCGTCACGCTGTTCTTACCCGCAGCCCTCAGACGACGGCCCGGACCAAGTACGCACTGCAGGAACTGTTTCAACCCGCCGTGGAACGTCTCGACAAGAAGCACTGGCCGGCATTGTTGGCGTCCGGCGAGTTGCTGCTGAGCAAGTACAATCTCGAACAGGCCGGCGGCGACTTCAAGGCCGCTCTCAAGATCAATCGCAACCTGGCGGTTGCTCATGTTGGGCTGGGCGTCATTGCCCTCGATCAGTGGGATTTCGAGAAAGCCGCCGAGGAAGCGGCCGCCGCCTTGAAGATCAATCCAAACAGCCCTGAGGTACATTGCCTCCGGGCTCGCATTCATCTCATGGAACGCAAAGATGCTGAGGCCGTTGAGGCGGCCGGCAAGGCCCTTGAGGCGAACCCGAATCACCTTGAAGCGCTCGGTGTCCTGGCCGCCGCACGGTTGCTGCACGGTGACCGGGCGGGCATGGAGCAGGCCGTGGGCCGTGCCGAGAAGGTCAACCCGCGTAATGCCGTCGTGCCCAACGAGATCGCCTCCTGGCTGGCTCTGCGAAACCAGTTCCCCGAGGCGGAACCGCTGTTCAAGAAAGCGGCCGAACTGGCTCCCGAATGGGCCGACCCGATGACCGGGTTGGGCATGCTCTACATGGAAATCGGCGACGAGTCGGCCGCCCGGAGGGTGCTCGATTCGTCGTGGAAGCTTGACCCGTTCAATGAGAAGACCTTTCATACGCTGAACCTGCTGGATGAGCTCGAGAAGTTCGGCCACGAGGAGACCGAGCATTTCGTCGTTAAGTCCGCCGACGGCCCGGAATCGATCATCCGGCCGCTGATGTCCCGCTATGCAGAGGAGATCTACGCTCGCATTTGTGATCAGTTCAACTACCACCCGCCGCGCAAGACGATCATTGAAATCTTCCCCGAGCATCGCAGTTTTGCCGTGAGAGTCACCGGCCGGCCGTTCCTGCACACGATCGGTGCAACCACCGGCCCGGTGATCGCCATGGATGCCCCGCGACGCGGCCCCACGAGCATGACCTTCAACTGGCCGGCCGTTCTGCGGCACGAGTTCGTTCACACCGTCACTCTGGCGGCAACAGACAATCGCATTCCCCGGTGGCTGACCGAAGGACTCGCCCAGCGCGAGGAGGGCAGACACCGGTCGTGGGAATGGTGCCGGATGCTGGTCATGGCATTGCGCAGAGGCACGTTGTACGACCTCGACTCGATTGACTGGGGTTTCGTTCGGCCGAAACGTCGCGGCGGGCCGACGATGGCCTATGCGCAGAGTGAGTGGATGCTGGAGTACATCCTCGAACAGCATGGGCACGAGGCCATCAACACGATGCTGGCCGGATTCCGTGACGGCAGCAGCCAGCATGAAATCGTCCCCAAGGCCGTGGGCAAGTCTCCCGAGGCATTCATGAAGGACTTCACCGCCTGGGCCGGCAAGCAAGCGGAGTCGTGGGGTCTGTCGCTGGATCCGATTCTTCCGCTTGACGAGATTGAGAAGAAGCTGGCCAAAGCAGAGGATGCCGAGAAGGTTACGCTTCTGGTTTCCAAGGCTGAAGCCTTGCTCGACGACCATGAAATCGACAAGGCGGCCAAGACGATTCGCGAGGCATGGCAACTCGATGACAAGAACGAGCGCGTGCTGGTGGTCATGGTGCAGGCGTTATCGACCCAGGCCGGACACAGCGACAAGAAGAAGGCCGAGGCGTTGCAGAAGGAGTGCCTCGAGGTCGCCGGGGAACTCGCCAGGCTCGCCCCCAATAACCCCACGGCCTGCTGGGTGCTCGGCAACCAAGCCGTCAAGGATAAGGACCACGTCAGGGCGGTCGAACTGTTCGCCAAGGTCAGCAAGGCACGGCCGCTGGATGAACACTCGCGGGCCCGGCTGGCGGAACTGTATGTCGAACTCAAGCAGCCCGAGAAGGCCTTGGCCGAGTTGGTTGAGTTGGCCCGCCTGGATGCGAACGATGAGAGCTACCCGCTACGTGTGGCCCGGATTCATTCCGACGGCGGAAGGGGGGCGGAGGCCGTTGAGTGGTATCGCAAGGCCCTGATGGTGGCTCCGTATGACAAGGATACCCATGAAGTTCTCGGCCAGTTGCTGATGCGAGAGCAGCGGTTTGTCGAAGCCGCTGAGACGTTCCGGGTTCTGACCCAACTCGACCCGGCCGCTGCCGCTGCTCACAGCCGCCTGGCTTTTGCTCTGTATCGTGCGGGCAAGATCGAAGAAGCCGAGACCGCCGCAAAACGCGCCGTCAGCCTCGACCCCAAATCCGACGCCAAGTCTCTGCTCGAAGATTATCCCCGTTCATCCTCGGCGCCGGTCTCGCTGCCGACGAGGTAGATGCGGTTCTTGCCGTCGCGCTTGGCTCTGAGCATGGCCTGGTCGGCCTGCTCGATGAGCATGGCGGCTTCCTGAGCGTTCCAGGGGAAGGTAGCCAGGCCGCCGCTGATCGTGATGCGACCTTTGCTGTCCGAGCCGAGGTTGGCGAACTCCTGCGATTCGAGCGTCTTCTGGAACCGCCGCAGCACCGTCAAGGCGTCAGTCGGATGCTTGGAGCCGGCGACACGCGGTTCCTCGGCATCCCAGAAGGCAACGACGAACTCATCTCCCGCATAGCGGGCAACGATATCGTGCCGTCGGCAGTGGCGACGGATCAGTTGAGCCAGTTCACGCAGCACCTGGTCGCCGGCATTGTGGCCGTAAGCGTCGTTGAAGTGCTTGAAGCCGTCGAGATCGAAGATGACCACGGTCACGGAGAATCGCTCGGTCGCGGCCCGGCGGATCAGCGTTTCCAGTGCCTGTTTGAAGTACCGGCGGTTGGGCAGTTGGGTCACCTCGTCGATCATCGCCAGGCGGTGCCACTGCTGTTGCTGTTCGGCGGCCTTGAGCAAGTGGGCGATCAGCCGACTGTGATGCCGCAGCTTCTCGACCTCGGCGGCCGAGAAGGGGGCCCGATGCCGCGGACCGACCTCGATCTTGCCGAGCGCCAACCCGGCAGACTGAATCGTCTCGATGAATGCCGGCTCAGTGTTGGGGTCGCCGACGTGCGTGCGGTCCTTGTCCACGGTGATCCGAACGAAGGGGGTCCGCATGGTGTCGGCCAGCAGACGGCAGAGCCGACCTAGCATGGCCGTCCGTCCGTCGGCCAACCCCGCCAGGATATCGGTCAACGAGTGCAGCTCGTCCCAGGTGGGGATCGGAGGCTCGGGCGTCGTGAGCCGGGATTCCCATCCGGGCGTGCTCAGCGCCAGCGCCGCGTCGAGCTCTCCTCCGCTCGGAGGGTAGATCAGGTAATCATCGGCGCCGGCTGCGACCACCCGCCGGGCCACCGGCTCACCGCTGGGCATGCAACAAAGAACGATGCGAGACTCCGGTCCGGCGGCCTTGCGAAGTCCGGCGATCGCGCTGCTCAGCTTGCGAGCCGTCGGGTCCACGCCCACGAGTAACCCGCGGGGCGACTGCCTTGCCAGAGCGGCCAGACCGTCCATGTAGCTCGGCGCAATGGCCACCTCGAACTGCGGATATCGCCCGCGGACGACTGTTGCCAGATCGCCGGGATCGTGGACGACCAGGAGTTGCTCACGGACGGGGATGAGCGGGTCCGGTGTCATGATCCCTGCTCCCTCAGTCGCGGAGGCGGCGAGCCCGGCTTGCCCAACAGGGCCGCAATCTCATCGGGTGTCAGCTCGACACGGGGCAAGGGCCTGTCCGCCACGCCGCCCTTGTTGGCTTGGTCGACCGGCGGTTGTGGCGAGTCCGGCGCTCCCGGCGGGGTGCGCCTCGGCCGACTGGGATGCGGTGCCCATGGAACGGACACCTGAGTCTCGCTGCCCTCATCCGGTTCGGTCGACGTCACCAGGCGGATCGGAGGCTCCTGTCGCTCGACCTCAGCGGCCTCGGATGCGGGGGTTTGCTCACCCTTCGTGGTTGTCGGCGGCAGATTGATAGGTACGCGGCCGATTTGAGAGGGCCGCAATGTCCCGGCCAACAGGCCGCCTGGGCCGCTTGCCTGAGCCTCGGCGGCGACCGTCTCGATGTCCGCTTGGGCTGATAGCGAGTCAAACAGGCGGGCTCCGCGTTCCGCTGCCGCGAACACCCGGCTGTCAGCCGCGTCCTGGGCGGCGACGTAGATCCGCGTACCGCGACTGAGAGCGGCGGCGTGCCCGAAGAAGTCCAGTTCATTCCAATCGACGGATTCGATGCTGACGATCAGCAGGATCGGGCGCGTGCCGGTCGCCAGAACAGCAAGGGCATCATAGACGTCGGCCGAATACTCGGTGCGCACCGCGATTTGGTCCAGCCAACGGCGGACTGTTTCCGGAAACTCCCCCTCGCTGCCGGCGACGCACAGGATACGCGCGCCATGCGGCTGGAATCGAGACATTGCCCCGTCCTCGCTCGACTCGAATTGCGGCTTGACTGTCTCCCGCTATTTATCTAGTTTACCGTTGCAGAGTGGTGCGGTCAAACACTGGGGTGGCGAGGCGGCCCGAAGGCGTGCGCCACAGTCTCGGCGGCTTCTTCAGCACCCCCAGCGTCAGCGCGGGGCCTTCGGCTGTATGCCACTGCTGTGTCAGCAGTGACGAACCGCTCGGCCCGGAATCGGTTCCGGGCCGTCTCGCTCGGCTGAATCCATTCCGCATTCGATGAGAATGGGGATGTGAATCCTCCGCGCGAAAGGCCCCAGATATGGATTCTGGATCCGGCGTAGAGTCTATTTGGGGCCGGCCTTCAGCGAGCGTCGAGTCTCATAGCATCAGCGGTGGTCCTCGGGCGTTTCATGGAGAGGTTCATGCGTTTCAGCAACATTCGCGTTCGGTTAGCAGTTATCGGCCTGTTGGCCATCTGTGGTTGGGTTCAGACCGTCTCGGCCGGTCAATACGAGGCCCTTGGTGACCAGATCAAAGCATTGGCGGCCGCCCCGGCTCAGGCCAAGGTCAAGGTGGGGATTCGCGTGGTCGCTCTCGGAATCGATCAGCCACAGGTCGTGTACGCTCAGAACGCGGACGAACTGTTCAAGCCGGCCAGCAATCAGAAAGTCCTGACCACGGCCGCCGTTCTGACCATGTTGCCGCCGGATTTCCAGTATCGCACGCTGCTGGGCATGCTGGGACGCGATTTGGTGATTATCGGAGCGGGCGATCCGTCGATCGGCGACCCCAAACTGGCCAAGGCCCAGCGGCAGCCCGCGACCGCGGTCTTCGAACGCTGGGCCGATCGGATGAAGGCCGAAGGCATCCATTCGGTTTCGGGCGACTTGCTCTTTGACGACTCGGTCTTCGACACGGAGTTCGTGCCCGCCAGTTGGCGACAGCAGCACAACCTGGAGGACTGGTTCGCCGCCCCGGTGGGTGGGCTCAACTTCAACGACAACTGCGTGGATGTGATGCTGACGCCCGCTGAGAAGGGCAAGCCGGCGATCGTCGAGCTAGTACCCAGTTGGGTGAAGGTGGACAACAAGTCGGTGACCGCCAGTAAGGGCCAGCCGGTGATTCGTCGCGCTTCGGTTGATCCGCTGACGATCTCGGTGAGCAAGAGCGTTTCCCGTCCGACGGGCAACGGCAACCCGACCTCGATCCCCGTCGTCGATCCGGGTGACTTCTTCGCGCAGACGGTCCGGTCGGTGCTGACATCCAAAGGCATCAAGATCGAAGGCAAGGTTCGCCGGCAGCGCGTCCGGCAGGCCGACGGATCGCTGCCGTCGGAATTCAGAATTGTGGCAGCATGCGAGAGCAAGCCGATCGATTTTCTCTGGCGGATGAACAAGAGCAGCCTCAATGTGTTCGCCGAGGCGATGCTCAAGAGTCTTGGAGCATACTCGGGACGCGGGAAGGCGGCGGGGACGCGGGTTGCCGGTGCAGCGATGATGCGAGAATTCCTAGCGAAGGCGGGCGTCAAGACAGAGGGCTTTGTGATCGACGACGGCTCAGGCCTGAGCCACGACAATCGTATTTCGCCGGCCTCGCTGTGCGAGGCACTGGTATACATGGATCGGCAGATGCCGGTCCGCAAGCAGTGGTGGGCCAGTCTCGCGACGCCCGGAGATTCCGACGGTACGCTGCGCAGCCGGATGCCGGCGCTCAAGGGAACGGTGTACGCCAAGACCGGCTACATCGCCGGCGTCAGCGCTCTGAGCGGCTACGTGGTGTCCGCCGACCGCAAACGCTACTTCGCCTTCAGCATCCTCTGCAACGACACCAACAAGAGCAAGAACGGCTCGTCCGCGGCCCGGAAACTCGAAGAGGAAATCTGCAAGAAACTCGCGGCGTTCAAGTAACAGGTTTGACGAGTGGGCGTGGGGCTGATGTCCCAGGCGGGCTCGAAAGCCGGTCGCCATGAGCCTGTTGATACGGTCGGCGGTCTGGGCGCGCTCGGCGGGCGAGGGCGGGGTGGGCCCTGAGCGCAGATTACCATTTTATAGAGCCTTTATAAGTCATTCACTCCCGTTTGGGGCGCGGGCGCCTCGGGCCGAGGGCTCGACATTGGATGGGATCGCGGAGTTCGGAGGGTGGGCGAGGTTGCCTAGGTTCTCCAGGTTGCCCAGGGTTGGCTCCGTTTGGCGCAGGGGAAGAAAAGGATGAAGGCGGCCTTCGACGGGCTCAGGCCAAGGAAGGCTGAAGGATGAGTCAAGGCATCGGTGCAGAAGGCAGCGAGTCAGCGGAGAGCAAAGCGGCGGTGCTGCGCGGCAGCGAGGGAGTATGAATGGCCAATGTCGAAATGGATGGAACCGCCATGGTGCCAGGACGCCAAGAAAGCCACGGTAGAGGAAGGCTGCTGGACTGTTCGACTACCAGGCTGTTGGGCCATTCGGGTGTTGGGGGAAAGCGGCGATAGCGATCGGTTGGTCGGAGACGCTGGGACTTGGCTCGACTGAGGCCTGAAAACTGACAACTGATTACTTTCCGTCCCCCGTGCATCGGGCAAAACGCGGGGATAGGATGGAGCCTTCCGGTGGCGCGGTGGGTGGGGTGGTTCGCCGACGGGAGAGGCCTGTGATTGAGGGTGGGCATCGAGCGGGCGGAGGACAGTGGGCGAATGGGAAAACGAACCAATCCGTTTTCCGATCGGTTCTACGGGCTTAACCAGGCAAGAATGTGAGCATGGTCTAGCAAACGTAAAGGACCACGAGCTCGCCATCCAGGTGAGGGTGAACAGTGGGTAAGAGAGTGACAACGCCATGAGCCCAACAGCCATCGTCCACGACGCCGCTCCCAGGAAGGCAAGAACGAGGAACATGATAGGAGTGAAGAAGCAAAGATGCTCCGTAAGGCGAAACGATGCCTTCACTTCAAGCATAATGACGACCATGAGATTCACCGCAACAAGGATCGCGGTCGCCCAGTGTGGAAGCAGGAGAAGACCGAAAGCAAAAAGAACAGCAGTGGCAGTCAGTCCTCTTAGCATGGAACCCTTCCACATGAAACCTACTCCTCCTTCAACTATGTGTTGTAGCCGAAGAACAGCCGGCGGATTTGCCCGCCAGCGGGGCGGTCGTCGGCCCCGGCGCTAACGTCCGTTCGGTCCCTGTTTGCGGCCTCGGTGGCTGCAGGTCAGCATAAGCATTGTTGTCGTTCGCTCATTCCCCATTCCGTTTGCCCTGCTTGCCCGCAAGCCCTTTGGCGTCTTGGTCCTCCAATTGGAGCTTGCGAGGCGTGCCCTTCAGACGTTTCTTCACGGCCCTAATGGGTTCGGCCGCGGGGATATTCTCCGGCAGCGTACCGCCGATGCGCCGGATGGCCTCGCGGACCTCCTGGCCAACCTGATGATGCGTGTCGATCGCCGTCTGCTGATCACCGACTTGTTCGCGGGCGAGCTTGTCGCGCGTCTGGGTCATTCGGAACTGATTGGCGGCCAGCTCGGTGGTCCCCATCCGGTCCATCAACTGCTCTTTCGGGGAGATGCCCTTGCGGGTCTTGATCGCCTGGCCGCCAAGCCCGCCGTAGAGCCCCTTGTAGCCCGCGTCGTGGAACACGCCGAACATCCGGCTCTGGACGCCCGCCTCCCGGGCCGCCCCTGACAGGGCCTTGAATTCCTCGGAGGTCTGCCGGCGCATCTCCAGCCGTTCCAGGTCGGCCGCCTCAGCGTCGGACGTCTCCTGCCGGCGAGTCTGAATGGCGAAATACTGTTGGGCCCGGGCAATCTGGGGTATCCGGGGGTCCCCATTCTGGGCGATCAGATAGCAGGCGAATCTCGATAGATGGTAATTCGTCACCTTGCGGACCGCGCCCTTGGCCAAGTCGATCATTTTGCGCGCGCGCGCAAAATGATACCCCGGCTCGTTACCCGATTGCTTGCAGGAGGTTACGGCCTTTTTGATCGCGTTCTCGAAGCTCCGCCACTGGCCGTAGCCGAGCAATGATTGAAGCTCGCGGGCGTTCCAGTATTCAGCCCCGTGCTCGTTGACGTGTTTGGACTGGTCAAAGCCGCGCTGGTCCGGCCGTTCGATCATCTCACCGCTCATGACCGCAGGTCTCCGAATGTCCTTGCGACAAGATACGTAGAATACCTCTTGCTGCCAGCCTGATGCGACGCCACCCCCCACCAGACCGTCTGAAACCTGGGGAGGACGAGACCTTGGCGGCTGTCCGCTTCTTTGGACTTGTGCGCCTTCGGCTTTCCATCAGACAGGGGCAGTTTGCCATTATTCCAGTGACAGCATATCCCAAGGTGTACGGGATGCCAATAAGGGAAAAGAAGCTTTCAGACGTCAGCAATCTGCGGTCAACGGGAGTCTGTTGGCACATCGGCCTGTTCGATTGCCTGACTGCTCGACCGTTCGGCGATGAACAAGGGCTCCATTCCCACGGCTGAGCGAGTAGCTACCCGGCCGGCGCGGGGCGAATGTGGAATGCTGAATGATGAATGATGGGGCGGGGGGCGGAGGAGAAGAAGTTGTTAGTCTACTGGTCTGTCAGTCTATTGGTCCATTGGTCTATTGGGCGGAAGCAAGCATTCGACGATCAGCGAGCAGAGAGTCTGCTAGACCATTAGACTAATCGACTGTTAGGAAGAATCGCCCGCGCCCAGCGTACACCCTGCGAAGCTCATCGAGCGAAGCAGGGACCGACGATGCTCCTTCGGTCATCATCGAGACCCCACCCTCGCCACGGCGAGGATGGGCCACCCGGCCTGCACAAGGGATGGGGCACCGGCCAGTGACCTCGACTCACCGGCGCGACAAAATGGCCGACGAGGGCGTCGGCACCACTTGCGGGCCGGGTTCATCGTTCGCAGTTGATCTTTCCGGTGGCGGCTTGGGGGTTGGACTTGAGCCAGGCGCGGTAGAGCTCGAAGTAGGTCGGGGCGTCGAGTAGTTCGATCTTCGGGTTGGCGGCGCGGGTGCGGTTGTACACGTCGATGTACCAGTCCGGCGATTTGAGGATCGCCCGGAACCAGTGGAAGGGCACGCTTCGCTTGGCGACACGTTCGACGATGACTTTGGCGGCCTGTTCCGCGTTGTCGCCGAGGTCGTAACTGGCCCGTAGGACCGGCATGTCGCCGTGCAGCAGTGTGGCCGGGATCTTCTGAGGGACGATGCCGTTGGGGCTGAACTTCGCGTAGCAGTCGAGACCGTCCCTGTTCAGTCCGGGGGCGTAGCCGTCGATGATGAAACCGGTGATAGTCATGCCCCAGCGGGCGTAAATCGGTTTGCAGTGCTCAGCCCAGACATCCAGGCCGCTCGGAAGCCCCGAGAACTCGCGCGGTTCCTGTAGCATGCCGGGGTTGAGGTAGCCGGCCCCGTTGTCGGCGGCGGCGAAGTAATCATGTGGCGTGGCAGTGCGGCGGAGGTAGTCCATGGCCATGGGCGCTCGGCGTTCGAGCACCGGGCTGATGCACCACATGAGCGGAATCCTGCCCCGTGCCGGATGATCCCAGGCGGAAGGCACGAACTGGTACAGCCACGCGGCCGAGTCGTAGTCGCCGACGTAGAAGATCATGAACTGACGGCCGTCGAAGTTGACCGCCCCGTCAGGCTTGAGCAGGCCGCGGCTGACAAGCTGCTGTTTTGTGGCCCATTGTTGCGGGTACTCCTTCTTGAGCGGGAAGTGGGCATAGAAGGACGCGTTGGCCATTGCCGCGGAGCTGATGGCGTCGGCGTCGATGAAGGCGTTGTAAGCTCCGACGAGCTTGGCCGTCTCCCACTCGGTGGGGACGGGATCGTGTTTGCCGCCGGCCTTGCCGGCCGTGGTGTACTTGTACGCCCAGGGCGTGAAGCCCCCGATATGGAGCATCTGTCGCCCGCTTGTCCGGTCATGGGCGCTGCGAAGAAGTGCCTTGAACGTCTCAAGATCAGTACCCGACTTCTGGTCGCGATCATCGATCGGCGTTTCGTCGCCCCAGACGTTGAGATCGAGGAAAAAGGCCTTCTTCGCAACAAAGAAATCGTGATTGCTCAGTGTGTGCAGGTTAGGGCCGGCGGCGGTCGGGCATTTCTGCCAGAACGAGTCGATGTAGTAACCGGCGTAACCTGGCTCCACCTTGCCGGTGTCGATGTAGTGGTGCTTGAGCCACAGGTGGGCGTCGCACTTGGCACTGCCGGTGGACGGCTGATCGGTGTCGGGGATCGTGCCCTGGCCGGTGAACATGGATGAGCCGTCTTTGTTAAGCAATCGCTTGACGACCGGCAAGCGGGGGCCCGAAGCGATGATCTGGCTGTACAGGCTGCCGGGCGAGCGGTCATAACGGACGGCGATGAGGTTCTCAACGCCGGCGATAGTTGAGGCCAGGTTGCTGGTCGCCGGGACGGCCGGGTCGTAGACGACCGCCCCCTTGATGGACTTCTTGTACTTGCCGATCAGGGCCGCGAGGTTTGGGACCATGACCCGTTTGCGTCCGGCGAGCCACTGGCCCGGTTCGGACATGCGACCGAGCCAGTATTCGTCGATGCACTTGCCGCCCGACTCGACGAACAGGATGTAAAGGGTCGCTTCCTCGCGGTTCACGATTCCTTGCAGCGTTGCCACGGCGTGGACGTGGTCCCACGCGGCGGCGACCTGCTGCGGGTTCTGAGCGTTAAACCGCAGGGCGTACCGCAGATCGTACATCGTGATCGGTCCGGCGGCATAGCCGAGCATGCCGGTGGTCATCAACACAGTGATCGATAGCATCAAGTAGTCCCTCACGCCGGTCATTCGTATCGTAGGCGATCACGAAGGGGGTCCATGACACATTTGGCGCGGAGACGCTGCGGTTCTCTCTCTTTCAGAACCGCGACCGTGAGGGAGCGGCCCCCGTGGTCTGGCCCCTCGCTTACGCTTGGGGTTCTGAAAGAGCCGCCTAGAGTGCCACGGAGCCTCACGAACGTAGAAGGTAGACGGAGAAGAACCTCATGGCAACCGGCCCGGCAGGGGGATAAAATGACTTGTTTGCGGCTCGTACCGTCCAGCGCTGCGGAACCGGGGATCGAGAACAGCCTCCCTGTCCTGATCCGCCCCGCAAGGCGAGCGCAGCTGGTCATCTGCGCCCGAGAAGAGACTGGTCGCAGCGAGGTACCGTTCGCGCCGGTGACGACTGTCGCGACTTCCAGGATGGTCAAAGCTCATGGCTGCCGAAGATCTCGAATCTCGATTGACCCAGGATGCCGAGCGAAGCGGCCTCTTGCCCCGCGGGGCGACCGTGGTGGCGGGGGTCTCAGGAGGGGCCGACTCGGTGGTGATGCTCCATCTCCTGTGCTCGCTGAACCGGCGGGGGTGGGGCCTGAAGATCCACGTTGCCCACCTCAACCACCAACTCCGCGGCATCGAAGCGGACAAGGATGCCAGGTTTGTACACGAAATGGCCGACGGTCTTGCTCTGGACTATACGGTCGGGACAGCCGATGTTCGCGGGCGGGCTTCCCAGGACGGCGTCTCGATCGAGCAGGCCGCTCGCCGATGCCGTTTCGAGTTCCTCGAGCGGGTCTGCCTCAAGTGGGGGGCCAAGGTTGTCGTGCTCGCTCATCACGCCGATGACAATGCGGAGACGATCCTGCATCAGATTGTACGGGGCACCGGTCTTCGCGGGCTGGGCGGG
>CAZTQK010000132.1:0-14355 GCA_964615635.1 uncultured Planctomycetales bacterium
CTCAAGCATGTATCGCGTCAGACGAATGGCCGTGTCCAGCGTTGTAACCAGGAAACCCTCCAGCAGAAGCATGGCTCCCAGCGCCCCGGCGGCGATCGGCAAGCCGAGCCCGACGTGGACGGTCTGCCCCACGGCCATGGCGAAGGTGAGGATCACATTGCCTCCCGTGCCGGCGGGGTCAAGATACACCTCGTAATCCGGCTTGCTCAGCCCGACAACGAGGCAGCAGACCACGCAGACAGCCAGGAAGCTCTCGAGCAGCATAGCATAGTAGCCGACACGACGGCCGGCCAACTCGTTGCCCAATTGCTTGCAGGTAGTACCGCCGGCACACAGGCTGTGGAAACCGCTCACCGCACCGCAGGCGATAATCACGAACATAACCGGCCAGCCGGGCCCCAGCGTTTTCATCGAACTCGCCTCGGTCCAGTTGTTGACCGGCAGCGCCCCGGCCTGTATCGCCTCGCCCCCTCCTCGTATGCCCGCGGCAATCAGCGCGATCACGAGGAAAACGATGCCTACATACAGCATGTGCACGTTGATGAAATCACGGCTTTGCAGAAACAGCCAGACCGGCAAGCCCGACGCGATCAGCACGTATCCGCCGATGAGGAACATCCAGGTGCGAGGTTCGAATGGTACGGGCCATCTCAGCCCGATCAGTACCGAAACCACGCAGATGCCGACAGCCAGCAGAGAGCAGAGCCACACCGGCCACTTGCGCTTGAGGTACAGGAACCCGATCAGAGGGGAAAACGCGGTGATGACGATCACGGACGACGAGGCGATACCCCCGATGATCGCCTGACGGGCCTGGGCCTTGAGCGCCTTGCCGTCCGGGCTCCAGGCAACGGGATAACGGTATTCGCCATCGCGAATGAGCCACTCCTGCCCGGGCTGAATCTCGGTTACGGTTGTCGCGGACGAGAGCTTGACACCACTGGATCCGAACGCGTGCATGAGGGCGTCAGGGACTTGCCCGGCACTGAGCGCTTGATCGAACACGAGGCGATCCTGCCGGCTTTTGAACGCAATCGTTGTGTTGAACAGCGGTTCTTCTGAGAGACGGAAGAGCTGCTGGTCGCGGTCGATCTTGAGCGATGAGAGCGGCACGGTGGAGGTCAGTGCCGTGGCTGAAAGATCCATGAACGCCGCGCACACCAGCACCAGCAGGGCCACCAGCAGAATGATCATCATCACGAACGCGCCGTGGCCTACGTATCGGCGCGCAATCACCGTGAGGTTCTTTCCGCCTTCGCGCATCGCAATATGGGTTGCGACGTAGTCGTGAACTGCTCCGAGGAACACCCCGCCAAACAGAATCCAGACAAGCGCGGGGCCCCAGCCGTAGTAGATGGCGAGCACCGGGCCAATGATGGGACCAGCCCCTGCGATGGATGCATAGTGGTGCGCAAAGACGACCGGCGTGCGCGTCGGCACGTAGTCACGCCCGTCGTTCACGGCCACTGCCGGGGTGACTCGATCGGCCCGCTCGCCGAGCACCCGTCCGATGATGGGCGCGTAGATCCAGCCGCCCAGGAAGAGAAACAACACGGACACGCCTAAGATGGCCAGCACGATCATAGAAGACCTCCGACCGAAATGGAGTTGTGCCCTTCAGCATAACACCGGCAATCCCGCCAAGTCCAGACCCCGCTGCCGGGTCGATTGCAGCAACATCGATCATCATACAGGCAAGCCTTCCGGCACCCGGCTCAGCAGTTGAGAAACTCGCCATGGTGAAGCGCGTCGTGTGCGGACACGCAAAGAACCGCATCACATGCGGAGACTGTACTGGCCTGTTCATCAAGGTTTCAGGGACCCGCCGCCGCCGCGGGCACAATCCGTCACTGTGTTTCGGGCCGTCGCCGCCTGAAGAACACGGCCAGCAAGATTGCACCGTAGCCCCCTTGAAGCAAAGTGGCGTACAGATAGGCCCGGATGGACAGGCTGGGTATGCCGCCGAAAGCGGGCTTGACGAGCATGATCATTGCCACAACGGTCAGCACCGTGGAGACCAGGATGGCCCAGGCCGCCACAATGTGCGCCGTCCGACCGTGGCGGGTGGTCGCGCTCGCCAGCGCAGCCAGTTCCAGCATCGTCGCCACGATGTACATCACGTACTTCCATGCATAAGCAATGCCGGCCGCCCACCCGATTTGTTTGAGGAGCACGGCTCGATCATGGTCCCGGCGAGCCTCATCCTCCGGGTTGGACCCGGGCCGGGTCGTGAGAATCTTGCTTTCCAGTCGGATCATGTCCACTTCCAGCACTCGCGAGAAGTTGTACTTCATCACGTACTGCTCCGAGCCGTACCAGCCGGCCAGCGCAAAGATCACCGCGACATTTGCCGTGAAGACGGAAAGTACTCGGTGGCGAAGTGGGACCTGGATTGCCAGACTGCACGAATCTGCCTTGGATGCACTCATGCGTCTCCCCGTTCATTTCCCTGCCGACGGCTCGGTCATCGAGGCCGGGTCGAGTAATCGTTTCAGGTCGGTCTCCGACAAAACACCCTTGGCCAGAGCGACCTCCCGCACGGTCCGGCCGGTCTGGTAGGCCTCTTTGGCGATCGCGGCCGCCTGGTCGTAGCCGATGACCGGTGCGAGGCTGGTACACATGGCCAGCGACTGCTCGATCATCTGTTCGCACCGCTCCGCGTCGGCCTCAATGCCCGATACGCACCTCTCGGTGAACACCCGCACCGCCTGGGCCAGTAGCCGGACCGATTCGAGCACGTTCCTGGCTATCATCGGCATCATCACGTTCAATTCAAAAATGCTGTCCCGGGCTCCGATGGTCACGGCCGTGTCGTTGCCGATCACCTGGGCGCATACCTGGATGAGCATCTCGCTCATGACCGGGTTGACCTTGCCGGGCATGATGCTCGAACCGGGCTGGCTGGCGGGGATCCTCAACTCGCCGATCCCGCACCTCGGCCCGCCGGCCAGCCACCGGATGTCGTTGGCGATCTTGGTCAGCGACACGGCCACAGCCCGCAGCAGCCCGCTGGCCTCGCAGACCCCATCTTTGGCTGCCTGGGCCTCGAAGTGGTTGGCCGCCTCGATGAACTCGATCCCGGTCTGCTCGCTGAGCCGTTTGGCCATCCGCCGCCCGAACTCCGGATGAGTGTTGATACCCGTCCCGACGGCCGTCCCGCCGATGGGCAACTCCCGTAGAGCTCTGATCGCCTTCTGGGCACGCTCGGCACTGAGCCGGGCCTGGGCCGCGTATCCGCTGAACGCCTGTCCGAGCCGGATGGGGGTGGCATCCTGCAAGTGCGTCCGTCCGATCTTGATCACCGGCCAGAATGCCTTGGCCTTTTCATCCAGCCTCGCCGCCAGCCCCTCCAGTGCCGGGACAAGGTCGCCCTCCAGGCCCTCGGCCGCAGCCACGTGGATAGCTGTCGGAATTACGTCGTTGCTCGACTGTCCCATGTTGACGTGGTCGTTTGGATGAACCGGTTGACGCGATCCCACCTGCCCGCCTGCCAGTTGGATTGCCCGGTTGGAAATCACCTCGTTGGTGTTCATGTTCGTGCTGGTTCCCGAGCCCGTCTGGAAGATGTCCAGGACAAAGTGCTCGTCCAGTTTGCCGTCGATGACTTCCTGGGCCGCCTGGACGATCAGGGCGGCCCGTTCGTCGTCCAGCAGGCCCAGACCGTGGTTGACCTCTGCGGCCGCCTGCTTGATCAAACCCATCGCCCGGATGAACCGCCGCTCAAACCGGTACCCGCTGATCGGGAAGTTCTCGACCGCTCGTTGGGTCTGCGCTCCCCACAGAGCCCAATCGGGCACCTGCATCTGGCCCATACTGTCTGACTCTGTTCGCATTTGCTGGTTGCTCATGGTCATGTCCTCGGGTCCCGCCCGTTAACGAGCCGGCAGACCAGGCATTCTCGGAGATCAGAGGCCTTTTCGCCAGCCCGAACAGGCAGCGCGACAGTTGTTCGTGGATGAGGTTGCAGGTTTGGGAGCTGGTCAACACTCTTCAGTGTTGTCTTCCGTCGCTGACACGCTAACCTGACGCCCGGAGTCGCCTGTTCATCCCAGAAAGGGTACGTATGACTTTCCGCAGCCTGGAATCCTGCGTCCGTCCACCATGGTCGAACCGTCTGGTTGCCGCTCTGACCTTCGTTTTTGCCTGCCAGTCCGTTTTTGCCGGACGGAACCTTCTCAAAGACCCCGGTTTCGAAGCTTACCGGCTGGATCCCCGCGGTTTCTACGTGTTGGGCCCCGCCGCCGGGTGGCAGGAGATCACCATGGGCAAGGGCTCCGTTCAGTTTGACGCTTCTTCGTGGGACGCCCGGCCGGAGATGCTTCGGGAGCGCCCGCTGGGTTTCTCGCCCGGGACGACCGGCTTCGAAGGCTTCGGCCCGGAGCAGAACAAGGGCCGCATGATCCTCCAGCAGGACATCGTTGATCCGAAGGTGTTCACCGGCCGTGAGCAGTTGTACGACGCCTGGATCTGGCTGGGCGGGTCCGGCCGTGATGACAACAACGCCGAAGACACCAAGGACGAGGCGGGTGGTTGGGAGATCTTCTTTTACGACAACGCCGACACCGCGACCTGGAAGGATGGCAAGGAACTGGAGCACCATGGCGTCGCACGCGATTTTTCGGGCGAACCAATGACTTTTGAGCAGCTTGTGGGATACGGCAAGATCCCGGTGGCGGCCAAGGGTGCCCGGATGCGCGTTTGGGCGGCCACGTGGTCATCGGTCTCTCAGCCCAAGCGACACGAGACCGAGGTGGCCATCGACAACGCACACTTCGGCCTCATCGAAGCCCCCAACATGCTGGTCAACGGCGGCTTCGACCTCGATGATCGCGAGGGCGAACTGAAAGGTTGGAGCAGTCCCGCGCTCTGGCCATTCGGGCGGGAGACGTTCAGACCTCGACGCATCCCCAATATGCTCGGCGAGAACTTCGACCATGGCGGTTATCGCCCGTTCTATGGCGGCCGCTGGACGTACGGCTACACCTCGGGCCTGGACGGCTGGCGCCGCGACGGCTTCAGCATCAGCCAGTTCTGCGATTACCAGTTCCCGCCGGGCACGCCGCTGGTGCTGATGTTCTGGTGGATTCAGGACGTCGCCCAGGGCAGGGCCGCCCAATTGCGCATCGTCGGCACCCAGATTCAGGTGGCCGTCGAATACCTGCGCGGCAGGGAACGACTGGGCGCCGAGGGCTGGCGTCTGGACTGGCCGGTGCCCAAGTGCATCGCCAACGTCTGCCGGTACGACCAGAACGCCGGGCACGCCTACTGCCCGCGACTGTTGCTCAACCCGCCGCCCGGCACCGAGAAGGTCGGCCTGCACGTGAACTTCCTCATCAACGCACCCTATCGCGACGGCTGGATGAGCACCATTGCGGCGATGGACGATTTCTATCTTGGGCCGGAGGGAGATGTCCCGCCCGATCGGCCCGCATCCTCCGCCCCGTCAGCGAATCCGTGATCAGGTCAACAGCTAGTCCGCGCAGCCAGGAGCTACCGCTTTCACCCACATTCTAAGACCTGTACGCCCCGGTGCGGAGGCCTGCGGCGATTCGGTCCACGGCGGGTTGAGCGTGCGGCGGAGCGATGAAAACCAGCGTGGCCGGGCCGGTTGCAGGTGACGGACGTGCGGTCAAACGGCCGGCTGCAAGATCCACATAGACCCAACCGGCCGACGAGGGTACAAAGCCTTTCACGCGGTACACCTCATTGCCGAGGGCTCGCAGATCCACCGACAGGCGATCGAGATCGACGTTTTCGCCGATGACGGCTGTGGTGACCGAGTAGTTGGGGTCCAAGCAGCGGGCATAACGGCCTTCAAGCGTTCGGTCAGGAAACTCGGCAAAGACGTCCAGCTCAACGCGGCCGTGTTGAGTTCGCACGATCCTGGCTGCGGGGTTCAGTGTCCGGGTTTCGCTCTCCGTTTCTTGAATCCGGTTCTCATCGTAAATGTCGATCTTGTTCACCAGGACGACTTGGCTGGCCTCGATCTGGGCCACGATGTTCGGCAGCGTGTGAATCAGCTTGAGGAAGCTGCCGGGATCGACCACCGCGATGATCATCCGCAGCTCGTAGGTGCGATCGAGTCCGGTTTCTCGGAGCATCCGCTGTATGACCTTCGGGTCGGCGATGCCGCTGGCCTCGATAATGACGCCTTCGATTGGGCCGCCGGCCTCCGGCCATCGCTTCGGGATCTTCATCAGCCAGTCAACAAACTCACCCGCGACGCAGCGGCAGAAGATGCTCCCGCCCGGGATGCTGACCAACCGGTTGTGGCCGAGTTGAAGGATGTGGCCGTCGATGTCGATCGCACCGCACTCGTTGACCACGTACACAAACCGGCGATGCGGGTTGGTCTCGACGATGTGCTGCAGCAGCGAGGTCTTACCGCTGCCTAGAAAACCGGTGATCAGGCTAAGCGGGATCACTTCTCCCTCTTGTCCTTGGCCTTGGCCTCGATCGCGTCGATCAGGGTGTTAATGTCCGGGATGATCGACGGGAATTTCACCTCGCCGTCAATGCAGATGGTCGGGATCTGCCCCACGCCGAGCTTGGCCATGTGCCCCAGGCCGCTGCGGGTGGTGATTTTGTGTTCGCGAATAACCACTTGCTCGGGCAGCTTTCGGGCCGCCTGCTGGACGGCATCGACCATGTATTGGCACGGGGCGCACGAAGCCGAGTCGAGCGTGACCACGTCGACGATGACCTTGTTCTCCTGGGTGTAGTCGGGCAGCTTGACCTCATCGAACACCTCAGGTGTGACCTCCTGAGAGGCCACGCGGGCGACGTTGCGCTGGTACTCGTCGTGTACCATCGTGGCAACCGCCTGAAGGTTCTCCTCAGGTGTAGCGTACGGCAGATCGCAGCCCGGTGCGAGAATGAAGCCGGTCGTCCCGCCGGCGTCGATGCATCGCAGGGCGTCACGCTTGGCGTCAGCGGGAGTCCCCAGCAGCAGCACCGTGGTCAGCTTGAGGTTGCCGCCGAACGATTTGTTGTGCTTGCGGGCCAAGTCGCGAAGGAACTCAAAGGAGATGTTCTCGTCCACCGAGACGTTGTCACAGGCCGTTTGACACATCAACTCCAGGTTTCGGGTGGCGTTGCCGCAGACGAAGAGCGATGAAAGGGCTTTGCGCTGTCTCACGTGGGCGAAGATCGCGTTGACATGGCTGGTCACGAACTCGGTGAAGTGGCGCGGGGAGATCTGGCTGGTCATCGGGTCGACCACGGCGATGACGTCCGCCCCGTTGTCCAGATAGAAATCCGCCGCTTGCCGGCCCACCTCGGTGCAGAAGTCGAGCACTTCGCGCACGGCGTCGACCTCGTCGAACATTTTGAGGAAAATGCCGGTACCCATCAGGTGCAGCGCTAAGGTGAACGGGCCGGTGATCAGGCCGTAGAAGGCAATCTGATCGCCGAAGCGTTTCGTGAGCTGGGCCATCGCCTGGGCAACGATCGGGAAACGCCCCTTGGCAGCGTCGAAGCCCGGCAGGCTCGACAGCGGGGCATCGGCCAGTGGGTGCGAGGTGACCGAGGGCGGCGTCTGATCGCCCCAGTGCATGGCGCAGCCCAGAACCTCGGCCTCCATCTGGAGATCAAACACCACAGGCAGGCCGTCGGGCTTGTAGAACTCGACCGCCTTGGTCAGCCCGGCCACGACCCGCTCGCTCGATCTCAGGTAGTCCCACGCAGTCGCCCCGATGATCTTGCCCCCATGAACGCCGACAAACGGCACCCAGGCCGGCCGCGGGGTGGCTTCGTTCTGAAGCGCCTTCAACAGCAGTTGCTTTCCCGTCACGCTTGATTCTCCCACATCTACATTCGCCGAGCCGCATCTCCTGGGGTGGCAACGCCCTCGTACGTGTCTAGCGTGCAAGACAGCGGGTCAGGCACTTTTTGCCGTCTTTTTCGCGCCGCCGAGCCCCCGCCTGACTGAGCCAACCACTCCAGATTGCACGGCGAACCGCATTTGGGCAAAAAGAGCCAGACCCCAGCACGCTAAACACGTACACGCCCCCGGGGCTTTGACGCAGGGAGGAAATAATACGGCAACACCGTGGCGAGGGCGAGTAAGGATGGTCTGTGGCAATTGGAGCTTGTGAGCAGGGGCGGTCTGCGCTGCCGCATGACGTCGCATACCCAGTGTCTGTCGCAGGAGGCATGGACGTGCTTCGCACGCCACAGCATCCGGTGCCCCGATTTGGCAGGAGCTTGGCTCTGCGATGCAAACTGCCGGGCGTGGTTGCACTACATGGTCTGGAAAGCAGGCCCCAGCCTCGAGAACGTGGAGGGGGGAATGGCGCAGGTGTGGCAGCGAGGTCCCAGAATCTCCAGGCTGAGATCGGAACCAAGGATGGGGAGACTCAATACTTGAGATTTGAGGGTTGGGATTTGGGAGTTGAAATTTCAGATCTGAGATTTCAGATTTGAGATTTGAGACGCCCGTAAGGCATAAAATGTTGATAATAGTGAACTTATGTAACAACCGGTCTTGGGTAGCGTCTCCAAACATAGTTCCTGAATAAAAATAGTTCACATTTCCAAACTTTTTCTCAAAGAAGGTGTCTAACCTGGTGACCGCGTTGTGCGGTGCAAAGAAACGGAGGTCAGCCATGAGGAAAATGAACAACAAAGCAATGATGTTAATGGGTTTGGCGGGAATGATGGCCTGGGCGGCTCCAGCCAAGGCCGGCGACTTTGCCCTGACCATCGGCATCCAGGGACCCCACGGCAACCAGCTTGGCCTGACCATCGGGAATGGCTGCGTGACCCCGGTCTTGGTTACTCAGCCGGTGGTTGTGCCGGTCGAGCGGGTCTGGGTGCCTCCGGTGTACCGGGATGTGGTCGAACGGGTCTGGGTGCCCACCACTGAGACCCAATATCGCGATGTGCCGGTGGTGGATGCCTGGGGCCGTGTGATTGCGTACCGGCGTGAGGCCTACACCGTTCAGAGCGGCTACTGGCAGGATGTGCCCCGACGCGAGCTGGTTCGGGAAGGCTACTGGAGAATCGTGGATCCGTGCGAGCACCAGAAGAAGTACTACGGAATTGGCGGCTGCGAAGACCACAGGGGCGGCGAGGTGAGAATCGGCCTGCACATCGAGAAGAATGAACGCAACAGGGGAGAGGTCCGACATGGGGTGGTGATGGAGAAAGGCCCGGCCCCCAAGCCCCAGATGAAGGTAGGGATGATCGCTGAGAAAGTGGCGAAGGTCGTCAACAACGGCAAGCTGGCAAAGGTCGGGTCTGTGAAGAAGAAGTAAGGGTCGTTGGCGAGCGAGAGCGACGTGCGAGGGAAACACACCACCGGCAATCGGGCAACCCCCGGTTGCCGGTGGGCGTTTTTACGGGGAGAATGAAGGGAGCTGTCAGCAGCCGTCAGAATCAGCTTCTGGTTGAAACCGGATAGATCCTGGTCGGGTTTTCTGCGACAGGTGCGATCCGTCGCAAGAATCACGACCATACATGGAGGCGTCGCAGCCCAACTGCGGGTCCTTGAGAGTTGACCTGCCGGTGACCGTCCGCGATGCTTTTCGCACTGCAGGTTTCGGCCCCCACCTGCGACAGGCAAATTGGCAGGGGGCGTTGGCAGTCAATTCCGGAGGCCATATGGAACAACCAACTCCTCAGGGCGGCGGCAAGGCGATCGCTTCGCTGGTTCTCGGTATCCTGGGCATCTTCGGGTGGTGTATTCCTATCGTGGGTCTGCCGATGGCCATCGTGGGCCTCATTCTTGGAGTCAAGGATCTCGATTCCCCCAAACGTGGGATTGCCATTGCGGGCATTGTCCTGTGCGGCATTGGTGTGGTTTTGTCGATTGTCAACGGGGCAATCGGAGCATACCTGGCGGTCACCGGCCGGCATCCGTTTGTGAACCCGTGACAGTCTGATGGCGGCCCGCCATGTTGCTGATTCTCGAAGACAATGCCGAACGGATACAACGATTCACGGTGGCCGTGGAGAAGATTGAGCGTTCCCTGGGACTCCATTGCCGGCGGGATGCCTGGCAGATGATCGGGGAGATGTCGCACTTGTTGCCCAAGGCGCATCTCATCTCGCTGGATCATGATCTCGATCCGCAAGAAGGCAGCAGCACCGACCCGAGAACCGGTCTTGATGTGGCCAAGTGCCTGGCTACGCTGTCTCCATGTTGCCCGGTAATCATCCACACGAGCAATTCCGATGGGGCGGGGCGCATGATGGGCGAGTTCGAGTTGGCCGGTTGGGAGTGTCACCGGATCGTGCCCTGGAGGGAAGACTGGATCGAACAGGATTGGAGCCGGCTTGTACGCCGGTTGCTCGCGGAGAAGGGTCCGCGGGCGGCACCCCCACCATAGTGGTCCGCTGAGACTGTGGGGCTTTTCGATGGCTTGGTTCGAGGATCTGGCGCCTCTAACTTCATGGGCCCGGAGGGATTCGAACCCCCGACCAAGTGATTATGAGTCACCTGCTCTAACCGCTGAGCTACGGGCCCGGGACGAGTCTCTGCAGTCTCGCTCACGACCGGGTGTTAACCGCGGTCCGTCACTATCAAGGTACGAACAACGCCGGGCGAATGCAAGATCGCCGGTTCTTCTCGCGGCTGTCACGGCCGCTGAGAGCGGTGTGGATGTCCGCTCTTGGCCCGGTTTCGCAAGGGCTCGGAAAAGACAGAAGCCAAGACCGGATGGTGACACACGATGATGGATCTGGCGAGAAGCATCCGCCGACGGCGACCGAGGAGGCTCGCCGTAGAGGCAAGTCGAAGTAGTCACATTGTCAGCGTCTTCCTGCCAGGCGCTTTGGCGGAACGACCCTTGCCGGCCTGGGGTGTTCCTGGGAGGCTGTGACGCCTGTGAGTCCGGATAACCCGCCGGGAAACCAGGATGCCGCGATCCTATTGCAGAGGGGCGCCACAATCGCCGAATAGACAATTGGTCGGGTCAGTGTCTGCCGGCAACAAGGTGCGCTCATGTTATCGGGTCATGCCACCGAGTACATAACAAGAGAAAAGTGGCGTCAGGCTGTAGCCACGTATAAGGAACGCGATTCGTCTCCGTCGTATGCGAAGGGCCGCAGAAAGCATCTGCGGTTCCGGATGAACGGTTGGGCAACAGTGACGTACCCATCAGCCGACAGGGAGGGATCGCAGACGGTTTGTTCAGGCTGTCAGGTGTTGGACGTTTCCGAGGAAGGTGTGGCTCTCCGCGCTCCCCGCAAGATCGAACCGAACACGATCATTTCTATCGAATTACACGTCAGCGGGCGCATCTTCTGGCTGGCGGGGAGTGTTGTGTACCATACCCGATTGCCCGGCGCGGTCAGAATAGGCGTCAAGCTGGACTTCGGTGCGACGGGCAGGCAGAACCATTCGGCAAGCTCGTGAACTATTTGTATCGACCGCTGAACGACGGGCCTGGAACGAGTCTCTGGAGTCTCACACACAATCAGCTGTTGACCGCGAGCCGTCCCTGCGAACGGCTCAACAACCCGCTCTGAACGCAGGTTGAGTCTCACCACGGCCGCGTGACCGACGGTCCCGGACAGGCGATTCGGTTTGCCGCGGACCAGGCGTCGAGCCAATTCTGATAGAGCGCCTGCCCGATGGTGTTGTCGACGACCTCGTGGGGCGGGCCCCAGTAGAAGCTGACGAAACCTGCCCCGTGAGTACCTGCGGCGCGGCGAACTGCAGCGATCAGTTCCGCCAGGGTTGCGGCCTGGCCGTCGGCGCGACGGGGATAGGCAAGGGGGTAGAACTCCTCGACAACGATCGGCTTGCCGGGCGGGACTCGCGATAGATGTTCGCGCCAGACCTGTTCGTTGGCTTCGAGCGTGAGGTCTTGTTTGGGGTACAGATGGGCGCAATGGAAGTCGACGATGTCGGCGAACACGGCCGGATCGAGGGCGCCGACGGTGACTAGGTGATTGCTGTCATTCTCGCGAATGGCTGACCGCATCCGGCGAGCCCAGCCCTGCAAAAGATCGCGGTGGCAGGCCAGCAGGTTCCCGAAACGGGGATCCTGCCGCGAGGCCTTCGGAAGGGCCGGCGACGACCAGCTTTCGCCCGGGCGAGGGTAGTCCTTCCACGCCGCCTGCAGTGCCTCCTCGCTTGCATACCGCTTGTGTACCCACTCGGCCCAGCGTCTGGAGGCCTGCCGTCCGTGCTTGTGGACGTAGCAGAACTGCTCGCCGCCGCGCATGGAGAAGCAGCCGACGACCAGGTCGCGGCTATCACTGCTGTGGACCGCCGGCTCGTTCTGCAGGTCATACGCCAGGATGGCAGGGTGGTCGCGAAATCGTCGGGCGGCCGTGCGCCAGAACAATTCCTCGTGTCTTTCGACCACTTCGTCATCCGCATCGATGAGCCACGCCGGGATTGCCGACTTGCGGATGTGGCACAACCCCACGAGCAGGACCTTCAGATCTGCTTGGTCGGCCGCGTCCAGTGCCATCGAAAGGCGATCGAAAGCGCCCGAATTGATGCGGTCGGGCCCCTCGAAATACTCGCCCATCTGGCAGAAGATGCGCACGGTGTTGCCGCCCATTTGTCGCATCATGCCGAAATCGCGATCGAGTTTGGCCGGCTGTTCCCGAAGGACATCTTCGAGCAACACATCCCGGCCCGAGATGGCCGAGCGGTCGTAGTTGAAACCCCAGACGAAAAACGGCGTCTTGCCGCTGACGAAGCCCTTGCCGTCGGGCGAGACCGCGAGGTGGCCGTTTTTCGCCGGCGTTGAACAACCTGCCCACAGCGTGATGCCGCTCAGCAGCAGCATTCGGATGTATGACATGATTTCCACCCTTTGAATGTGAAGCCTCAGCAACGCGTCATGGCTTGGTGCCGGCGCCGAAGTTGACCGCAGGCGGCCTACGCAGACCAGAGCCGCCGCACATCGGCATCCCGCTCCAACTCCTTTCTCCGCCGGAGGGGAGAGCATACAGCACGGCGATACGGACGGTCACGCCCCGTCCCGAACGGCTCCGACGCAGGGGTGCGTGACAGTCCAGGCGGTTCTTTCAGAACCCCGAGCGTGAGCGAGGGGCCAGGCCGCACAGCGGCCAACACCACACGGGGGCCGCTCCCTCACGGTCGCGGTTCTGAAAAAACCATAGCGTCTCCCCGCCTAAACTGTCACGGACCCCCGACGCAGTTGTCACTCAGAACGCGTGTCAAGAGGGTAGGGCACGGTCGGAGCCGCCGGAGGCAGCGGAAACCTGCCGGCCCGAGCTCAACAATATGGCAGGTCTCGGTCGCCGAGGCAACCTCGACGCCCTACCAAGTGCTCGCGGCGATTTTGACATATGCTCTCATTTGACGCACTCGGGATTGCCTGCAACCGACGGTCCGCTGATGCAGCCCAGGAAGAGCGTAACGTCGTCGTTATCCACGTCGCTATCGTCGTCGAGCCTGCCGAGATGACACTCCGGAGCCTTCTGGGCGACTCCAGCGCCGGATAAGCACGCTTGTAGTCGACCGAAATCCTCCTGGTCCACGTCTCCGTCGGTGTCCAGGTCCGCCGGGAGCGGTCTCACCTGCAAGGTCACGCTGACCACCGCCGGTGGGCTGTGACCGCCGGTATCGGATACCGTGATCGAGGCCGTGTGGAGCCCCAGCGAAAGCCCGGCCGTTTGGTACGCAACGTCGATGATATCGGTTTCCTGTTCGATGCTGCCCGATGACGGCGAAACCGAGAGCCAGAATTGATCGACCGCAATCTCATAGTCCGCGCTTCCCGTTCCGGTATTGCTGACGGCGAACGACTGCGACTCGGCATCGTGGCCGACGAAACTGCTGACGGTCAGTGAGGCGGGGGACACGCTCAGCGCCGGGCCCATCTGCATGAGCTTGACGGCAACGTCGCGGGCGAAGTCGGGCACATTGAGTTCCAGGCCGCCTGCGTTGCCCGGGACTGTTTCCGAATGGAAGGGCGTCGTGTTGTTCGTGTCCCAGTATTCGGCCGCGTAGCTGCCGGGCGAGGTAATCTGATTCAGACGAAGGCGAAGTCCGCTGACCGCGCCCTGCCAATTGCGGATGTAGAGGTAACCGTGCCTCGGCCCGCCGGAGCCGTAGATCTCTGGCGTTGTGTGGCCGCTCAGGATGGTATAGGTGAGCGGTGCGAGCTGCTGCGGCGCCCAATCTTCGCCGTTGAGGAAGGCGACCAGCGGCTCGAATCGGTAGTAGAGGGTCTTGGGATGAATCCAGTTGTCCCACCACCATGACATGGCTCCGCTCTCGATGGCCGCCGCCGCCCAGATCATATCGTGGAGACTCTGACCGTTGGCGTCGAGGCTCTCGGGGCGTGCGGCGTAGTCTCCACCACCCATTATGACCGGCTTGCCGAGCTGGCGACGGAGGGCCGTATCGGGTCGGTCGCGACGACG
>CAZTQK010000133.1:0-14344 GCA_964615635.1 uncultured Planctomycetales bacterium
GCGGACGATATCAGACGACGCATCACGATTCATGCAGGCTTACCGGAAGGACACGAAGAACTGCTGCTCCTGGTCGTCGAACACCAGCTTGCCCATCTCCGCGGACACGAGTCGCTGAAGGTCGTCATAGCTGTACAGGTACGAGCGATCGTTGTTGTGGGCGGTGCCGTTGATCGTCGCCTGGGTAACTTGCGTCCGGATGCGGTTGCCGCTGCGGTCATACGCGTATTGATAGCGGTGGATGGTGTTGGCCCCATCCTTGAAGTGCAGGTCGGTGACTCGGCCGAAGCGATCCAGGCCGCTGGCGTCGCCGCTGTCGATCACCGTCTGGCTGATGCCGTTGCCCAGCGTCACGCCCACACGGCGGGATGTACCCATGTATGTATACGAGGCCAGGATCGCACCTTCGTTGATCTGGATGATACGATTGAGGGCACTGTCGACACCCCCGGCCGCGCCGTAGCTGAAGCTCAGGCCGCGGGCTCCAGTTTCCGGCCGCGTCGGATACGTCATCCCCACCAGTCGATCGTACCCGGAGGACGACGCATCCTTTGGACTTGCGTCCCAGTCATAGCTGATCGCGGGCGTCGAACCCGTAACCGCCCCGCCGTGGGACTGCCATTCTTTGGTCAGGTGCCGCAGGCTGTCATATTCGAACTTGTTCTGCGACAGGATCACCTCGCCGTCGCCGTAAGCGGTCACGAACTCCGGCCGCCCGTCGGGGGTGTAGGTATACGTGACCCTGATGATTCTCGGAGGGGCGGCGTAGGCGGGGTGATTCGGGTCGTTGTCAATGTACCACCGCTCACCGGTCACGTCCGTCTGTTCCAGCCGACCTTGCTCGTCGTAGTGGTAGACGAACCGGTTGCCCTTCTCATCCTCGCGCGAGGCCACGCTGCCGTCGGTGTAATACTGGTACGTGAGGCCGGGCGGCGAGCTGGGCGCCCCGGAGGTTGGATCGGGATAGTGGACTTCCTTGATCCCGCCGTTGTGTTGGCTGATCACTGTCCCGTTGCGGTCCACGACCTCGGCGCCGTAGACGAAGCTGGTGATCTGAAGCGGGGCCGTCTCACCGTGCCCTCCGTTCTCCCAATCGATGCTCGACCACGGCCGCCCCTGGAACGTCGCCAGATCCATCCCCAACGCGGCCATGGCGATCAGCCGCCCCTTGTCGTCGTAGCGATAGGCCGCCTGACGGATATTCGCCAGATCCAGGGCCGTCCCGTCCGGGTTCCACAGTTCTTCGCTGTTCTCGCTGGTCATCAGCACGCGGCCCAGTCCGTCGTACTGGGTCTCGGTCTGATTGCCGTCCGGATGGAACACCACCGCCTGGCGCCCGCCTTCGTCGTAGGCGTAGCAGGTGACCGGCACCTGCGGGCCGAAGGCGTCGTTGTCGCACTCGAACACCTGGCCGTCGGTGTCGAGCGTGGCCGGCAGGCCGGTCCAGTAGGTGCCGCTGGGTGAGGTGGTATCCAGCGGCTGCGAACCGGTCACGTAGGTACTGCTGTTCGTCCCGAAGTCCGCCGAGGCCAGGACCTTGCCGGCCAAGTCGTACCATGTGTAGGTGTAGCTCTTGACGGCGTTGTCATCGAGGTCGCCGCCGGTGCTGCCGGCCTTGCGTTCGAAGCGGATACCGGCGATGGCCCGGTCGTCGGCGTCGTAGATGGTCTGGGTCTTGGCGACCTCGACGGTGCCGGCAAGCGTGCAACTCCAGATCTGGCGCCCCTTGGCATCGTATTCGTACTTGGCGATCGGGCTGTTTGGAGCATGCACTTCAACCGGCCGGTCTGCGTGGTCGTAGTAGGTCACCGTCGCTGTGTATCTGGCCTGCTGGGCGGTCTCATCCCACCAGTACCACCGGGTTTCGCGGACCCGCCCGCGAGGGTTGTAAGAATTGAGCGTCAGACTCAACGGGCGTGGGGTCGCCGCGATGAGCCCCGCCGCGGTACCCTCCGGGTCCGTCAGCCCGGCCGGACCAACCTCGGTCGGATCCACGATGTTGGCCGTGACCGTCGCCCGTGCAACGTTTCCATACTCCGCCACAATCAACGGCCGGTCAAGATTGTCCAGCCAGGTCAGCGTGTGGCTCACCGGATTGCCTTGGCTGTCCTGCTGCTCGACCCACACTTCGCGCATCCGCCAGTCGTAGTAGTGCCGGGTGACCCAGCCGATTTCGTCCTCGTCGATGGGCGGGTCGTAGCCCCCTTGGCCTTCGTTGGCGTCCGGATTCCAGAAGTAGTACTGGTTGGCCGGCTTGGTCCCGTAGTGTCGCACCTCGATCAGCTTGCCGGCATCGGTGACGCCGCTACCGTAGTAGCGTTTCTCAATCAGCACCATGTTGTCGGGATAACCCGCCTCTGGATCAATGCAACCATCGTCCTCCGGTGTCTCGCCGCTCTCGCAAAACCGGCCTGTTCCCCACGCCTCGTGGATGTCGTTGGTGCCCTGATAAGTTCGTTCCAGGCGCCCGAAGTCATCGAAGACGTTGCGCGTAATGGTGCCGTCGGGCTGCTGCTGACGGCCGATCTGGCCGGTGGCATCGTAGCTGATGCCGGCCGAGACACTGGCGCTGCCATCGGCAGTGGCCTGAGTAATGCCCGTCGGACGGCCGTATTCGTCGTAAGTCGGCTTTATCTCGGAGATGACGATGTAGGTATCGTCCGGGTCGCCGTCGGGATCGCCGTTGATGGATGTGAATTGCACCTGCTTGCTGCTGACCAGCGTCGAGCCCTCGAAGGCGACAATCTGGCCGGGGGAAAGGGCCTTCCAGATGCCGCTGTCCTCGATCAAGTCGTTGAACGTCCATTGCAGGAACTGCGTCCCCGTGGGGTCATAACCGTAGGCCACGCGCTTTTCACGGCCGTTGGGGAAGATGGTCTTGACCAGCCCGAACATGTCGTCGTAGAAGAACTCCGTCGTCCGATTCAACGCCTCGCTTGCCGACACCCGCGCAACGCCCTCCGGGAATGGATATTGCGCATCCTGGCCGTCGTAATCCTCAACGATCTTGGTGACTTGTCCCATCTCATTGGTGATCGTGTGGGTAACGGAGAAGTACGGCCCGGCCGCCACATCCTCGGGGTCCTCAAGCGTGCCATTGCCGACCCATTCCTCGTTGCCCTTTTCGTCGTATTGGACGGTCGCCACGGAATACGCGCTTGGTTCGCCCTGGGTCAGCGGACCGCCCAACTGCCAGACTCGTTTGGTCTTGATCGCCTTCTCGCTATCATCCACGAGTATCGGGTTTTCCTTCGGGTAGAAGGTGTACGCGGTGATCGTCTCCTCGGCCGCTCCGGACGGGTATTGCGTCAAGCTGGTGACCGGCTGGCGGAAGCGTACCTGCTTGGTGAGCAGTTCCGGCCGGCCGGCAACGCCGCGCTCGTAGGCTTCGATATAGTGCAGATCGCCTTGCTCGCCCTGTTTGATGCCCACCGATTCGAGTTCGCCGAGCACCTCCTGGCCATCCTCATCCTCCGAATCCTCTCCGTACTCAAACTCGTAAATCAGACCTTCAGTCGTCTGGTCGTTCGCCACGTCCCAACCGGTCGTTCGGCGTTCAAGGAGCCGGCCCTTGTCGTCGTACTTTCTGGTCTCGGCGAAACCAGCCTGACTCTGAAGCTCGTCGCCCTTCCACGTCCGGTCGCGGACGACGATCCCCGCCGCGGTCATTTCGACCATCCGCCGGCTCTTGAGGCGGTAGGTCGCCGTGCCGTTGTTCACCTCAGGTAGATCGGCGTCGTCTTCGCCACCGACTTCGTCGACAAAGATAACGTAGAACACAGGGGATTGCCCGCTCTCATCCGGGGCCAACAGATAGCCGAATTCATACTGGTTCGCATCGCACGAGTCTTCCAGATTCGGTGGCTGCTGTTTCATGTAACGATAGGGGTAGTGCGCGCAGCCGGGCCAATAGTCCACCTCTGGTGCGTCGCCACTAGGCAAAGACAGGTAGTAAGAAGATGGGTACACCCGGTAGCGATACAGGTGCCATTTGCCGCCCGTGGCAGTCTCGACTTCCCTGACACCCAGCGAATCCAGAACAGTCTTGCTCGGATCGCTCCCGCACTTGTCTCGCAATTCAACATCGAGAGGGCTACCTGTAAATACGTTCCAGTAGCCATCAACAACCGTACATTCCTGCGTCAGACGGACATCGGCGACATCCCCCAGCTTTCGCTGCTGAACCTCGCCCGTCTTCGGGTCGGGAAAAGGGACCATTTCAACGTCGGAAAGGCTCAACAGGCCATTCACTGCAGCGTTCATCTGGTCTGGGGGGATCTCCTTTCCTCGCAGGATCGCTTGGATCGTGCTGTTATCGTATATCGATTTCAAGTTGGGATGCAGCCACCCCGTACTCGTCAGCACACCGTAGCGGTACATCTTGTATGCAGACGTCTCCATCGTTCTGCCGTCGAGAGCGATGCTGCGACGCGTGACTCGCGATTTGATCAGACGGTATCCCTTGTACAGTGGACCGTTTTCCGTATCTTCTGAATAGACTCCGGAATAGGTTTCTCTCAACCGACAACAATCCTCGATGCTCCATCCTTCTGGATCATCGTACAGGTATTTTGCCTCTAATGCCCACTTCTGCTGTGCCGAAATGGCGTCTATGGCTTCGTGATTCATTTCCTCGGTCTTGGTGATCGACGATTCGCTGCAGAATCGGTCGAACTCGATCGTCAGACAACCCTCCGGTACGTCCACATCCCCCTTGTATGCGTGAATCGAGTGCAGAGCGTGTGGGTGAGTGATGCTGTCGCCCCGTAGGAGACCCTCGGGATCTGCTGGATCAGCATACCGATTCGGCACTCCAAAAGCTCGATGCGTGTACAGCAATGTCCAGACGACCTCTGCGTCAGGTGTTCCCGCGTTCGTCCAGAGCTTGATGGCTTTGAGTTGACCTTTCTGGTTGCAGGTCATGCAGCATTCGGTGCAGTGCGGCGTGTCGGGATCATCCTGGTTGAACTGGGACGGCTCGCAATAGAAATACTCTATCTTGTTTCCATAGCGGTCCTCGATCTGGGTCACTAGCCCATAGTCTGGTACGCCCCCCAGGAAATCCCCCATCGAACAGAGAGAGAGACCGCTCGCACAGGATGTTGGTTCGTGCATCCAATCGGGCACATCCTCGTAGTGGGCTTCAATGGTGTACTTGATGCTCTTGCGGTTGAGCCACAGGTAGAACTTGGTCGGCGGCGTGACCAGCTTCCCATCGCCATCCACGACGCCGTTGTTGTCCAGGATCGCATCGAACCAGGACGGAGCAATGTAGACGGGCTTGCCCTTATTGATGCTGATGGTCTCATCATAGGTGAATGGGATAGCATGATGAGCATCGGGGATGAAATAGCACTTCTTTTGCTCCCGGAAGTTCCAGTAGTACTGCGCATCGATCAGAAAAATCGGGTTCTCGCTCATCATCCAATGCAGACCGTTCCAGTCCCACATGCTGAGTGTGCGGTCAGCACCCCCGTAGGACTGATAGCAGCCTGTGGTCCTATGCTCGGCGCTGTACTCAGAAAACGAGCGGATGTGCCGGAACGTGGCCCCGCCAAACGGGAGTTCGAAATCAAGTTCCTGGGGCAGCGGCCGGCCCGTTATCATGTCAACCAGATCACCGTGCGTCGGGCGCTCCGGGAAACGAACAGTATCGGTTGTCTGCTGGGCCCCTCGCGAGACCAAGGGCGAGGTGCTATGGGAAGGACTGATGTGCTTCGGAGGCAAATCCAGCGGGCCAAACCCGGCGTGCAGTGCAAGGTTGAGCCACATCGCACCATCCCTGACGCCAGTCAGATCCTGAAAACCGTTGTGCCGGCCACCGAAGCACCCCCCCCTGACCCATGGCGAGGTCGCGCAATCCTCACCTGCGGGCACCGCCCCCAGGGCGGCGCAGGCGACGTCTGAGACGGCTGTGACGACGACGGAATCGCCGACCGGGTTGGACATGTTCCCGTCGGGATCGGCCTCGGCAGTAATGCCGACCGAGGTGCTCGACTCCGGATCGATGGCCTCAACCCACAGGCGGACGGGCACATGAACGTATCGCACCTGGGCGATGGCGTTCTGGAGATAGGGCAGATCGTTCTCGTTAAATGCCCCGTCGCCGTTGACGTCGCCCATAGATGCGATCTGGTCGTCTGAGAAGCCGTCGTACGGTGCGGCCCAGTAGGTGGTCCGGAAATCGCTCCAATTGTCTATGGCCGCGTTGAACGCCGTCGCGTCGTTGGCGGTCAGGCCGCCGCTGTGGTCCATGTCGCCGAGGATCATGACCGCGCACGTCTGGATCACACCGCTCTCGACGACATCGCTGGTGGCATTGCCCCGCTTTGGCGATCGCCAGATGCGGATCTTCTCATCGTCGTAGGTGAGCTTGTACTGCATGCCGTTTACAGCTGCGTAGGGAACCACCGACCCGTCTGCCACGATCGACAACACCAGTGGGACGAGATCGTCCTCTTCGTTGATCGTGCCGTCGCCCGGAGGATCGATCCCGAGGTCCATGTCAGGTATGCCGTCGCCGTCATCGTCATCCTCATTGACCAGGATCCACTTGCCGTAGCCTTGTTCCTCCACGCTTTCTTCAGCGGCGCTGTGGTCCGGCATGCCGGTGCCGTTGTTGTTGTCCGAGTCGATGTCCAGGTCGACCAACAGATCGCCGTCGCAAGCGTCGCCGATGCCGTCAGTGTCGCTGTTCTCCTGGCCCATGCTGCACTCGCCGTCCGGGTCGCACTCGGTGTCCGATTGACAGGTTGACCCCGTCTGGCCGGCCGTACAGGTGCCCAGAAACGGCCCGTTGGGCACGTCCGGGCAGTTGTCGCACAAGTCGCCCACGCCGTCGCCGTCGAGGTCCGTCTGATTGGCGTTCGGGATCGTCAGGCAGTTGTCGCAGGCGTCGCCGACGTCGTCCTGGTCACCGTCCGCCTGATCGGCGTTCGGAATCTTCGGACAGTTGTCGTCCTCGTCGTCATCCCCGTCGCCGTCGTCATCCGGGTCGCAGGCATCACCCAGCTCGTCTTCGTCAATATCGCACTGCTCGCCGATACCCTCGCCCGGATCGTTGGTGTCACGGTCGCCGTTACAATCGGTCGCCTGGGTGTTGGCCGGGTTGGCGTCGTTCGGGCAGTTGTCGCAGGCGTCACCGACAAGATCTCCGTCGGAGTCTGCCTGACCGGCGTTGGCCGTGTCCGGGCAATTGTCACAGGTGTCACCGACACCGTCGCCGCCGCCCGTGTCGCTGTCCTCTTGCAGGGGATTGGCCTTCTTCGGGCAGTTGTCGTTCTCGTTCGACAATCCGTCACCATCCATGTCGGGGTCGCAGATGTCGCCCAGACCGTCGGCGTCGATATCGCACTGCATTCCGATTGCCCCGGTGGCGTCCGTGAATCGGCCATCGCCGTCACAGTCGGCGAGCTGCGAATTCAGCGGATTCGGCATGCTGATGCAGTTGTCGCACCCATCGCCGACACCGTCTTGATCGCCATCCTGCTGCGGCACACCGGCCGGAATCACCCCAGCTTCACATGTTTGACAGTCGGATGTGTTATTGGGGTCGTCTAGGCAATCCTTGCAAGCCGAACAGAGGTCGCAGGCCGAGGTGTTCTCCACATCAAGCACACAGGCCTCGCAGGCCGCGCATGTCCGGCAGGCTGACTCGTTCGACGTGTCGGCCAAGCAGGTGTCGCAGTTGTCGCAGGTGCGTCCGGCCAGCTCGTTGCCTGAGTCATTCTGATAAGCGTAGCAGGCAGCCGGCACCGGCCCGTTGGCGATCGCTGGACAGTTGTCGCAGATATCCAGGATCAGATCTCGGTCGTGGTCGATCTCCAGGCCGCAGTCACGGCAGAAGGTGATTTCACAGGAGTCGTAGATGCCGTTTTCGCTGCAGTCGCCGCAGTTCTGATCGGGCGGGATGCCCGGTCCGGAGTAACAGAACTCGAAGAACCGCAAGTCGTGGCCGTCAACGTCGTTATCGCAGTCCAGATCGGCGTCTGCGCACCCGTCGAGCATCTGACCGGCCGGGCCTGTCATGCATGCCTGGACATAGGCGAAATCCGCATGATCGACGTCGCCGTCGAGGTCGAAGTCGTACATGGCCGCGACGCGTGGCTGCCAGGCCATCGCGCTGGCCAAGCTGCTGTATTGATCGCCTTCCGCAGGCTGCGTATCCGCTGGCCGGCTGGCAGTGACGACGCCACTGGCCACCAGATCGGCCATGTTAAACGGCTCGACAACCTCAGCCGGACGTCGTGGCGGAGCCACCAAGGCGACCGACGGAACCTCAATCCCATCCGGCAACGGAAGTTGCGGAGACTCCGGCACCGGAACGGCCTTCGGCCGTGCGCAGGCGTCACCCACCCCGTCCGCGTCGGTGTCTGTCTGATCTGCGTTGGGGACGATCACACAGTTGTCACAGGAGCTGCCAACCCCGTCTTGATCATCGTCGACTTGCTCCTCGTTCGGCACGTTGGGGCAGTTGTCACAGGAATCGGGAACGCCGTCGGCGTCAGAGTCGTAGCGGTCGTCGCCTCCCCAGCAGCGATCACATGCATCGCCGACTCCGTCGACATCCTGGTCTGCCTGGTCCGCGTTCACATGGAGCGGGCAGTTGTCCGACTCGTCGACGATACCGTCCAGGTCGCTGTCGGGCGGGCAGCCGGCTCGGCTCAGACGAGCAAACGTCGCCATGAGCGCATCGACCGCCTGATCTGATTCGGCACTGATAGCACCGTCCAAGTCGATGTCCGCACGGAAGTTAGACGAATCCACCGTTTGCCCGACGGCCGAGCCGACGAGTTCGGCATCAGCGGCGTCGACGACCCGGTTGCCATCGACATCGCCGGGCAGCACGACGACGGAGACGGTTGTCTGGCCGGTCGATGGGTTGGTTTGGCTCGCGGCATCGACGAGGCCAGTCAAGGCGACGGTGACGCAGATCGGATCGTCGGGAACTCTCGTGTCCAGGATCAGGGTTGTTCCTGATGACGTGGCGGTGAGGAGGGTGCCATTGGTGACAGTGATCTCGCTGCTGTCGAGCTGGCCGTCGGCGGCAACTACGGCTTCACTGAAGTTCAGTACGAGAAGGAGCTTATAGCCATCCTCGTACCAGTCGATGCGTCCTTCGACCGAGGCGGGGCCTTCGATGGTCAGCGGGACGTCGAAGTCGGCCGGGCCGCTGGGTGTGTCGTGGGTCTTGCGTGATACGGCGGAGACGAGACACGGCCCGTCGGCTTGGGCGGGTGTGGCGGTGTTCTGGGCGCTGCCGAGTTTCTTCATCTGGTTGGCGTCGCTGGTACCCGCGCCCTCGGCGTCGGTGACGGCCGTGGCGGGCCATTGGGATGTGCCGAGGAGTTCGTCGATGAGGGGCAAGCCGGAGTGGGCCCAGGCTGATTTAAGGAACGCGGCGAAAGCGACAACCGCGAGTGCGACCGAAGTGATGACAATCGTCCGTCTCATTGCGCAGACCTCCCTCGCTCCTGTTCGACACAAACAGAAAACAGGCTTACGCTGACCACTAGAAGAAAGAGAAGTAGAAGACTAAGAAGGCTGCCCCGCCCCCAGCAGGCTTTCTACCTCTTACTCCTCACGATGGATTGAATATAGCACATGTTTTTAATTCGTCAACGTCCGCTTTCAGAATGTTTGCTGTTTTTTTTGCAGCGCGGCGATGCCGCGAGGGGCTGGGGATTGGGGGCTGGGGGCGGGGTGTCAGTCTGTTGGTCTGTTGGTCTGTTAGGCTGTTAGTGGAGGCGGGGTTTGCGGCCGCTTGGCCCGGGGTCTGTTCCGGGGCTGGCGTGAATGAGGATAGGAATCCTCTGCGAGGAAGGCCGCAGAAGGGATTCTGGGGCCAGCGAACCCGCTGCCCTCCGAAGCGAGAATCGTCCAGCCCCAGACAACGATAATACCCGTAATCACGTCGTTTGACTGGACACCCCCCGCACGCCCTCGATATTCTGCCGCAAAACGCATGGCCGCAGCGGCCTTGCGGGCGCGCTTGCTCCACCCCCGACCTTGCCATGATTGTCCACAACCACGTCGCAACTGCTCCCGGGAGATGTCGGTTTCAATAGTTGTCGCATGTTTTGCAGCATTGTACGAGGCGCGAAGGCGCCTCGGCGGTTCAAAACAACCTAGTTCAGGCCGATTGCCGCGGGACAACCTTCTCTCCGCACTCCGGACAGATGCCGCTCACGTTACCCGTGAGGTCGTAGCCGCAGCTCGGACAGAGACCCTGGAGGAGCCGTCTGTGTACCCGCCGATGCCTCAACACCGTCCTGAGCGACCAAGGGAACAGAGTAGATGCTGTGACCAGTGCCATATTGAGGAGAACAATCAAGCCGGGTGCCGGTGTGATGAAGTCGACCCACTGCCCTCCTTCAAGATGAAACACGGCGGCGGGTATCGGAAAGCTGGCACACCTCAGTCCAGGCGAAAGGCGGTACTCGAGGAAGAAACCACACCACATGCCAGTCAAGAGGCCGACCAATGCCAAGGCCACATATACAAGGCGCTTGTGACGGTTGTCATGTGCGGCGGACATCACCCGCCAGGCAGCACACTCCACCCAGATCATGACCGCCAGCAGGGCAACCAGCAAGATCAATATCATGTTTCACTCTCACCGCCCGGACGTTCGGAAGACAACGCCATGCCACACTCCGGGCACACGCCGCTCACGTTGCCGGTGAGATCATACCCGCAGTTGCGGCAGTGGCCGGGCGGGATGCGGCGGCGGTCGCGCCACCAAAGGAACACGGTGGGGAGAGCGACAACGAGAAACAGGCCCCATAAGGGCACGCTGAAGTCATCCGTTGCCGGCATGGCGGATTGCCCGATGAATTGAACACCGGGCTCGAGAATCGCCGGTCTTTGACCTGCGAAAGGCTGGTGGATGCGACCATCAGAACACATCACTCCGCCGCTTGTCCCGAACCAGCAGAGGACAAAAGGCGAATACGAAACGGCCCACACGACCGCGACGAGCAGCGAGAGGATCAGTCCGACCCACTTGAGGATCCATCGCGTTCGTCGCAGTCGAGCCATGGCAGCAGTCTACCGCAACGGCCGCGGCGATTGAATGCTATGGAGCAAGCCGTGGTCCGCCAGGGCGGACCCTACTTCGCCGACTGCTTCCAGGCTACTCCGCCTTTGGTTCCATCATCCTTCCCATGAAGAGAATCGCGCCGGACACGCGGTCGCGGATCAGGAAGACAAAGGGGTGATCTGCGACGAATTCGGGGATCCGCTCGGGCGTGGGCATCGCCGTGAGTTTCATGACCACGGCGGTGGCGGCGGCGGCCTCCGTGCCTTCCTCATCGATGGCGACGAAGGCCTTGTGAACCACTGCGGAGATGAACAGGTTCTTCTTGCCGTTCATGCCGGAAAAGTCGGCTTGGCCCCCATCAAAGGCCTTGGTCATGCCCAGTGATTGCAGAACCTGCGCGAGGCTGAATTCCTTCGTGGCTTTAAACTTGGGCAAGGCAACCCTCACCTTCTGATTCTTGAGTTGGGTCAGCCACCTGGTCAGGTTCTCAGACATGAGCTTCTGCTCGAGATCGGCCAAGCCATCTCTCTGTCGCGGAAGCAGAATGACCATGGACAGGCGCTCGCCCCTGTAGACCAACTCGAGCACCTGGAGATTGTCGGCCTCGGCGTAGCTGCACGGGGTTGTCTGGTGCATAGTGGGCACCTGGAGTTCCTTGCCCCCGGCCGCGAAGAACGGGGCAGGGTTGGTGTCCTGCTTCTTGAACTTGGCCAGCCAGTCAGCCTTCATGTAGATGGCGTTGGTGAGGACCAGGGCGGTATCGCGGTCAAGCACGCCCTGCTTGATCAGTTCCTTGATCTTGTCGGCCGTCTGTTTCTTGACCCAGTCGTTGATAGTCTTGCGAGCCCCTTCGGTGTTGCCCGTGAAGTCCACCTCGCTCAGGCCGGCCCCGTAGGACCGCTCGGTCAGGCCGAGGAAGTCCTTCAGGAACGGTTCGCCTTTCTGCCCCCAGAGGCGATTGGCCACGCTCAACTCAAAGTCGCCCTTCTTCCCGGCTTCGTTGAGGTCGCGGATCATCTCCGCATAGGCCGGGTGGAGTCGCTCGGTGGGCAGATCAAAGTGCAGAGTCTTGGCCATCTCCTCGGCCGTGGTCGTACGGGCCCCGGCGTAGGTCATGGCCAAGGCGGTCGAGATGCTGTACGGCGAGTAGAAAAGGTTCTCGTCGCCCTTCTTCAGCTTGCCGTAAAGATCGAGGGCAAAGCGGTTATTGCCGTCGGCCACAGCCTTTACGTCGGGGGCTGGTGCCGGCCGTGCGACCTCCGGTCGGGCTTCCTGCCCGGCAACAGCGACCAAGAGGGAGGCGAGGGTGACCGCCGCAGCCGAAGAACGGAAGGTTGGATGACTCATTGCTGGTTCCTCCGGATCGAGCGTGTCCTGCTGCTTAGATGCACTCCACCCCCTCGCGGTTCCGGAGAATCCACTTCCGCTGGTGCGAGAATCCTTTCTCGTATGTGTTTAGCGCGTGCGGCGAGGGCCGCTCGGCCCGGAATCCCTTCCGGGCCGTCTCGCCTGGCCGAATCCGTTTGGCATTCGGCCATTATGAGGATCGGAATCCTCAACGCACAAGGCCCCGGAACGGATTCCGGGGCCAGCGGCCAGTTCCGTTGGTGCGAGAATCCTCTCTTGCACTACTCCTTGGCGAATCCGTTGGCCCCTCGGGACGGCGGATGGGAATCCGCTTCTGAATAGGACCGAGATGGGAATCTCGTACGTGTTTAGCGGGCCGGGGTCTGGCTCTTTTTGCCCAAATGCGGTTCGCGGTGCAATTTGGAGAGGTTGGCTCAGTCCGTCGGGACTCGTCGGCGGCAAGAAGATGACAAAAAGTGCCTGACCCGCTGTCTTGCACGCTAAACACGTACGAAATCTCGGTCCAGCGGCAACCCAGGGGACAAGCCCCTGGGCTCGTCAAGACAATGACGGGGCGCGGCTACAAGCCGCTCCTACGCACCCCGCGCCCCTCATCTCTCGCCCCTCAGCCCTCGCCCCTCGTCCCCTATTGCATGTCCGCAAACACCACCTTCGGGTCGAGTTTCTGGAACAGCATCACCGGCTCGCCGAGGGCGTGGCCGGCGGGGAGTTCGACCGTCGCCTGATCCCAGGCCAGGGCGGTGGCGTCGAGGTTGAGCATCTTCAGGCACTTCTCGGCCGAGAACGGCAAGAACGGGGCCATCAGCGTCATCAGGGCCTTGACGGTCTGGATGCACACGTTGAGGCTCGTCCCGCAGGCGGCCAGGTCGTCCTTTCGCTGCTGCCAGGGCTTCTTGGCATCGAAGTAGGCGTTGGAGGCACGGGCGAGGTTCATGATCTCTTCCATAGCGGCCCGAAATCGCAGCGTGTCCAGCCGGGCGGTGACCCGGTCAGCGTGGGCGGCGATATTGGCCACGTGGTCGATGTCCACCTGCTGCCGGTCGCCGACGGCCGGGGCCTTGTTATCCAGGTACTTCTGAACAAACGTCATTGCCCGGTTCACGAAATTGCCCAGGGCGTTGACCAGTTCGCCGTTGTTACGGGTGATGAAGTCGTCCACGTCGAAGGTGGTCCGCTGCGCCTCCGGGGCGATGGCCGTCAGGTAGTAGCGCAGCGGGTCGGCCTCGAACATCTTGAGGTATTCTTCGATCCAGATGGCCGTCCCGCGGCTCTTGCTGATCTTCTCCTCGTCCTTGCCGGGGAACTTGATGTTCAGGAACGAGTTGGCCACCACCTGCCAGGGCAACTGGTACGACCCCTCGGCCATGAGCATCGCCGGCCAGGTCAGGGCGTGAAACACCGTATTGTCCTCGCCGATGAAGTGGACGATCCGGCAATCCGGGTCCTTCCACCAGCGCTCGTAGGCCTTCCAGTCGCCGTCCACCTGCTGGCACAGCTCGGCCGTGAACGACACGTAGCCGATCGGGGCGTCGAACCAGACGTAGAGCACCTTGCCGGCCGCGTCGGGGTCATCCAGCGGCACCGGCACGCCCCAGTGCAGGTCGCGGGTCATGGCCCGCTCGGGCAGGCCTTGCTTGATCTGGCCGAGGGAGAAGTTGAGCACGGTTTCTCGCCACGGCGGGCAGTCGCCCTGTGGCTGTCGCTTGGCTTCGAGCCAGGCCCGCAGCTTCTCCTCGAACTGTGGTAACTGCATGTACCAGTGGGTGGTCTCGCGCGGCTCGGGCTTGGTGTTGGTGATGGTGCTGATCGGGTTGATCAGCTTCATCGGGTCGATGGACACGCCGCAGGCTTCGCACTGGTCGCCGTAGGCTCCCTCCGCACCGCACTCGTAGCACTTGCCCTTGACGTAGCGGTCGGGCAGGAACTGGCTGGCCT